>NZ_JBHWUO010000048.1:0-56422 GCF_042736975.1 Streptomyces sp. NPDC059989
CCCGGAAGTCTTCGTATTTCCGTGGCCGGGCCGCCTGTCAAGGGTGGCCGAAGGCCATCGCGAAGCGACGCGACCGCAGGGAGCGCCCTTGACAGGCCGTCCCGCCACGGAGAGACGATGAGACTGACGGGAAACCCCCAAACCCTCCCTGATGCCCCCCACTTGAATCCCGACCCCCGAAGCCACCGATCGGCAGGCCGACCCACCGGAGCAAAATGCCGCTCCGCCCGACCCCGACCGCCGGCTGCCGAACCTCAGCTGCGCCGCTGAGGGGGGCGGGTGGGCAACCACCGACCGAGCCCGGGGAGCCCGAGGGGGAGATAGCGGGCCCGATCTGCGGCGGAGCCCCAACAACAGCGCCCCGCCCACGCAACGGCACCGAGGCCCCCCTCAGCCCCCCGCCGCCCCAGAAGGCCGCACGATCTCGCCCAATGTCGGCACCGACTCCGGCCTGGAGCGGACCGCGTCCGTGCATTCCCAGGCGCGCGGCGGGTCCTCGTTCGGGCCGCCCAGGACGACCGGGCCCGGCCCGGCCGACACGGCGTCGTTGCCCGCCAGCGTGCACACGATCTGCGACAGCGCCACCGGCGGCAGGTCCTCCGGCTTGCGGCTCAACCGCACCGTGCCCGCCGGATCCCCCGCCCTCGGCGCGACCGCCGTCAGCCCCGTCGGGACCCCGGTCGTGAAGCCCGCGTCCCGCTCCTCCCCGGACGGCGTCCGCTCCAGGGCCTCCAGCAGCGCCTGCGCGACGAGCGCCACGGGATCCCGTAGCACCCGCTTCTCCGGTACCGGAACCACCCGGTCCACGCCCACCAGCTGCGATCCGCAGACCAGTTCGACCGTGGCCCGGAAGCCCTGCTCCCCGCTCTGCCCGCCCGGCTGCGCCGGGGTGTCGCACGACACCCGCGAAGGCGCCGGACCCACGTCCACCGGCACGGTCGTCGCCCTGATCCCGCACCCGGAAACGCAGCCCGAGAGCAAGAGCGAGACCAGCGCCACCACAGGGAGGGAACTACGCCTCTTCACCCGCGATCACCTTCCCCACGTCCACCGGCAGCCGCAGCGTGAACAGCGCCCCGCCCCCCGCCCCGTTGGCGGCGGTGATGTCACCGCCGTGGATGTGCGCGTTCTCCATGGCGATCGACAGGCCCAGCCCGCTCCCGTCCGACTTCGGACGGGACGCGCTCGCCTTGTAGAAGCGGTCGAAGACGTGCGGCAGGACGTCCTCCGGGATGCCCGGCCCGTTGTCCTGCACCGCGATCACCAGCCACTCGCCCTCCACGACCACCTTGACCCGCACCGGCGAGCCGCCGTGCTTGAGCGCGTTCCCGATCAGGTTGGCCAGGATGACGTCGAGGCGGCGCGGGTCGAGCCGCGCCACGATGCCGCGCTCGGCGTCGAGTTCGACCGCGTCGAGCCAGGCCCGCGCGTCGATGCAGGCCGTGACCTGGTCGGCGACGTCCACGTCGTCCAGCACCAGCCGGGCCGTACCCGCGTCGAAGCGGGTGACCTCCATCAGGTTCTCCACCAGGTCGTTCAGCCGCCGCGTCTCGCTGACGACGAGCGCCACCGCCGGTGCGATCATCGGATCGAGGTCGTCGACCTCCTCCTCCAGCACCTCGGCGACCGCCGTCAACGCCGTCAGCGGCGTGCGCAGTTCGTGCGACATGTCCGCGACGAAGCGCCGGCTCGACTCCTCCCGGGCGCTCATGTCGGCGACCTTCTTCTCCAGCGCCTCCGCCGTCTTGTTGAAGGTGTGCGCCAGATCGGCGAGTTCGTCCGTGCCCGACACGTCCAGCCGGTGGTCCAGCTCCCCCTCGCCCAGCCGGCGCGCCGCGTCGCCCAGCCGCTGCACGGGCTTGAGCACCGTACGGGCCGCGGCCTGCGCCAGCAGCGCCGAGCCCAGCAGCGCCAGCCCCGTCGCGATCGTCAGCGACCAGGCGAGCGCGTTGAGGTCGTCCCGTTCCTGCGCGAGCGACTTGTACATGTAGCCGGTCGGCCCGCCGCCCACGATCCGCGTCCCGCCGACCAGGTACGGATTGCCGCGCGGCTTCGTCCGCTGCCAGTAGACGTGGTACTCCGCGTCGTTCGCCGCCGTCGTCTTCTGCCGGTCGTTCACCGCGTCCTGGAGGGACTTCGGTACGTCGGCCAGCCGGAAGGCGTCCGGCCCCGCCTGCCCGTACACCTGCCGGCCGTCCTTGCGCTCCTGCACCAGCAGCACGCTGTACCCGGGGCTGCTGCCCGCCATCAGCTCGGCGGTGCGCTGCATCTCCTCGGCCGTCGGGTCGGCGGGCAGCGCGGCGGCACGGTTCTGCATCTCCTGCCGGAAGTCGCCGAGGGCGGCGTCCTGGGTACGGGTGAGGACCGCCTCGCGGTTGAGCCAGTACGCGATCCCGGAGGCGGATACCGCGGCCGTCAGCGCGACCAGGGCGAAGACGACGAGGAGCCGCAGCCGCAGGCTGGTCCAGCGCCGGCCCGCGAGCAGCGCGCGGATCACTGCGGGGAGTCCAGGCGGTAGCCGACGCCCCGGACGGTCCGGATCAGGGTGGGCGAGGACGGCACGTCCTCCACCTTGGCGCGCAGCCGCTGCACGCAGGCGTCGACGAGCCGCGAGTCGCCGAGGTAGTCGTGCTCCCAGACGAGCCGGAGCAACTGCTGGCGGGAGAGGGCTTGTCCGGGGCGGCGGCTCAGCTCCAGCAGCAGCCGCAGCTCGGTCGGCGTGAGCTGGAGGTCCTCGCCGTTCTTCGTCACCGTCATGGCGGACCGGTCGATGACGAGGGAGCCGAAGCTCGCGGAGTCGCTGGACTCGCGCTCGCCGCGGCGCAGCACGGCCCGGATCCGGGCGTCGAGGACGCGCCCCTGGACGGGCTTGACCACGTAGTCGTCGGCGCCGGACTCCAGGCCGACGACCACGTCGATGTCGTCGTTGCGCGCGGTGAGCAGGATGATCGGCAGCTGGTCGGTGCGGCGGATCCGCCGGCACACCTCGAAGCCGTCGATCCCGGGCAGCATGACGTCCAGCACGATCAGATCCGGCCGCTGCTCGCGCAGCAGTTTGAGGCCGTCCTCGCCCGTCGCCGCGGTGGCCACACGGTGGCCCTGGCGAGACAGGGAGAGTTCGAGGGCCGTGCGGATGGCGTCGTCGTCCTCGATCAGCAACAGGAAAGGCACGGGCTCATTCTGTCCCATCGGCCGTCGGTAGTTCGACCGTCGGGGACACGGGATCTGCCGGAGGTCGCTGTGACAGGCCTGTGACAGTCGGCGGACACCCCGGTTAAGTCGGCCGGGCAGTCTTCTATCAGCGAACGAAAGCACGGAACCGAAGCAGACTCCACGACGGGGGGCGCGAGATGAACACGCTGCACAGCACCACGACCAGCGCGGTTGTCACGCGGCTGCACGATGTGAACCGTCGGGCGGGTGGCCGTTCGGTGACGGTCGCCCGTCCCCGGCCGGCCCATCTCGTAGCCATTGACGCTAACCAGTACCAGGCGGTTCCCGAACGGCCCACCCCGTCCTCCACCTCGGAGGCGGAGTTCACGGCATACGTGCAGGAGCGCCGGGCGGCGCTGTACGCGACGGCCTTCCACCTCACCGGCGACCGGTACGAGGCCGAGGACCTGCTGCAGAGCGCGCTGTTCTCGACGTACCGCGCCTGGGACCGGATCAGCGACAAGGCCGCCGTCGGCGGGTACCTGCGCCGCACGATGACGAACCTGCACATCAGCGCGTGGCGCCGGCGGAAGCTGAACGAGTACCCGACGGAGGAGCTGCCGGAGACGGCGTCGGACACGGACGCGATGCGCGGTACGGAACTGCGCGCGGTGCTGTGGCAGGCGCTGACCCGGATCCCGGAGCCGCAGCGCACGATGCTGGTGCTGCGGTATTACGAGGGCCGCACGGACCCGGAGATCGCGGAGATCCTGGGGATCAGCGTCGGCACGGTGAAGTCGAGCATCTGGCGGTCGCTGCGGCGGCTGCGGGAGGACGAGGCGCTGAGCTTCGGCCGCGACGAGGCGGAGTCCTTCGAGGAGCTCGTCGCCTGAGGGCGGCGCGCACGGACCATCGGGCCAGGGGGCCCGTCCTACGGGGGTGGGGCGGGGGCCGCGGGGGGAAAAGGCGGGATCATGCGGCCGGGGGTCCGCAGGGTCCCGCCTTTTCGCGTGTGCGGTCCAGCCCGGCTCCGCCGAGCCCGCGCGACGCGGGAGCGTGGCCGACCAACCCGGCTCCGCCGGGACCTGGGGCTCCGCCGAGCCCGCGCGACGCGGGAGCGTGGCCGGCCAGCCCGGCTCCGCCGGGACCTGTGGCTCCGCCCCAGACCCCGCGCCTCAAACGCCGGCGGGGCTGGATGTGGCCGGCCTCGGCCTGCAAGTGCGCGTAGCGCAACCTTCCGCACGCGCGGGACGGCGGGGGCATATCCAGCCTCGCCGGCGTTTGAGGCGTGGGGGGTCCCCCCGGACGGAGTCTGGGGGAGGGTCCGGGGCGGAGCCCCGTGCAACGGCGCCGCAGGCGGGCGGCTACGCCACGGCGGCGGCCCGGTGGCGGCCCGCCGCGGCGGCGGCCAGGCGGCCGAGAGCCTCGTCGCGGGCACACGCATGCGCGCCCAGCGCGATGTGCCGGGCCACGATCCCCCGCTCGGCCCGCATGAGCCGCCAGCCCCTCCGCAGGAGGAAGGGGACCGACTTGCGCCCCTCCCGCAGGTCACGGGCCAGCCTCCGCCGGAAGGTCGTCGACGGCCGCCCCCGCAGGCAGATCGCGTCGGCGAGCAGGCCCAGTTCCTGACAGCGCGCCGCGATGTCGGCGGCGAAGATGCCCTCCGCGATGAACAGCGGCGTCCGCGGCGACCTCGCGATGTCCAGCACCTCGGCCCCCGTACGCGCGCTCGTCGAGATGTCGTAGACCGGGACGTCCGTACGACCGGACGCGCACAGCTCCGCGATCGCGGCCACGGCCGCCTCCGCGTCCCAGGACAGCGGCGAATCCCAGTCGATGTCGGAGCTGCCGTCGACCAGCGGGAGGGTGGGGTCGTCGCCCTCCTTGTAGAAGTCGTCGAGGCGCAGCACGGGCAGCCCGGAGCGGGCGGCCAGTACGGATTTTCCGGAGCCCGACGGACCGGTCAGCAGGACGACTCGGGTCGGCGAAGGAGAAGAACAGCTCACGGGACACCAGTCTGAACCATTCCCCCGGGTAGGGGATCCTCCCGGTGGCCGGTTGGTATCGAGGATCACACCTCCACTACGCTGCGTGCGCACGCGACTACGACCGAGTACGTACGACCACAGGGCGGGATTCCCCATGGCACGCCACTCAGCAGCCCCCTCCGCAAGCAGCCGGCTCCGCTCCGCGGGCCTGACCGTCTCGATGGCCGGCGCGGCCCTGGCGATGGCGGCCGGGGGTGCGCAGGCCGGTGAGCTCGATGTCCCGGCGGCCCTGGCCGGGGTCACCGACCCGATCGCGAACCTCAAGGTGAACCCCCTCGCGCACACCGGCGTGGACCCCCTCGACAACGGGGTGGGGACCAGGGTGGCCGACTTCCCGGCCGTCGGCACGGGGATGGTCACGGGGATCCTGACGCAGGGGCCGTCCGTGGGCGAGCTGCCCGCCGCGGCCGCGTCCTCGCTGCTCGGGCCCCTGCTGCCCCCGAAGTAGCGGCGGGACCGGGTAGCACGGAGGCCCCGGCAGCGCGGGGGACGCTGCCGGGGCCGGTTCATGTGGGGATCCGTCTAGTACGAGGATCCGCCCGAGCCCAGCGAACCCGTCGGGTGCCAGACCGTCTTGGTCTCCAGGAACGCCGTCATGCGGGACGTGCCCGGGTCCGCGGTCCAGTCGTCCACAGGCTGTGGACGCAGGACGCGCTTGAGGTTGTCGGCCGCCGCGATCTCCAGCTCCTTGGCCAGCGCGGTGTCCGCGCCCGCCAGGTCGATCGCGTTGACGTCCTGGTGGGAGGCCAGGTGCGGGCCCATCTCGGCGGCCTTGCCGGACAGGATGTTGACCACGCCGCCGGGCAGGTCGGAGGTGGCGAGCACCTCGCCCAGGGAGAGGGCCGGCAGCGGGGCCTTCTCGGAGGTGATCACGACCGCCGTGTTGCCGGTCGCGATGACCGGGGCGATCACCGAGATCAGGCCCAGGAAGGACGAGTCCTGGGGGGCGATCACGGTCACGACACCGGTCGGCTCCGGGGTGGAGAGGTTGAAGAACGGGCCCGCGACCGGGTTGGCCCCGCCCACGATCTGGCCGATCTTGTCGGTCCAGCCCGCGTACCAGACCCAGCGGTCGATGGCCGCGTCCACGACCGCGCCGGCCTTGGACTTGGACAGGCCCTCGGCCTCGCCGACCTCGCGGACGAACTGGTCGCGGCGGCCCTCCAGCATCTCGGCGATGCGGTAGAGGATCTGCCCGCGGTTGTACGCGGTCGCGCCCGACCAGCCGCCGAACGCCTTGCGGGCCGCGACGACCGCGTCACGCGCGTCCTTGCGGGAGGACAGCGGGGCGTTGGCCAGCCAGTTGCCCTTGGAGTCCGTCACTTCGTACACCCGGCCGCTCTCGGAGCGGGGGAACTTGCCCCCGACGTACAGCTTGTAGGTCTTGAAGACGTTCAGACGGGTCGACTCAGACATCGAGGTAGCCCTCCAGGCCGTGGCGGCCGCCCTCGCGGCCGAAGCCCGACTCCTTGTAGCCGCCGAAGGGCGAGGTCGGGTCGAACTTGTTGAACGTGTTGGCCCAGACGACACCCGCGCGGAGCTTGTTCGCGACCGCGAGGATGCGGCTGCCCTTCTCCGTCCAGATGCCGGCGGACAGGCCGTACTGGCTGTTGTTGGCCTTGGCGACGGCCTCGTCGGGCGTACGGAAGGTCAGCACGGACAGCACCGGGCCGAAGATCTCGTCGCGGGCGACGGTGTGCGCCTGGGTGACGTTCGTGAAGAGCGTCGGGGCGAACCAGTAGCCCGCGGACGGCAGCTCGCACGCCGGGGACCAGCGCTCGGCGCCCTCGGCCTCGCCGGTCTCCGCGAGCGCGGTGATCCGGGCGAGCTGCTCGGCGGAGTTGATCGCGCCGATGTCGGTGTTCTTGTCGAGCGGGTCGCCGAGGCGCAGGGTCGACAGGCGGCGCTTGAGGCTGTCCAGCAGCTCGTCGTGGATCGACTCCTGGACCAGCAGGCGGGAGCCCGCGCAGCAGACCTGGCCCTGGTTGAAGAAGATGCCGTTGACGATGCCCTCGACGGCCTGGTCGATGGGGGCGTCGTCGAAGACGATGTTGGCGCCCTTGCCGCCCAGCTCCAGGGTGACCTTCTTGTCGGTGCCGGCGACGTGGCGGGCGATCTTCTTGCCCACGGCGGTCGAGCCGGTGAAGGCGACCTTGTTGACGTCCGGGTGCTCGACGAGGGCCGCGCCCGCGTCGCCGTAGCCGGTGAGGATGTTGACGACGCCCTTGGGCAGGCCCGCCTGGCGGCAGATGTCCGCGAAGAACAGCGCCGAGAGGGGGGTCGTCTCCGCCGGCTTCAGCACGACCGTGTTGCCGGTGGCGAGCGCCGGGGCGATCTTCCACGCGAGCATCAGGAGCGGGAAGTTCCACGGGATGACCTGGCCGGCCACGCCCAGCGGGCGCGGGTTCGGGCCGTAGCCCGCGTGGTCGAGCTTGTCGGCCCAGCCCGCGTAGTAGAAGAAGTGCGCGGCGACCAGCGGGAGGTCCGCGTCGCGGGTCTCCTTGATCGGCTTGCCGTTGTCCAGGGTCTCCAGGACGGCCAGCTCGCGGCTGCGCTCCTGGATGATCCGGGCGATGCGGAAGAGGTACTTGGCGCGCTCGGAGCCGGGCAGCGCGGACCACGACGCGAAGGCCTTGCGGGCGGCCTTGACGGCGCGGTCCACATCGGCGGCGCCCGCCTGGGCGACCTCGGCCAGGACCTCCTCGGAGGACGGCGAGACGGTCTTGAAGACCTTGCCGTCGGCGGCGTCGGTGAACTCGCCGTCGATGAAGAGCCCGTAGGAGGGGGCGATGTCGACGACCGAGCGGGACTCGGGAGCCGGTGCGTACTCGAATACAGATGCCATGGTGATCAGTCCACCGTCACGTAGTCGGGACCGGAGTAACGGCCGGTGCTCAGCTTCTGCCGCTGCATCAACAGGTCGTTGAGCAGGCTGGAGGCGCCGAAGCGGAACCAGTGGTTGCTCAGCCAGTCCTCGCCCACGGTCTCGTTGACCAGGACCAGGAACTTGATCGCGTCCTTGGTGGTGCGGATGCCGCCGGCCGGCTTCACGCCGATCTGGATTCCAGTCTGCGCGCGGAAGTCGCGGACGGCTTCGAGCATGAGCAGCGTGTTCGCGGGGGTGGCGTTGACGCCCACCTTGCCGGTCGACGTCTTGATGAAGTCGGCGCCCGCGAGCATGCCGATCCAGGAGGCGCGGCGGATGTTGTCGTACGTCGACAGCTCGCCGGTCTCGAAGATGACCTTGAGGCGGGCCGCGGTGCCGTCGGGGCGGACGCAGGCCTCCTTGATGGCCTTGATCAGCTCGTACGTCTCCAGGTACCGGCCGGCGAGGAAGGCGCCACGGTCGATGACCATGTCGATCTCGTCGGCGCCGGCGGCGACGGCGTCGGCCGTGTCCGCGAGCTTGACCGGCAGGGCGGCGCGGCCGGCGGGGAACGCGGTGGCGACGGAGGCGACCTTGACGTCGGCGCCGTTCAGCGCCGCCTTCGCGGTGGCCACCATGTCGGGATACACGCAGACCGCGGCGGTCATGGGCGTCGTACGGTCGGTGGGATCAGGGTTGACGGCCTTGGCGGAGAGCGCCCGGACCTTGCCCGGGGTGTCCGCGCCTTCCAGCGTCGTCAGGTCGATCATCGAGATGGCCAGGTCGATGGCGTACGCCTTGGCCGTCGTCTTGATCGAACGGGTGCCGAGGGCGGCCGCGCGGGCCTCCAGGCCGACGGCGTCGACGCCGGGCAGCCCGTGCAGGAAGCGGCGCAGCGCGCTGTCGGACGTCGTCACGTCAGCGAATGCGGTGAGGGTGGTGGGCATGGTCACCAGATGAGCATATCTACGCGCGTAGCGACCTGTCACCCCCTCCCCTCGATTCCGCCCGATCCGCTATGGAATCGACACCTCCACTCTCTGTTACGCGGCCATGACAGGAAGCGAATCGTCCGGCCGTACAAGATCCATAAATTTGTTCTCAGCAGCCCGCCAGAACCTCACCCGGACGAAAACCCGACAGAGACAAACGCGGCATGCGGCTCTCCTTCCTTTTCCGAAACCTGCTTAAGGAGTCGTTATGCGTACCGCCGTCCGTACCGCCATCGCCACCGCCGTGCTCGCCGGTGCCCTCCTCGCCCCCGCCGGCGCCGCCTTCGCCGCCACTCCGCTGAGTGCCGCGGCCGCGGCCTCCTCCGTCCCCGACCGCTACGCCGGTACGCCCGTCTCCATCGGCAAGGGTGTGGTCGCGGTGCTGCGCAACAAGTCCGAGGGCCCCGAGGTCTGGGTCCGCGCCGTCTCCCCGGACTGGAAGCCGGGCGACGACTACATCGGCAAGGTCCTGGCCAAGCTGGACTTCGAGCACCCCAAGGCCTCGGTCGAGGGCCTGCAGCTCGAACTCGTCGAAGAGGACGTCCACCACCCGATCCTCACCGTGACCAAGGACGGCAAGACCAGCTCCTACCCGCTGCCGAAGGGCCAGGGCCCGGAGTGCATGAGCGAGCCGACGCACATATCGATCGGCGCGGGCATGGGAGCCCGGCTGTTCACCTCCCCGAAGGGTCCGCAGGCCCAGCTGTTCTCGGAGGCCGGCGACAAGACCTTCGAGACGCTGACCCGCACCACGCCCTCCCTGCCGGAAGGCGCCGGCATCGTCGCCCGCATCCTCAACCCGAGCTCCGCCGAGCCGGTCTTCGAGTGGAAGACCCAGGGCGGCGGCATGCCGTACGGCCACCAGGCCTTCCCGAAGCTGCCCAAGGGCTGCGAGTACGACTACAAGCTCGAGCAGCCGACCCAGAAGCCGCAGCCGGACCCCAAGCCGTCCACCGAGCCGACCGCGAAGCCCTCCGCCAAGCCGAGCGCCGCCACGCCGGCCGCGCCCAAGCCGCAGACCGCCGGCCAGACCTCCGTCGTCCCCAAGGGCGGGGTCGCCGCGGGCGCCGAGATCGCCACCGAGGACACCGACGACTCGACCACCGCCCTGGCCGGCACCGGTCTCGCCGCGATCGTCGCCGCGCTGGGTGCGGCCACCCTGCACCGCAAGCGCCGCGCCGGCGCCCAGCGCTGACGCTCCCGTCCCTCCCGTTCCTCCCGACCCTCCACTCCTTCCGGCGGGCCACCCTCGCGGTGGCCCGCCGGAACCGTTCCCGGAGCACCGCCATGGCCCACCGCGTCCGCCTCCTGCTCGCCACCGCCCTCCTCTCGGCCGCCCTGACCGGATGCGGAGCCGCCGCCACCACCGGCGCCCCGCCGGCGGCCGGCTCGGCCGCCCCGCCCGCCGTCACCCCCACGGCCGCCCCCGCGGCCCCGGCGTCGGCCGCCCCGCTGCCCGCCTCCGTGCCCGTACGCGTACGGATCCCCGCGGCCGGGGTGGACGCCTCGCCGCTGCTGACCCTGGGGCTGGCCGCCGACGGCACGGTCGAGGTGCCCTCCGTGGCCGACGGGGACAAGATCGGCTGGTACGACAAGGGCGTCACCCCCGGCGAGACCGGCCCCGCCGTGCTGATCGGCCACTTCGACACCGCCCGCGGACCGGCCGTGCTCAAGGACGTCTCGCGGGTCCGCACCGGCGACGAGATCACGGTCTCCCGGGCGGACGGCAGCACCGCCGTCTTCCGCGTCCGCGAGCTGGAGCAGGTCGACAAGAAGCGGTTCCCGACCGACAAGGTCTACGGGGACACCGCGCGCCCGGAGCTGCGCGTCATCACCTGCGGCGGGCAGATCACCGACGGCCACCGGCCCGACAACATCATTCTGTACGCCGATCTCGTGGGGTGAGACGGCGTGGGGCAGAATCGGCCCCATGAGCAGCCAGCAGCAGCCGACCGACGAGCCCGTCTACGACGACCGGGTCTACCGCTCCTCCATGGCCGTGGCCAGCGGTGTCGCGCTGCTCGCCCTGATCGCGTGGCTCTGCGGCGACGCCGTGGTGCGGGGCTCCGGCAACACCCCGTGGATCGCGCTCGCGATCGCGCTGTGCGCGGTCCCGCTGACCGTGGCCTTCACCCTCCGCCCCGCCGTCTTCGCCAATGACGACCGGATGCGCGTGCGGAACCCCTTCCGGGTCATCGAGCTGCCCTGGGCGGCCGTGGACGCGGTGCGCGCCGGGTACTCGGCCGAGGTACTCGCCGAGGGCTCGAAGTACCAGCTCTGGTCCGTCCCCGTCTCGCTGCGCGAGCGGAAGAAGGCGAGCCGGGGCCAGCTCTCCCGCCGCGGCGGGCTCAAGGGCAAGGGCCTCTCCGCCCCGGAGGGCGACACGGCCGCCGCTCCGGCCGGGCCGCCGCGCGCCCATGCCGACCAGGTCGTCGACGAGCTGCGGGAGCTGGCCGAGCGCGGCGCCTCGCGCGCCGGGGCCCAGGGCAGCGTGCACGTGCACTGGTCGTACGAGATCATCGTGCCCGCCGTGGCCGGCGCGCTGCTGCTGATCGTGCTCCTCGCCACGAGCTGACGAGCCGGCGAGCCGCCGAACCGCCGGGCCCGCGGGCCGACCGGCTGACCGGCCTCCGAGCGGTCCGGACAAACCGCCCGGACCCGTCCCCCGACCGGCGGAACCGGCGCTACCGCCGGGTGCGTCCTCGCAGGTGTGCAGCGCAATGAGGCAGGCGGCAGCCCCGCCAACGCCATCCCTCTCCGGGCCCGGCTCCTGGCCGCCGCCCTGCTGGCCGCCCACCTCCTGATCGTCGGGTGGCTGACCCTGCGACCACTGGACGTCCCCTGGGCCGCGGCCGCCAATCTGACCCCGCTGGAGGGGATCAGGGCGGACCTCGCCTACGGACCGCTGGAGGCCGCCCGCCGGATCGGCGAGGGGCTGGTGCTGCTCGCCCCCCTCGGCGTCCTGCTGCCGCTGGTCAGCGGGCGGCTCGCGCCGTCGCCGCTGTCCGCCTGGTCCTCGCTGGCCCGCACGGCCGCCGCGGGCGCGCTGGTCTCGGTGTGCATCGAGATGCTCCAGACCGCCGTGCCGGGCCAGGTCGTCGACGTGGACTCGGTGCTCCTGAACACCCTCGGGGTGCTGCTCGCGCACGTGGCCGTCGTACCGGCGCTGCGCGCCCGTCTGCGGCGTGCCCGAGCGGCCTCACAGGCCGCTTATCAGGGGGCTACCCCGAGAATTACCAGGGTCGGGCTCGGCCCGTGGACCGAGGTTCTGTCGGCGGTTCCGCGGGAGTATTGAGGCATCGCGAACCGGGCAGGTTTGCGAAGCAGCGATACCGACGAAGGAGAAACCATGAGCGCCCTTGCCCGCCCCCGTGACGGACGATGGATCGGCGGAGTCTGTGCCGGTCTGGCGCGCCGCTTCGGAATGTCCGCGAACACGATGCGCGTCATATTCGTCGTCTCGTGCCTACTGCCCGGCCCGCAGTTCCTGGTCTACCTGGCGCTGTGGCTGCTCCTGCCGAACGAGAAGTCCGCCTCCACCGCCTGGTAGTCCGCGGCGGGGTCAGCCCGCGTGCTTGACCTTGTCGAGCTGCTTGTCGGCGACCTCCTGCGGCACCCGCGCCTTCTGCGAGCCGGCCGCCACGTTGAGGGCCATCAGCCGCGCGACGGTGTCGCCCTCGCGCACGACGACGAGGTGGACCTGCGCCGAGACGCCCTCGGCGGACGCGACCATGGTCCAGCTGACGCTCTCGTCGCCGGCCGTGCGGAAGTCGGCCGCCTGCACCTCGCGGTAGCTGCCGGTCTGCTTCTCGACCTTGGCGGAGAAGCCCGTACCGCAGGCGGCGACGGCGTCCTTGAGCCGGGCGATCAGCGCCTTGGCGTCGCTCGCGGCGTAGGAGCTGACGGAGGCGGACACGGCGAGTCCGACCTGCTTCTGGGAGCCGATGCCGCGGTTGACGGTCTCGCGTGCGGCCGGGTCCGGCTTGTCGCCCATGATGTCGGCCAGCGGCTGGCAGGCCTTCCTGTCGGCCTGGGGCTGGCCGTCCGGGGCGTTCGGGTTCTTGCCCTGGGCGGAGATCTGGTAGCCGGCCAGGTCGCCCTGTTCCAGCGCGGACCGCTCCAGCCTGGTGCCGCCGGTCTTCGGCGCGGCCGATCCGGCGGGGGTGGACGCGGCCGGGGCGCCCGGCGCGCCCGATGCGGGTGCGGCCGACCCCTTGGGGTCCGGTCCCTTGCCCTTCGCGGGGGTGTCCGTACTGCTGCACCCCATGGCCGCGAACAGCAGGACGGGGACCAGCGCGACCATCGTCGCTCGTGCCTTCATGCGCATGACCAATGACCTCATACCGAGTGCGTCGGCGGGCAGTTGGTGGTGATCGTGGCACACGGCGCGGCGCGGCACACACCTCGTCGAAGAGGCGTGCGCCCGCCGCACGCGCGTACGTTTCGCGGCAGGATCAGCCGCCGAGGCCGTTCAGGCTGTTGGTGAGCGGGTTCAGCAGGCCGGTGACCTGAGAGGTCGGGTCGCTCGACTGCTCGCCCTCCGCGCCCATGTGCTGCTGGCTGGTCGCACCCTGGAGCGCACTCGTGACCGGGCCCAGCGCGTCGGTGAGGCCGACGGCCGGAGCGGCCGAGGCCGTACCGGCGGCAGCGACGGCGAAGGCGGCGCCCAGAGCGGCGGCACCGAGGGTCTTGGCAGCTGACTTCTTCATGAAAACGTGTCCTTGCGACGGGGAATTGAGCGGCTCCGCAAACTAGTCACTTCAAACCCCCGCCCGCAAACATCGGTAAATATGAGAAAGCGCCCGGGAATTGCTCCTCCCGGGCGCTTTCAGTACGTCATGCCATGACCTAAGCCGAGACAGAACCGCTGGTGGAGGCGGTCTGCTGGAACAGCCACTCCGACTTCAGCTCCGCATAACCGGGCTTGATCACTTCGTTGATCATGGCCAGTCGTTCATCGAAAGGAATGAACGCGGACTTCATCGCATTGACGGTGAACCACAGCATGTCGTCGAGCGAGTAGCCGAAGGTGTCGACCAGGTGCTCGAACTCGCGGCTCATGCTGGTGCCGCTCATCAGACGGTTGTCGGTGTTGACCGTGAGCCTGAAGTGCAGCTTCCGCAGCAGACCGATCGGGTGGTCGGCGTACGAGGTGGCCGCGGCGGTCTGGAGGTTCGAGGTCGGGCACATCTCCAGGGGGATGCGCTTGTCCCGGACGTACGAGGCCAGGCGGCCCAGCGTCACGGAACCGTCCTCGGCGACCTCGATGTCGTCGATGATCCGCACGCCGTGACCCAGGCGGTCGGCGCCGCACCACTGCAGGGCCTGCCAGATCGACGGCAGGCCGAAGGCCTCGCCCGCGTGGATCGTGAAGTGGTTGTTCTCGCGCTTGAGGTACTCGAAGGCGTCGAGGTGGCGGGTGGGAGGGAACCCGGCCTCGGCGCCGGCGATGTCGAAGCCGACCACGCCGTTGTCGCGGTAGCGGTTGGCCAGCTCGGCGATCTCCAGCGCGCGGGCGGCGTGGCGCATCGCGGTCAGCAGGGCGCCGACGCGGATGCGGTGGCCGTTGGCCTTCGCGCGGCGCTCGCCCTCGCGGAAGCCGTCGTTCACGGCCTCGACGACCTCTTCGAGGGTCAGGCCGGCTTCCAGGTGCTGCTCGGGCGCGTAGCGGATCTCGGCGTACACGACGCCGTCCTCGGCCAGGTCCTCGGCGCACTCGGCGGCGACCCGGAAGAGGGCGGCCTTCGTCTGCATGACCGCGCAGGTGTGCGCGAAGGTCTCCAGGTAGCGCGGGAGGGAGCCGGAGTCGGCGGCTTCGCGGAACCAGATGCCGAGCTTGTCGGCATCGGTCTCGGGGAGGTTCTCGTACCCGACCTCATTGGCCAGCTCGATGATGGTCCCGGGGCGCAGCCCACCGTCGAGGTGGTCGTGGAGCAGCACCTTCGGGGAGCGGCGGATCTGATCCGGGGTCGGCAGGTTGGGGGTCTCGCTCGTCATCTGGGCACTCTAGCTCCTACGCGCGTAGAGCGCGTGCCCGCGGCGTGCGCCGATATGTAACAGAGACCGCACCGACGGATGGCGTACACCTCCAAGTCTGAGACTGTTCCGCCATGGCACAGCATGCGCCGCCGGCGCGCGGGGTCCGTCTGGGACGGGCAGCCGGCGCGAACGGCTCGGGATCGACGGTCAGTGGTGTGGTGCTCCTGCTCCCCGGGGCGTCCAGATTCTCCCCCGGTCCGGTACGTCCGCTCGCGCGGGCGCTGGCCCGGGCGGGCGGGACGGAAGGGCTGGTCGCGCACACCCTCATCCACGGCGGGGGCGCCTCCCGCGAGGAGGAGGCCGGCTGGGCCGCGGACGAGGTGGTGCGGCGGTACGGGGACGTGCCGGTGTGCCTGGCCGGCTACGACGCGGGAGGCGTGGCCGCGCTGCGGGCGGCGGGCCACGAGGCCGTCAACTCGGTCCTGGCGCTCGCCCCTTGTTTAGGGGAATCTGCCGCCGCGGCGGATTCGCCGGAACCGGTGAAACAACTGTCGGGCCGTCAGGTGCTGATCGTGCACGGCACGAACGACGCCCGCAGCGACCCGGAGACCTCCTTCCGGCTGGCGGCGCGGGCGAAGAAGGCGAACCGGGCGACGTGCCGGTTCGAGGTGCATTCGGACGGGCACGCGCTGCGCGAGCACCAGGCGGAAGTGGTGGCCCTGTCCGTGGATTTCGTCCTCGGGGCGGTGTTCTCGGGCCGGTACTCGCGGCCGGTGACGGACGCGCTCGCCGCTCCGCCGCCGCTGGGTCTGCGGATGCCCCTCGCCTCGGGGTTCGGGCGCTCGCTGCGCGGGTGAGCCGCGGGCCCCGAGCGTAAAGTGAGGAGTGGACTCGGGGCCCATGTCTCCCGGAGGCGATCACTCATGGCCGGACTGGTGTACAGGAACTTCGACAAGGCGGACGAGAGGCGGCCGTTCGAGGACGGCAAGGGCCATCTGGACGTCCTGGAGACCGACGGCGGGTCCGTCGGGCGTGCCGTGTTCGAGCCGGGCTGGAAGTGGTCGGAGCACATCAAGCCGCTGGCCGGCACGGACAGCTGCGAGGCCGCGCACACGGGGTACGTGGTGAGCGGCCGCATGAAGATCGTCATGAACGACGGGGAGAGCGGCGAGGTCGGCGCCGGCGACTTCATCAGCATCGCCCCCGGGCACGACGCCTGGGTCCTGGGCGACGAGCAGTGCGTCGTACTGGACTGGACCGGCTACGGACAGTTCGCGAAGCCGGCCTCCGGCTGAGACATCAGCCCCGCTGCCCGGTCCAGGACGCGGGCCACGGCGTCCGCCCCCGCCGCGGTCGCGAGGACGTACGCGTGGTGCCGTGCGCCCGTCGGCGGGCGGCGGACCGTCGCGCCCGGCGGGATCTCCAGCTGCACCCTGACCACACCCGGGACGGCCCGTGCGGCGGCCAGTCCCGGGCGGAAGCCGTCGACGCGGCGGCCGGGCGGGAAGTCCACGTACCGCAGTCCGGCGTAAGCGGCGCGCGGGCTGCGCACCGGATCGGGCAGGCCCAGCCCGGCGGCGAGCGCGAGGCCGAGGACGTCCGTGCCGTGGGCGGCCCGCAGCAGCCGGCTGAACTCCTCGCCGCCGGGGCGGGCATGGGCCTCGACGAGCCGCGGCCCGCGCGCGGTGAGGATGACCTCGGTGTGGGAGGGGCCGTCGCGGTGCCCGGCGAGGTCGAGGACGCCGCGTACGAGGGCCCGTACGGCCTCGGCGGTCGCCGGATCCAGGGCGACGGGGACGTCGTGGCCGGTGGCGGTGAGCCGGGGGCCCGTGAGCCGGCGGCTCCAGCCGAGGATGCGGTGGCGGCCCGTCCGGGAGAGGGCCTCGACGGTGAGCTCCGGCCCTTCGAGGTACTCCTCGACGAGCAGGTCGGTGACCTCGGGGTAGCCGCGGGCGGCGGCGCGCGCCTCGGCCTCGTCGCGGACGAGCCGGACCCCTTCGCCTTCGGTGCCGGCGCGGGGCTTGATGACGCACGGGTATCCGATGAGGGTGGTGAGGAAAGGGAGCGTCGCGGCGCGGCCGCAGCGCGCGAAGGACACGGGCCGGGCGGGGTGCAGGGTGTTGGAACGGGCGCGCAGGGCGGCTTTGTCCATGAGGGCGGTCACGGCGGAGGTGGGGGTGCCGGGCAGCCCCAGCTCCTCGTTGGCGCGGGCGGCCGCGAGCGCTCCGGCGGCGTCGAAGCCGAAGACGGCGGCGCGGCCGTGCCGTACCGCCTCCAGCCGGCCGACCGCCCCGACGAGGAGTCGGTGGTCGCGCCAGTCCGTCCGTACCCGCCGCTCCGCCCCCTCACGGTCGGATGGCACCGATGGACCCGGCGCGACCACCACGGTGCGCGCGCCCGCACGGCGGGCGGCAGCCACCACGGCTGGTCGCGGGCTCAGCAGGACGGCCACGGGCCCCCGCCCCCTACTGGGTGTCCGCTCCTGCATACCGCGCTCCCCCCTCACGCCGTGGAGCCACTGTGCCCCTTCGGCATATGCCGATTGCCGCCGGCCAGGCGTCGTCTTGCCGCCTTGCGGGAACACGAGGGGTTTATAAAGGCATGCAATCCGGGACCAATACGCATATGCCAGCCGAAGAAGCCGGTGACCTGAGCCCCGCGGCGCGGCGCCTCTACGCGTACGCGGTCGAGCGGCACGCCTTTGACACGGGCGAGGCCACCGAGGCGCTGGGCGTGCGCGCGGCCGCCGCGATCACCGAGCTGGCCGCCGCGCACCTGCTCCAGCGGGCGCCGGGCGGCGCGCCGGACCGGTGGAGCGCGGTGGCACCCCGGGCGGCGGCGGCCCGGGCGCTGGCCCCGCTGGCCCTGCTGGTGCGGGAGACCCACGACGAGATGGACCGGCTGCGGGGGCGGCTGGAGGCGCTGGTGCCGGCGTACGAGGCGGGGACGGCGCACCGGGACCTGAGCGGGGCGGGGCGCCTGGAGCTGGTCACGGACCTGGGTGCGGTGCGGGGGCTGATCGCGGAGCTGGTCGCGGCGTGCGAGACGGAGCTGCTGACCTCGCAGCCGGGCGGGGGCCGGCCTCTGGAGACGCTGGAGGAGTCGATCGGGCGGGACGAGCAGCTGCTGACGCGCGGGGTGCGGATGCGGACGATCTACCAGCACACGGCGCGGTACTCCCGGCCGACGGCGGCGTACGTCGAGCGGGTGACGGCGCTGGGGGCGCAGGTACGGACGCTGGGCGACGGTCTGATGCGGATGCTGGTCTTCGACGGGCACACGGGGCTGATGGCGGTGCCGGACCGGAGCGGGGCGGCGCTGGTGGTGCGGGAACCGAATGTCGTGCACTTCATGACCTCGGCGTTCGAGCGGTCGTGGGTGGGGGCGGAGCCGTTCCCGACGACGGTGAGTCCGGAGGCGGCGCGGTCGATCTCGGACGAGCTGCGGCAGAACATCGTGCGGTTGCTGTCGGAGGGGCTGGAGGACAAGGTGATCGCGCGGCGGCTGGGGATGTCGGAGCGGACGTGCCAGCGGCACATTGCCGAGATCATGCGCGCGGTTGGGGCCAAGTCCCGGTTTCAGGCGGGGTATTTGCTGGCCCCGGGGCCAGGCCCGGCCCCGGCTCCGCCGGAGGGCTAGCCGGGCTGCGCCCGGACCTGGGGCTCCGCCCCAGACCCTGCGCCTCAAACGCCGGCGGGGCTGGATCTGGCTGCTGCCGTCCGCCCGGCAGAGCCGGCTGGGTTCGCCTCAAACGCCGGCGAGGCTGGAATCGATCAGGCGGCCCCGGCGGGAGAGGAGGAAGCGCTTGAACTCCGCCACCGGTGGGGTGTCGGGGTGGCCGTCGAGCCAGGCGACGCCGATTTCGCGGACGGCGCGGGGGGCGGTGACCGTCAGTTCGACGACGCCGGGGCGGGCGACGGCCGGGGGTGGCAGGAGGGCCACGCCGAGGCCGGCGGCGACCAGGCCGCGCAGGGTTTCGGCCTCCTCGCCCTCGAAGGCCACCCGCGGGGTGAAACCGGCCTCCGCGCACAGGTCGTCGGTGATGCGGCGCAGGCCGTAGCCGGGTTCGAGGGTCACGAAGGTTTCCTCCGCGGCCTCGGCGAGGCGGACGCGCTTGCGGACGGCGAGGCGGTGGTCGTCGGGGACGACCAGGCGCAGGCGCTGTTCGTCGAGGCGGCGGGCGACGAGGTCGGGGGCGTCGGGCAGCGGTGAGGTCAGGCAGAGGTCGAGCTCGCCGGCCCGGAGCTTCTCCAGCATGGCCTCGCCGTAGTTCTGGACGAGCGAGAAGCGGATGCGCGGGTGGTCGGCGCGGAAGGCGCGGATGAGGCCGGGTACGGTCTCGGAGCCCAGGGTGTGCAGGAAGCCGAAAGCGACCTTCCCGAAGGCCGGGTCGGCGTCCTGCTGGACGGATTCGGCGGCGCGGGCGATGCCGTCGAGGGCCTGTTCGGCGGAGGCCAGGAAGGTGTGGCCGGCCGTGGTGAGGGCGACGGTGCGGCCCTTGCGGGCGAACAGCGTGACGCCGAGGTCCTGTTCGAGGCGGACCATGGCCCGCGACAGGGTGGACTGCGGGACGCCCAGCTCGTGGGCGGCGCGGGTGACGTGCTCGTGCCGGGCGACGGCCGCGAAGTACGCGAGGCGCGGGGCCAGCAAACGTGTCACCGACAAGTCTTCTTCGTAACGGTTCATCGACATGCGCCGCCCTGAGCTGTGCTGATGCGTGAGTGGATCGATTATCGCGAATCCGTGCATTGGACGCATCAAAACGACGGGCCTACCTTCGACGTATGCCTCCCGCTCATACCGGGGCACCCGTCATCCCGGGTGCCTCCACCTTGTCGTTCCAGGACCCCGAGACCCGCACCCCCGAGGGCCGGGAGCCCGGCCGCCCCGGCTACCGCCGGATGAGCCTCGCGCTCTTCGCCGCCGGTCTCGCCACCTTCGCCCTCCTCTACTCCACCCAGGCGCTGCTGCCCGCGATCTCCGACGGCTTCGGGGTGACGGCAGGTCAGGCCAGCTGGACGGTGTCCGCGGCCACCGGCGCGCTCGCGCTGTTCGTCCTGCCGCTCAGCGCGCTGTCCGAGCGGTTCGGGCGCACCCGGATGATGACCTGGTCGATGGCGGTGGCCGTCGGCGTCGGCCTGCTGGTGCCCTTCGCGCCGAGCCTGGAATGGCTGGTGGCGCTGCGCGCCGTGCAGGGCGCGGCGATCGCCGGGATCCCGGCCTCCGCGATGGCGTACCTGGCGGAGGAGGTCAAGCCGAAGGCCCTGGTCGGTGCGATCGGCCTGTTCGTGGCGGGCAACTCCATCGGCGGCATGAGCGGCCGCCTCGTCACGGGCTGGGCGGCGCAGCTGGGCGGCTGGCGGGCGGGCCTGCTGGCGGTCGGGCTGATGTCGCTGGCCTGCGCGGTGGCCTTCCTGGTGCTGCTCCCCCGGGCCCGGTTCTTCCGCCCGGCGTCGCTGAACCCGCGCGCGGTGGCCCGTACGGTCGCCGGGCACCTGCGCGATCCGCTGCTGCTGCGGCTGTACGGGATCGGCGCGCTGTTCATGACCGTCTTCGGCGCGGTGTACACCGTGATCGGCTACCGCCTCGTCGACGAGCCGTTCTCGCTCGGGCAGGGCGTGGTCGGGTCGATCTTCCTGGTCTACCTGGTCGGTACGGTCTCCTCGGCGGCCGCCGGGCAGCTGGTGGCGCGGACGGGCCGGCGCGGTGCGCTGTACCTGGCGGTGACGACGACGGCGCTGGGGCTGCTGCTCTCGCTGGCCGACTCGCTGGCCGCGATCCTGCTCGGCCTGGTCCTGATCACGGCGGGCTTCTTCGCGGGCCACGCGGTGGCGTCCGCGGCGGTGAGCCGGACGGCGAAGACGGGCCGGGCGCAGGCCTCCGCCCTCTACCAGTCGGCGTACTACCTGGGCTCCAGTGCGGGCGGCACCCTGGGCGCCCTCGCCTACCACTCCGCGGGGTGGGCGGCCACGGTGGGCATCGCGCTGCTCGCGGTGCTCGGCGTCGTGTCGATCACGCTGTACGGGTCCCACGCGGCCCGCGCGGAGCGCCGGCTCCCGGCCGGGGCGGCAGCGGCGCGCTAGAGGAGCCGCCGGGTCGTACCCGGCGGTATCCCGCCGGTCGGGCTGCGGCTGTCAGAGCCCTCCGGTAGTTTCCGAAGTATCGGGTTCTACCAGGGGGATCGGCTGACATGACAGACCTCGCGACGGACACGGACCTCGATGCGGCGATGCAGCGCTACCGCGTCGAACTGACCGGCTACTGCTACCGGATGCTCGGCTCCTCCTTCGACGCCGAGGACGCGGTGCAGGACACGTACGTCCGAGCCTGGCGCAGCCACGACAAGTTCGAGGGCCGGTCCTCGCTGCGGTCGTGGCTGTACCGGATCGCCACCAACGTCTGCCTGGACCTGCTGAACGCGGGGAAGAAGCGGGCCCGCCCGATGGACCTGACCGCACCGCAGCACCAGGCCTCCGCCGTGCTGAACGAGCGGCCCGAGGTGACCTGGCTGGAGCCTGTCCCGGACGGCCGGGTGCTGCCGCAGACCGCCGACCCGGCGGAGATGGCGCTGGCCAAGGAGTCCGTCCGGCTGGCGTTCGTCGCGGCGCTCCAGCACCTGCCGGCGAAGCAGCGGGCGGTGCTCATCCTGCGCGAGGTCCTGGCCTGGAAGGCCGACGAGGTCGCGCAGCTCCTGGACACCACGGTGGCCTCGGTGAACAGCGCCCTGCAGCGGGCGCGGGCCACGCTGGCCGGCAGCCGGATCCGCGAGAGCGAGGCCGCCGATCCGCTGGACGCGGACCAGGCGAAGCTGCTGGAGCAGTACCTGTCCGCCTTCGAGGCGTACGACATCTCGCGGCTCACCACCCTCCTGCACGAGGACGCGGTGCTGTCGATGCCGCCGTTCGACCTGTGGCTGCGGGGCATCGAGGACATCGCGGCCTGGCATCTGAACCAGGGCATCGGCTGCAAGGGCTCCCGCCTGATCCCGACCACGGCGAACGGCATGCCGGCCTTCGGCCAGTACCGCCCGGCGGCCTCCGGATCGGGCCACGTCCCGTGGGCGCTGCAGGTGCTGGAGATCTCAGACGGCAAGATCGTCGGGCTCAATGCCTTCCTGGACACCGCGCGGTGGTTCCCGCTCTTCGGGCTCCCCGAGCAGCTCGACGAGGCCTACGAGGTCCAGTAGCGCCCGCAGCGCGGGGCCGGCGCCGGTGACGGCGAAGGCCCCGCCGTGCGCCCGGGCGGCCAGCCGCAGCCGCGCCAGCACCTCGACGGCGCCGAGCCCGGGCGCGGTGACGGCCCCGGCATCGCACTCCACCGCCGTCGCCCCGTCCGCGTACAGCCGGGCCAGCCGCTCGCACAGCCGCGCGGCGTCGCGTCCGGTCGGGCTGGGTCCGGGCAGCACGAGTCGTCTGATCTTCACGAGGGGATGACTCCCCTGCCTGCCGGAACTCATCGGGGGGCCCGCAGAATGACCGCATGCGACCTGCCTACTGGGACCCGTTGCCCCACGCCCGCCGGATCATCGGGAACGGAACCACACGCAGCCCCGTGTTCTGCGGGACCTGGGCCGAGCGGAACTGGCGCAACGTGCCCGGCCCGTTCTACGGCGCGGACACCGACTGCATGGAGATGGGGCGGTACGAGGCGCCGCACCACATCGCCTACGACGGCGAGCACGAGTTCGTCTTCCGCCAGCCGGTGACCGTCCTGGAGACCGAGGCCGTGGTGAGCGCCGCCGAGCTGGAGCTCTACACCAACTACGGCTGGGACGGCGACGACCACTGGACCGTGGAGACCGTCCGCGACTGGTGGCGGGACCGGGGGCGGGTCCGTGAGTGGGCGGTGTCCGCCGCCGCCGAGTGGGGCGCGTACGACGAAGACCCCCGGTACGCGGCGCACCACCACGAAGCCGCGCAGGGCCACCGGGACTTCGTCGCCTACCTCGACGACGGCCTGGAGGCGTACCTGCGCGGCTACCTGTTCTGGCTGGAGCAGCGGCGCGAGCCCTTCCCGCGCGAGGCCCTGCCGCTGCTCCGGGCGGGTCAGGGCGTCTGATCGGCGGCCGCTCGCACGTGGTGGCGGCCCCCGTCGCGGGCGGGCGGAGCGTGCCCCGCCGGCCGTCGTCCCGCGGCATCCTGTCGATGCGGGCGTTGACCGACGCCGCGCAGCGGCCGGCGGCGATCAGGCCGCGCAGTGCGTTCAGCAGGGCGGGCTTGTCGCGCGCGTCCAGGGCTTCGATGCAGCGTCTGCCGCCCTGGTCGCCCCGGACGGTGTACGCGTGCCAGGCGGACGCTGGTTCCCGCGCCCAGCACCCGCTCGTCGATCCGCGGCTCGGGCCGGGGCGGGGCCGGGGCATGAGGCCGAGCCCCGGGCAGGGGTATCGGCGCCCGCCTAACCCTGGCCGGTACCGGGGCCGGGGCCGGTGCCGATGCCCGGGGTCGCCGGCGTGGCCTGGGCAGCCGGGGTGGCCGCGGCGGCCTGAGTGGCCGGGGCGCTCGGGGTGGCCGGGGCGCTCGGGGTGGCCGGGGCGCTCGGGGTGGCCGCGGTGACCTGGGCAGCCGGGGTGCTAGGGGTGTCCGATACGGCCGGAGCGGCCGATACGGCCGGAGCGGCCGATACGGCCGGAGCGGCCGATACGGCCGGAGCGGCCGATACGGCCGGAGCGGCCGATACGGCCGGAGCGCCGGATACGGCCGGAGCGGCCGCCGTGTCCGATACGGCCGGAGCGCCGGGAGCGGATGAGCCGAGCTCGTCCGACAGTGCCAGCCGGGCCACCAGGGCGTCCGCGATCTCCTCGGCCCGCCGTCGCGAGAGGCCCCGGTGCTCCGCCGTCTCCAGGACGAGGGCCCGTACCTCCACCAGTTGCTCGCGCGTCAGCGGCGGGACCCCGACCGGAGCGGCACGCCGCCGGAAGATCCGCCGCAGCGCGGCCATCACCCCCTGCTCGGCGCGGTCCACCGTCGCGGTCAGCATCCGCTGGCCCACCCCGTCGAGCACGAGCCACACCACCGGCGTCACGAGCATCGCGATCTCACCGGCGCCGAAGCCCAGCGGCTCACGGCGCCGGCCCCGGCCGCTCAGCCGCCGCACCACCGTCGCGTCGTCGAAGCGCCGGAGCCCGTCCACGAGCGGCAGTTCCTCGGGGGCCACACCGGACACGACCGCACGCACCAGATCGCGTACCAGGACGTACGGCCTGCCGTCACCCTGCAGGTCGGTTGCAGAACCCATGCGTCCCCCCAGACGTCCGTCACCCGTCCCGCGCCGGGCGCACATGCGCACCGGCGCGGGACCGTCCACTGTGGCACGGGAGGTGACGGCCCGACAGGGCCCCTTCCGAACCCGCGGGCTAGGCGATGCGGTCCAGGACGATCGGCGTGGCGGAGACGGCCGTGCCCGCCGGGGCGATGTCGTGGCAGCCCTCCAGGGAGGCGAGGGCGTACGCGAACTTCTCCGGGGTGTCCGTGTGCAGGGTCATCAGCGGCTGCCCGGCCGTGACGGTGTCGCCCGGCTTCGCGTGGAGCTCGATGCCGGCGCCCGCCTGCACCGGGTCCTCCTTGCGGGCGCGGCCCGCGCCGAGCCGCCAGGCGCCCACGCCGACCGCGTACGCGTCGAGGCGGGTCAGGACGCCCGAGGCCGGGGCGGTGACCACGTGCTGCTCGCGGGCCACCGGCAGGGCCGCGTCCGGGTCGCCGCCCTGGGCCGCGATCATCCGGCGCCAGTGGTCCATGGCGGAGCCGTCGGCCAGGGCCTTCGCCGGGTCGGCGTCCTTGATGCCCGCCGCGTCCAGCATCTCCTTGGCCAGCGCGATGGTCAGCTCGACCACGTCCGCCGGACCGCCGCCCGCCAGGACCTCGACCGACTCGCGGACCTCCAGCGCGTTGCCGGCCGTCAGGCCGAGGGGGGTGGACATGTCGGTGAGCAGGGCCACCGTCTTGACGCCCGAGTCGGTGCCCAGGCCCACCATGGTCCGCGCCAGCTCGCGCGCGTCCTCGATGTTCTTCATGAAGGCGCCGCTGCCGACCTTGACGTCCAGGACGAGCGAGCCCGTACCCTCGGCGATCTTCTTCGACATGATCGAGGAGGCGATCAGCGGGATGGCCTCGACCGTGCCGGTCACGTCGCGCAGCGCGTAGAGCTTCTTGTCCGCCGGGGCCAGGCCGTCGCCCGCCGCGCAGATGACCGCGCCGGTGGTGTCCAGGACGTGCAGCATCTCCTCGTTGGACAGCAGCGCGCGCCAGCCGGGGATGGACTCCAGCTTGTCGAGGGTGCCGCCGGTGTGGCCGAGCCCGCGGCCCGACAGCTGGGGCACGGCCGCGCCGCAGGCCGCGACGAGCGGGGCCAGCGGCAGGGTGATCTTGTCGCCGACGCCGCCGGTGGAGTGCTTGTCGGCGGTCGGGCGGGAGAGGGAGTCGAAGTTCATGCGCTCGCCGGAGGCGATCATCGCGGCGGTCCAGCGCGCGATCTCGGCCCGGTTCATGCCGTTCAGCAGGATGGCCATCGCCAGGGCCGACATCTGCTCGTCGGCGACGACACCGCGCGTGTACGCGTCGATGACCCAGTCGATCTGCTCGGGGCTCAGCTCACCGCGGTCCCGCTTGGTCCGGATGACGGAGATGACGTCCATGTGGTGCTTCCTTCTACGCGCATAGAGAGAGGGGTTTGCGGAAGTACGACGGCCCTCCGCCCAGGAGGGTGGAGGGCCGTCGGCACGGCTATCTCAAGTGGTCGGGCCCGAAGGCCTGCGGCAGCATCTCCGCCAGCGGAAGGATCCCCTTCGGGGTCTCCACCAGCAGTTCCGGTCCGCCGAATTCGAACAGCAGCTGGCGGCAGCGGCCGCACGGGACGAGGATCTCGCCCCGGCCGTCGACGCAGGTGAAGTGCGTCAGCCGGCCGCCGCCCGTGGCCTGGAGGGAGGAGACCAGCCCGCACTCGGCGCACAGGCTGAGTCCGTAGCTGGCGTTCTCCACGTTGCAGCCGACGACGGTGCGGCCGTCGTCGACGAGCGCGGCGACGCCGACCGGGAAGTGCGAGTACGGGGCGTAGGCCCGGGACATGGCGTCCCGGGCGGCCTCGCGCAGGGCCTCCCAGTCGACGGTGTGCGCCGTCGTCACTTGCCCTGGCCCTTGCGGTACGGCATGCCGTCCGCCTTCGGCATCCGCAGGCGCTGCGCGGACAGCGCGAGCACCAGCAGGGTGGTCACGTACGGGGCGGCGTCCACGAACTGGCTCGGCACCGAGTCGGTGAGCGCGTACCAGAGGAACAGCAGCGCGGCGCAGACCGCCGAGATGCCGGCCTGGAGGTACTTCTTCTTGTACAGCTGCCAGGCGCAGACCAGCACCAGCAGGATCGCGATCAGCAGCAGCATCGCGTGGACGTTCGTGGCGCCACCGCGCAGCTTGAGGCTGTCGATGAAGCCGAACAGGCCCGCGCCCAGCGCCATGCCGCCCGGCATCCAGTTGCCGAAGATCATGGCGGCGAGACCGATGTAGCCGCGGCCGCCGGTCTGGCCCTCCTGGTAGATCGGGCTGGCGACCTCGGACAGGTACACGCCGCCGAGGCCCGCCAGGGCGCCCGAGACGATCACGGCGATGTACTTGTACTTGTAGACGTTGACGCCGAGGGACTCGGCTGCGGTGGGGTTCTCACCGCAGGAGCGCAGCCGCAGACCGAAGGTGGTCCGCCACAGCACCCACCAGGTGCCGGGGATCAGCAGCAGGGCGACGACCGTCAGCAGCGACAGCTCGGTGACCAGGCCGCCGATGACGCCGGCGAGGTCCGAGATGAAGAACCAGTGCTTGCCCTGCAGATCGGACATCCAGTCGGACAGCCCCGGCACGGTGATCTTGTAGATCGGCTCGACCTGCGGCGACTGCTTGGAGGAGCCGCCGGGCGCGTCCGCGAAGGTGAAGTTCGACAGGTACTGGGTGAAGCCCAGCGCCAGGATGTTGATGGCCACACCGGAGACGATGTGGTTGACGTTGAAGGTGACCGTGATGATCGCGTGCAGCAGGCCGCCGACGGCGCCGCCGGCGATGCCGACGAGCACACCGGTCCACGGACCCCACTGGTAGCCCGCCCAGGCACCGAACCAGGTGCCGAGGATCATCATGCCTTCGAGGCCGATGTTGACGACGCCCGCGCGCTCGGCCCACAGGCCGCCGAGACCGGCGAGGCCGATCGGCACCGCGAGCGAGAGGGCGCCGGAGACCTGGCCGACGGAGGTCAGGTCGTTCGCCCCGCTGATCAGGCGGACCACCGAGACGAGCGCGAGGCCGCCCGCGATGATCAGCATGATCCAGGGCAGGGTGAGCTTCTTGCGGCCGCCGGACTTCTTCGGGGCGGCAGCCGTCGCGGAAACAGTGCTGGTGCTCACGCCGCGACCTCCTTGTCGGTCTTGATGGCGTGCCCGGCGGCGAGCTCTTCGCCGACCTTCTGCTGCTGGCGCCGGATGCCGTAGCGGCGGACGAGTTCGTACGAGACGACGACCGCGATCACGATCAGGCCCTTCATGATCGTGCCGATCTCCTTCGCGTACCCGGCCTGGTCGAGCGAGGCCGAGGCCTTGTCGATGAAGGCCATCAGGAAGGCGGCGAAGAGGATGCCGACCGGGCTGTTGCGGCCGAGCAGCGCGATGGTGATGCCGGTGAAGCCGACACCGGTCGGGAAGGCCAGGTTGTACGTGTGGGTCTCGCCCAGCAGCTGCGGCATGCCGGCCAGGCCCGCGACCGCGCCGGAGATGAGCATCGCAGTGATGATCATCTTCTTGGCGTCGACGCCCGAGGCCTGGGCGGCGGACTCGCTGGCGCCGGTGGCGCGCAGGTCGAAGCCGAAGCGGGTGCGGTTGAGCGCGAACCAGTAGACGATGCCGAGGGCGAAGGCCACGAAGGTGAAGCCGTAGATCTCCAGCCCGTCGCCGATGGTCACGGCGGGGAACCAGCCCGACTCGGCGATGTCGCCGGTCGTCAGGTCGTTGGAGCCCTCCAGCTGGACGCCGAGGTTCTTCGTCAGCATCAGCCAGGCGATCAGGCTGGTCGCGATGGCGTTCAGCATGATCGTGGAGACGACCTCGCTCACCCCGCGCTTGGCCTTGAGGACACCGGCGATGCCGGACCAGAAGGCACCGACGAGCATCGCCACGAGGACGATCAGCAGCAGGTGCAGCGGACCGGGCAGGGCCACGGCCGCGCCGACCACGGCGGAGAGCATGGCCGCGAGGCGGTACTGGCCGTCGACGCCGATGTTGAAGAGGTTCATCCGGAAGCCGATGGCCACGGCCAGGGCTGCCAGGTAGTACGTGCCGGCCTGGTTCACGATGAGGACCTGGACGTCCTCGTAGCCGGCGTTCTCCACCATCAGGCGCAGCGGCTCGATCGGGTCGATGCCCGTCGCGGCCAGCACGAGCACGGTCAGCAGGAAGGCGCTGAGGAGCGCGAGCGCGGGCCCGGCGAAGCCGAGGAGCAGCCGGTCCTTGTCGAGTTTCTTCATCGGACCTCGTCCTCCGGGGAGTCGGTACCAGCGTCGGTACCGGCGGCGGAGTGGTTGTCGGTGGCTTCCAGGTGCCCGGAGGCGGCGCCCGTCATGGCGGTGCCGAGCTCTTCGGGGGTCACGGTCGCGGGGTCGGCGTCCGCGACCAGGCGGCCGCGGTAGATCACACGCAGGGTGTCGGACAGGCCGATGAGCTCGTCCAGGTCGGCGGAGATCAGGAGCACGGCCAGGCCCTCGCGGCGGGCCTCGCGGATCGCGTCCCAGATCTGCGCCTGCGCACCGACGTCCACACCGCGGGTGGGGTGGGCGGCGATGAGGAACTTCGGGTTGTGGCTCATCTCGCGGCCGACGATCAGCTTCTGCTGGTTGCCGCCGGAGAGCGAGGCCGCGGTGACCTCGATGCCGGGCGTGCGGACGTCGTACTCGCGCACGATCCGCTCGGTGTCCTTGCGGGCGGCCTTCGGGTCGAGGATGCCGCGCTTGGAGTTGGGCGCCTCGGTGACGTGGCCGAGGATGCGGTTCTCCCACAGCGGGGATTCCAGCAGCAGGCCGTGCCGGTGGCGGTCCTCGGGGATGTAGCCGATGCCGCCCTCGCGGCGCTTGCGCGTCGCGACGGTGGAGATGTCCGCGCCGTCCAGCGCGATGGTGCCGCCGTCGGGGATGCTCATGCCCATGAGGGCCTCGATGAGCTCGGTCTGCCCGTTGCCCTCGACGCCGGCGATGCCGAGCACCTCACCCTTGTGGATGGTGAAGTCGATGCCGGCGAGCACCTCGCGGACCACACCGTCCGGGTCGGTCGCGGCCAGGCGCAGGCCGTCGACCTTGAGCATCGGGGTGGTGGTCACCGTGGACTCGCGGGTCTCGGGCGACGGCAGCTCGGAGCCGACCATCAGCTCGGCGAGCTGCTTGGTGGTGGCGGTCTTCGGGTCGGCGGTGCCGACCGTGGTGCCGCGCCGGATGACGGTGATGTCGTCGGCGACCTTAAGCACCTCGCCCAGCTTGTGCGAGATGAAGATGACGGTCAGGCCCTCGGCCTTGAGCTCGCGCAGGTTGTCGAAGAGCGCGTCCACTTCCTGCGGCACGAGCACGGCGGTCGGCTCGTCGAGGATGAGGATCTTCGCGCCGCGGTAGAGGACCTTGAGGATCTCCACGCGCTGCCGGTCGGCGACACCGAGGTCCTCGACCAGGGCGTCGGGACGTACGCCGAGGCCGTACGCGTCCGAGATCTCCTTGATCTTCTTACGGGCCTTCGCGCCGATGCCGTACAGCTTCTCGCCGCCGAGAACCACGTTCTCCAGGACGGTGAGGTTGTCGGCGAGCATGAAGTGCTGGTGCACCATGCCGATGCCGCGGGCGATGGCGTCGCCGGGGCTGCTGAAGGAGACCTGCTCCCCGTCGATGGCGATGGTGCCCTCGTCCGGCTTCTGCATGCCGTAGAGGATCTTCATCAGGGTCGACTTGCCGGCACCGTTCTCGCCGATCAAGGCGTGGACCGTGCCCTTGCGGACGCTGATCGCGATGTCCTTGTTGGCGACGACGCCGGGGAAACGCTTGGTGATGCCGTGCAGTTCTACGGCGAGAGGGGGGCTGGACGCGTTGATGACGCACTCTCCTTGGCGCGGAAGGAGCGGGAGGCAGGAGGACAGGGCGGGGAGAGAAAGTATCGCGTCCACGATGCTTCTACGCGCGTAGCACTGTCGAAAGTGAAAACCTGTGGCCAACCGGCCACGCGGATCACGGACTCAAGGGCGGACGCGGTCCGGGGCCCGGGAGCGATAGAGACCGCTTCCCGGACCCCGGAGACCACGACTACCTGTCAGAGACGGCCCTACGGGGCGGTCTTGACGTTGATCTTCTTGGCGATGATGTCGGCCTTGGCCTTCTCCACCGCGGCGATGACGTCGGCCATCTTCTTGTACTCGGGGTTGGAGTCGGCCAGGCCGACGCCGTCCTTGTCCAGGCCGTAGCGGATCTCACCGGTCTCCGGCTTGCCGTCCTTGACCGACTTGATCAGGTTGAAGACCGAGTCCTGCACGTCCTTGGTGACCGAGGTCAGGATGTGCTCCTTGTACTTCGCCAGGCCGGCCTGGTTGTACTGGTCGGAGTCGACACCGATGGCCCACTTGCCCTTGGCCGAGGCGGCCTCGATGGCACCCGAGCCGGCGAGACCGGCGGCGGCGTAGACCACGTCGGCGCCCGCGTCGATCTGACCCTGCGCGGCGGCCTTGCCGAGGTCGGGCTTGGCGAAACCGTCGAAGTTCGGCGGCTGGGTCAGGTACTGGGAGAGCACCTTGGCGTTCGGGTTGGTGTCCTTGACGCCCTGGGCGAAGCCCGCCTCGAACTTCTTGATCAGCGGAACCTCGACGCCGCCGATGAAGCCGACCGTGCCGGTCTTGGACACCTTGGCGGCGGCGACGCCGGCCAGGTAGGAGCCCTGCTCCTCGTTGAAGACGAGGTTGGCGATGTTCGGGCCGGTCACCGAGGTGTCGTCGATGATGCCGAAGGTGGTCTTCGGGAACTTCGGCGCGACCTTCTTGATGGCCGGGGCGTAGGCGAAGCCGACGCCGATGACCGGGTTGTTGCCCTTGCGGGCCAGCTCGGTGAGGCGCTGGACCTTGTCGGCCTCGCCCTCGCCGTCCGTGGGCTCCGCCTCGGCGGTCTTGATCTTCAGGTCGTTCTTGGCCTGCTCGAGACCCGCGAACGCGGCGTCGTTGAACGACTGGTCGCCGCGGCCACCGATGTCGTACGCGATGGCGGCGCTGGCTTCGCCCGCCGAGGGGGAAGATCCGGTGTCCGACGACTTCTTACCGCCACAGGCGGTGGCCGAGAGGGCCAGCGCCGCGGACGCGATGCCCACGGTGGCGATCCTGGTGATCCGGCGCAAGGGGAGGCTCCTTCAAAACCTGACCGAAGCGCCACGACCGGCGCTGGTTTCGCCGCGATCGTAACGCGCGTAGATGTCAGTTAAAGGCCCGTTCATGAGTCGTTATCGGATCGTCGTGAACCGGACAGTGACCGATCGGTAACACGACTGGTGTCCAGCCCTTGTGTACCAAGGGCTGGACACCTGCGCCGGGAGGCGCGCAGATGTTGTACGGACCTTGCCCCGGGCTTTACCTCACATGGCCGGTGCGGCGGCCGTCCAGCAGGGCCGCGGCCGTGAAGAACTCCACTCCGACGGCGATCGCGGACTCGTCCACGTCGAAGTCGCCCCGGTGCAGGTCCCGCTTGGCCGTGTCACCGGGGATGCGGACCCCCAGGCGGGCCATGGCGCCCGGGACATGCTCCAGGTACCAGGAGAAGTCCTCCCCGCCCAGGCTCTGCTCGGTGTCCTCGATCGACTCGGCGCCGCAGCGGACCGTCATCGACTCGCGGAGCAGTTCGGTGATCACCGGGTCGTTGACCACCGGCGGCACTCCGCGGACGTGGTTGATCTCGAACTTGGCCCCGTGCATGGTCGCGACCTCGTCGATCGCCGCGTGGATCATGTCGGGGGCCTCGTGCCAGGCGTTCAGGTCCAGGCACCGAACGGTTCCGGACAGCTCCGCGTGCATCGGGATGACGTTGCAGGCGTGTCCGGCCTCGATCCGGCCCCAGGTGACCGACATGCCCGACCGGGCGTCCATCCGCCGCGTCAGCAGGGCCGGGACGTCCACGGCCACCCGCGCGGCGGCCGTCACCAGGTCGGTGGTCAGGTGCGGCCGCGCGGTGTGCCCGCCGGAGCCGGAGAGGCTGACCTCCAGCCGGTCGCAGGCCGAGGTGATGGGGCCGGGCCGCAGCCCGATCCGGCCCGCGTCGACCCGGGGGTCGCAGTGCACGGCGATCATCTTCCCCACTCCGTCCAGGACCCCGGACTCGATGGCGTCGGTCGCCCCGCCCGGGAGCACCTCCTCGGCGGGCTGGAACAGCAGCCGCACCGGCCGGGGCAGCAGGCCCTGGCGGTCGAGCTCGGCGAGGACCAGGCCGGCGCCGAGGACGACGGCGGTGTGCACGTCGTGGCCGCAGGCGTGGGCGCGGTCCGGGAAGGTCGAGCGGTACGAGACGTGCGTCTTGGCGTCCGGAATGGGCAGGGCGTCGATGTCCGCGCGCAGGGCCAGCATCGGCCGTACGCCCGCCCGTCGCCCACCACCACCCTCAAACGAGCTGCGCGCCCCCTCTGATTCCCACGTGCCCACGTCACAGATCAGACCCGTGCCGGACTTCAGCACCCGTGGTCGGAGGCCGGCTTTCTCGAGCCGGGCCTTGATCGCGGCCGTGGTGCGGAATTCCTGGTGTCCGAGCTCCGGGTGCATGTGCAAGTCCCGGCGGAAGGCGATCAGTTCGGCACGCAGGTGGTCCGGAAGTTTGCCGGGCAGCTCGGGCCGCTCGGACACGGCGGGCTGGGCGGTCTGGGACTCGCGGGACATCAACTGGTTCACCCGTTGAAGGGTAGGCGCACGGACGGGTCAACTGGCCGGGGATCACGAAAAGTTCATGCCGTTAGGGGAAAGAAACCCGGCCTCTGGACGCATGACCGGGCAGACCGGGGGGTAAACTCGCGCGCTCATCCGGCCGCAGGAGCCGCCTGGGCTGCGAGTCTGTGCACATCGCGGGCCGTGTCGGTGACCCCGGCGAGGAAGCTGCGGGCGCGCGGGGACGCGGACCCGGTGAGCCAGTCGGGGTCGATATCGCATACGGCGACGGTCACACCGGTACCGGCCAGGGCGTACGGCAGCGTGTGGACGACCGTGGACGGAAAGCTGACGATCGTACGTCCGACGGGTCCGCGCCGCGCGATCAGCTCCAGCGGCAGGTCCGGCCGTACGATCTCCAGCCCGGTCGCCTCGCTGAGCGCGCGCAGCTTCTCCGGCGACTCCCGGCGGTGCGCGAAGTAGCGGGTGGCGCCGTGCTCCACGGTCAGGGCGCGCACCGCGTCCAGATAGCGGGCCGGGTCCACCACCCCGGTCTCCACGAGCGAGGTACCGACGAGGTCGGTGCCCTTGGTGAGCCGGGGCGGGCCGAAGCGGGCGCGGGTCCAGGCGAAGTCGTTGACCCGGAGGGTCATGCCGGGCAGCGGGACGACGGGCATGGAGGTGAAGACCTCCACGCTGCGGCCCTCACCGGGGGTCAGTTGCCGCCGGGCCCGCCCGGAGACCGGGGCGTACACGAGCTCGCGCACCCGGGAGAGGGCCCCGCCGCCGGTGCGGTGCCAGCGGCGCAGCCGCTCCCCGCGGCCCAGCTGCGCCATGAACTCCATGGTCGCGGTGCCGTCGTCCACGACCACCAGCTCGGCGGCCCGGGCCGGGAAGAGCAGCAGCTGCACGAAGCGGGAGAAGGGGTCGCCCACCACGATCCGCCCGGCCTTGCGGACGTCCCCGGCGAGGGCGGCGAGCGCCCTGAGCGGAGCCCCCGAGCCGCCGCGGGCCTCCTGCCACTGGACGGCGCACCCCTCGTCGCGGGCGATCGCGGCGATCCGGCGCAGCTGTCCCCTGGACATGGGGTCGGTGGGCGGCAGGACCACGATCCGCAGCCACTCGGCCGCGCCGGCCCGGCGGTGGTCGAGGTCGGGGCCGGCCCCGTCCGCGCCTGCGTCGGGATCCGGGTCGGACGCGGGCCCGGCAGCGGGGTCGGCCACGGCGTCCTGCGCGACCGCGCGGCGGGCCTGGCGCGGGACGCCGTCCAGCCGCGGGCCTCGGGGCCCGGCACTTTCCGCGTGTGCCCACTCCAGCACGTTCAGGAGTTGGACCGGACTCTCGACGAACGCCAGCGTGGGGCCGGAAGGGGGCACGGCGTACTCCTCATATCGGGGGCGGACCGCTCATCTCGGGGCAAGACCGCGGGTCAGACCGCGGCGAGCTCGCCCTGGACGCGGCGGAGCTTCTTCATGGGGCCGAGCTCGGAGTCGTAGACGCGCTTGATGCCGTCGCCGAGGGCGGTCTCGATGGTGCGGATGTCGCGGACCAGGCGGGTGAGGCCGCCGGGCTCGACGGAGGCGGCCTGGTCGGAGCCCCACATCGCGCGGTCGAGGGTGATGTGCCGCTCGACGAAGGCGGCGCCGAGGGCGACGGCGGCGAGGGTGGTCTGCAGGCCCGTCTCGTGGCCGGAGTAGCCGATCGGGACGTTGGGGTACTCCTCCTGCAGGGTGTTGATCACCCGCAGGTTGAGCTCCTCGGCCTTGGCCGGGTAGGTCGAAGTGGCGTGGCAGAGAAGGATGTTGTCGCTGCCGAGCACCTCCACCGCGTGGCGGATCTGCTTCGGGGTGGACATGCCGGTGGACAGGACGACGGTGCGGCCGGTGGCGCGCAGGGCGCGCAGCAGCTCGTCGTCGGTGAGCGACGCGGAGGCGACCTTGTGGGCGGGGAGGTCGAACTTCTCCAGGAAGGCGACGGCCTCGGTGTCCCACGGGGAGGCGAACCAGTCGATGCCGCGCTTGGTGCAGTGCTCGTCGATGGCGCGGTACTCGGCCTCGCCGAACTCGACCTTGTGGCGGTAGTCGATGTAGGTCATGCGGCCCCAGGGGGTGTCGCGCTCGATGTCCCACTGGTCGCGCGGGGTGCAGATCTCGGGGGTCCGCTTCTGGAACTTCACGGCGTCGCAGCCGGCTTCGGCGGCGGCGTCGATGAGGGCGAAGGCATTGCCGAGGTCGCCGTTGTGGTTGATGCCGATCTCGCCGACGACGTAGACCGGGTGACCGGGGCCGGCGATGCGCGAACCGAAGGGGCGCAGGCGGGAGTTGGGGGTGACGGCGGTCATGGCAGGTGACGTCCTTCGTTCGGTACGCGGGGCGTGGTGCGGTGGGGCGAACAGCGGGGCGAGCAGGCGGGCCCGCTCCAGGTCGTGCGGGTCGTCGATCTCCAGGACCCGCGCGGGGTCGGTGGCGACGGGGAGGGTGCGGCCGAAGAACCGGTGCCGGGCGGCCCGGAAGCCGGTGGTGTCCATGGCGTAGGCGGCGCCGGTCTCCAGCAGGTCCTGGGGGCGGTCCTGGCGGCGGGGCCGGACGGCCTTGTCGTGGTTGACGCCGGCGCCCTCCCCGTCGTGGTCCCGCCACAGGAATCCGTGGAAGGGGGCGACGGTGAGGGCCGAGTCGGCCGCGCCGGATGCGACGGCGGCGGCGACCGACTCGACGTCCGAGGGGGTGAGGAAGGGGCTGGTGCACTGGACGAGGAGGACCACGTCCACGGTGAGGGAGTGCAGCTCCTCGAAGGCGTCGAGGGCGTGCAGGAGGGCGGCTTCGCTGCTCGCCGTGTCTCCGGAGATGGCGGCGGGGCGGGAGATCACATCGGCTCCGGCGGCGCGGGCCGCGCCGGCGATGTCCGCGGAGTCGGTGGAGACCACCACGTCGGTGACGGTCGGCGCGGCGAGGCAGGCCCGGACGGCCCGGGCCACGAGCGGGACCCCGGCCACCTCGGCGAGGTTCTTCCCCGGAACCCCCTTGGAGCCGCCGCGCGCCGGGATCACGGCGAGCACGCGGGGCGTTCCGCGGCGGGCGCTCACAGCTCCCCCATCCGGCGGATCACGGGGGCCACGCGCTGCACGCCGTGCCGGTACGCCCCCCGGGCGGCGTCGCGAAGGTGGGCGCGGAGCAGGCGGCGCAGCCGGGACTCACGCGCCGTCGGGCGGGCAGCGCTGGGCAGCGGTGTCCCGTCGGGGGCGAGGTGGTGCCGGGCGAGGATCCCGGGCAGGTACCCGGGGGCGGTGGTGAGCGTGTAGTACGGGGCGGGAGAGGGTAGTTGGGGCCGTCCCACCAGCTCGGCGACCCGCGCCCGCGCGGCGGTGTAGGCGTCCGCGCCCGCGGCAGCGGGACCCGGCGGGGCCGCGTGCGGCGTAGCCGACCCAGCCGTAGCCGACCCAGGCGCAGCCGACCCAGGCGCAGCCGACCCAGGCGCAGCCGGCGCGGCGACCGCCGGCTCAGCCGAGCCCGCCACGTGCGCAGCATGCCCGGCAGCCGCCCCGGCAGGGCGGACTCCTTGGGCGGCGAGCCACTCCGCATCCCCCTGCGGGAGCAGACCCGCGTCGAGCTGGTCCCACGAGGCCAGGCAGCCCGAGCCGAGGAAGTGGTGGTTGCCGAGGGCTTCGCGGATGCCGAGGTCGGTGAGGACGGCCGTCGGGATGGAGCGGTGCAGGGACTCCAGGGCGGCGGTGGAGGAGACGGTGACCAGCAGGTCGGTGCCGTCCAGCACCTCGCCCATGTTCCCGTACACGAGGCGGCAGTTGGGCGGCAGCCCGCCGGGGATCTTGGCGGCGAGCCGCTGGTAGGGCTGCTCCTCCAGGTGCGTGGTGTGCTCCCCGGGCCGGCTGCGCAGTTTGATCAGCACCTCCCGCTCGGGGTGCAGCCGCGCGTGCCGGGCCGCCCGCTCCAGCAGGTAGGCGCGGTCGGCACGGCCGTCGGGCACCGAGGGCTGGACGGCGAAGACCACCGTGTGGGCCCGGCTCCCGGCCGGCTCGTACGGCGCACCGCCGAGGAAGGGCAGCGCGGTCTCGGTGACGGCGTCCGCGTCCGCCCCGACCCCCTCGTAGACGGCTCGGAACCGCTCCGCGTCGTGGCGGGAGTTGGCGAGGACGAGGTCGGCTCCGTGCCGCAGCAGCAGCCCGTCGGCGAGCTTCTCGTATACGACGCCCACGTAGCCGGTGACGAGGACGGGCCGGGCCGCCGGCGCGGGCCACAGGGCGCGGGCCCCGTGCAGGACGGCCTGGACGGCCCCGCCGACGAGGGCGAGGACGACGACGTCGTATTCCTCCTGCCCGAGTTCGGTGAGGAACTCCGCGCAGGTCACCTCGGTCAGCCGGTCGGCCTGGACCCCCACCTCGCCGAGCTGGCGCGCGGTGGGGGTGGCTCTGCCGCGCAGCAGGTATCCGGTGAGCTGGTGGTCGGGCACGAGACGGCGGGCGGTGAGTGCGCCCCATTTCCATCGCGTATCGGAATCGGCGAGTACGGCGACGCGTTTGCGTTCTGGCACGCGGCAGAAGCTATTCCGCAAATTCGGTGATCGGCCCAACGAATGCACAACAGAGGGTTAACAACCCGTCTACGTCATGCGAATCTGTCTGGGTTAATGCGCCCGCCCCGCGCCGTTCATGTGGAATCCTCATCCGGGCCACAGTGAATGCCAAGCGGCGTCCTAATGTCGTGCGGGTGCCCAAGCTCTCTGTTGTCGTGCCGTTCTACAACGTGCAGACATACGCACCGGATGCCCTGAAGAGTCTCGAACTCAACGCCCGGGATGATTTCGAGTTCCTGCTCGTCGACGACTGCGCGACGGACGGGACGCCCGGCCTGTTGGAGCGGGCGGCGCGCGAGCTGCCCGGGGCGGTGCTCCTCAGACACGAGCGGAACGGCGGCCTGGCCACCGCGCGGAACACCGGTCTGGACGCGGCCCGCGGCGAGTACCTCGCCTTCCTCGACGGGGACGACTGGCTGGCCCCCGGCCACCTGGCCCGCACGCTGGCCGCCATAGAGGCCCTGAGATGCGACTTCGTCCGCACCGACCACGTGCAGTGCACCGGCAGGGCGCGGAGCGTGCGCCGCGTCCCGTACGGTCCGCAGTCGGTCGTGGCCGACCCGCGCTCCGCGATCCTGCCCGCCGACCGGGCCACTTCGGTGGACTACCCGTACGCGTGGGCCGGCATGTACCACCGGCGGCTGCTGGACCGCGGGCTGCTGCACTTCACCGACGGTCTGCGGACGGCGGAGGACCGGCCGTGGATCTGGCGGCTGCACCGTGAGGCGGAGTCCTTCGCCGCGGTCGGATTGCCCGGAATCTTCTACCGGCGCGGGGTTTCCACCTCGCTGACGCAAATCGGTGACGAACGGCAGCTCGATTTCATCCGCGCATTTGATCAAGTACTGTCGGAGGTCCTCATCGACCGGGAATCCGACCTGCTGCTCCCGAAAGCCGTCCGAACATATTGCGCGATTATCGCGCACCATTTCGGTTCCATCGAGAGGTTCGAACCGGCTGTGGCCAAAAAACTCCGTTCGATGAGCACGGACGCACTCGCGCGCATGCCCCAGGACGTGCTGGACCGGGTCCTGGACTCGATGGACGTGGAACGCTCCACCCTGCTGCGCCGCGTGCGCGCCGGCGGCCGCCTCACCGGCCTGGCCGGCCTCAGGGGCCGCGTCGGCCGCACCGCCTCCCCCTCGGGGGCGACCGCCTGATGCCCACGCAGATCTTCCTGGCCTCCACCCTCTACGGCGCGGCCACCCTCGCCGCCGGCATCGACGCCGGCTCCTTCCCGCCCGCCGACCGCCGCATCCTGCTGACCAGCAACCACTCGGTCACCGCCGAGGTCAGCCCCGGCGTGGCGGACATGCCGGGCTTCGCCACCCTGCGCACCCGCTTCGACGAGGTGCTCGACTGGAACCGGACCATCGCCCCGCAGCACCCGAGCACATGGGCCCCGCGCACGGAGGACGTCCCCCTGTGGGAACGGCAGCTGCGCACCCTGTGGGGCCTCGGCGAGGACCGCGTCGAGCTGATCGTCGAGTCCCTCCAGGTGCCGCCCGCCCAGACCCTGTGCCGGCTCTTCCCGGGAGCCGCGGTCGACGTCTACGCGGACGGGCTGATGAGCTACGGGCCCACCCGCTTCCGCCTCGACCCGCAGCTCGGGATGCGGGTCCGGCGGGTGCTCCACCTGGACCTCGTACCGGGACTGGAGCCGCTGCTGCTGACCGAGTTCGGGGTACGGGCCGAGCTGGTGCCGACCGAGCCGTTCCTGAAGGTCCTGGCGGAGCTGCCCGCGCACGACCCCGACCTGGACGGCATCGGCGCGTCCCCCGCGCTGCTCCTGGGCCAGTACCTCTCGGCGCTCGACCTCATGACCCCGGACGAGGAGGAGGAGCTCCACGTCTCGATGGTCCGGGGCGCGCACGCGCTGGGCCACACCGAGCTGGTCTTCAAACCGCACCCCAGCGCCCCCGTCGCCTACTCGCGCCGCGCGGAGGCGGAGGCCGAGCGGCTCGGCGCCCGCATGACCGTGATCGGCACTCCGGTCCTGGCCGAGGCCCTCTACCAGCGGCTGCAGCCGGCGCTGGTCGTCGGCTGCTTCTCCACCGGCCTGCTGACCGCCGCCACGCTGTACGGGCTCCCGGTGGCCCGGACCGGTACCGACACCATACTGGCCCGCCTGACCCCGTACCCGAACAGCAACCGGATCCCGCTGACGCTGGTGGACGCCCTGGTCCCGGACCTGGCGGATGCCGGGGCGGAGCCCCGCGAGTCGCCCGCCGACCTCACCGGACTGGTCACCGCCGTCGGGTTCACCATGCAGCCCAACATCCTCACCGCGCGCCGGCCGGCCGCCGAGGACTACCTGGCCCGGCACCTGACCGACCGCACCTGGCGCTACTTCACCCGCCGCCGGCTGACCTCCCTCGGCCTGCCCGGCGGCATCCCCGCCCAGCTGTCGTTCCTGCCGCGGAGCCGGGCGGTGCGGCGCGTGGCCCGGCGGCTGCGCCGCGTCCTCAGCTGACGGCGAGCTTGGCCGCGAAACCGAGGAACAGCACGCCCGCCGCCGAGGTCGCGCCGGCCGACAGCCGCTTGCGCCGGCGGAAGGCGGCGGACAGGCGGGTGCCGCCGAAGATCAGCAGCGTCAGGTACAGGAAGCTGCCGGTCTGCAGCAGCCCGCCCAGGACCAGGAACGACAGGGCCGGGTAGGCGTAGGACGGGTCCACGAACTGCACGAAGAAGGACATCAGGAAGAGGATGGCCTTCGGGTTGAGGAGGCTGATCAGCAGCGCCCGCCGGTAGGGCCGCTCGCTCTCGCCCGGATCGGCGGGGGCGGCGGCCGGCGCCTCCCCGCGCTCGCGGCGCGTGCGCCACAGCGCCCAGGCGCCCCGCATCATCCCCACGGCCAGCCATGCCAGGTACCCGGCTCCGAGCACCTTCACCACGGTGAACACCAGCGGGCTCGCCTGGAGCAGCGCCCCGGCGCCCACCGCGGTCAGCAGCATGAGGACGGCGTCGCCGGTGAACACCCCGGCGGCGGCCTTGTAGCCGGTGCGCACCCCGCGCCGTGCGGCTACGGAGAGCACGTACAGCGAGTTCGGACCCGGCAGAAGAATGATCAGTACGAGGCCGGCGAGGTACGTCGGCAGATCGGTGACACCCAGCATGTGCAGGAGTGTCCCATGAGGACGCACCTGACAGTCCAATGGGTTTCACCATGTGGAATCCGTCGGCTCGTACGTCCCCCACACCTCCCGCAGCGCCCCGCACACCTCCCCCACCGTGGCCCGGGCCCGCAGTGCCTCCTTCATCGGAGGGAGCACGTTCTCCGTCCCCGCCGCCGCCTCGCGCAGCGCCCCGAGCGCGGTCTCCACCGCCGCCCCGTCCCGCTCCGCCCGCAGCCGGGCGAGGGCCTCGCACTGGCGCGCCTCGATCGCCGGGTCCACGCGCAGCGGCTCGTACGGCTCCTCCCGCTCCAGCGCGAAGCGGTTGACGCCGACGACCACCCGCTCCCCCCTCTCGGTCTCCTGCGCGATGCGATAGGCGTTCCGCTCGATCTCCCCCTTCTGGAAGCCGTTCTCGATCGCGGACACCGCCCCGCCCTGGTCCTCCACCCGCCGCATCAGGTCGAGGGCGGCCGCCTCCAGCTCGTCCGTCATCCGCTCCACGGCGTACGAGCCGGCGAAGGGGTCCACGGTGTGCGGCACGTCCGTCTCGTACGCGAGCACCTGCTGGGTGCGCAGCGCGAGGCGGGCGGACTTCTCCGTCGGCAGCGCGATGGCCTCGTCGAAGGAGTTGGTGTGCAGCGACTGCGTGCCGCCGAGCACGGCGGCCAGTGCCTGCACGGCCACCCGTACGAGATTCAGCTCGGGCTGCTGCGCCGTCAGCTGGACCCCGGCCGTCTGGGTGTGGAAGCGCAGCATCAGCGATTTCGGGTCCCGCGCCCCGAACTCCTCCCGCATGACCCGGGCCCAGATCCGGCGGGCCGCCCGGAACTTCGCGACCTCCTCCAGCAGGGTGGTGCGGGCCACGAAGAAGAAGGAGAGCCGGGGTGCGAACTCGTCGACCGCCATCCCGGCCGCCAGCGCCGTACGGACGTACGCGATGCCGTCGGCGAGCGTGAAGGCCACCTCCTGCGCGGGCGAGGCCCCCGCTTCGGCCATGTGGTAGCCGGAGATGGAGATGGTGTTCCACTTGGGGATCTCGGCCCGGCAGTAGCGGAAGGTGTCGGCCGTCAGCCGCAGCGAGGGCCCGGGCGGGAAGATGTACGTCCCGCGCGCGATGTACTCCTTCAGCACGTCGTTCTGGACGGTGCCCGTCAGCTGCGCGCCCGAGATGCCCTGTTCCTCCGCGACCAGTTGGTAGAGCAGCAGGAGCAGCGCGGCCGGCGCGTTGATGGTCATCGAGGTGGAGACCCGGTCGAGGGGGATCCCGTCGAACAGGATCCGCATGTCGTCGAGGGAGTCGATGGCGACCCCGACCTTGCCGACCTCGCCGCGCGCGAGCGGGGCGTCGGAGTCGTGCCCCATCTGGGTCGGCAGGTCGAAGGCCACGGACAGCCCGGTCCCGCCGCCCGCGATGAGCTGCCGGTACCGGGCGTTGGACTCGGCGGCCGTGCCGAAGCCGGCGTACTGCCGCATGGTCCACGGCCGTCCGGTGTACATGCTCGGGTAGATGCCCCGGGTGTACGGGAATGCCCCCGGCTGCCCCAGTTCGACCTCCGGGTCCCATCCCGTCAGATCGCCGGGCCCGTAGACGGGTTCGATCGGGTTTCCGCTCTCGGTGCGTGCCATGTGACGAACCTTCCGTAGAGCGACCGGGCCCGGGGCTGATACAACTCCCCCGGCGAACGCCGGGAGTGCCCCGGTCGCTCATCGCTTCGTAAGGCCGCGGACGGGCCCTGGTCACAATGGCGCAACATCCCGGGACGGAGTGCAACTCTCCACGCGCGCGAGGCATCACCTAGATACACGACGTAGAAATCGGGGGACTGCAATGCACCGCCAGAGAGTCATAATCCGCGCGCTCGGGGTGGCCACCGCCGTCGCGCTCGCCGCGACCGCCTGCGGACCGCAGAAGGCCGAGTCCACGGGCTCCGCTTCCTCGGCTCCGTCCTCGCCCGCGGCGGGGGCCACACCCGAAGCATCGCCGTCCACGGACAACAAGCCGGCCGAGGCCTCGCCGTCGACCTCGGCCTCGCCCTCCGCCTCCGCCTCGGCGTCCCCGTCCGCCTCGTCCTCGCCCGCCGTGAAGCAGATCATGGCCAACGGCGACGACAGCGATCAGGTGCGCGAGCTCCAGGCACGCCTGCGGCAGCTCAAGCTGATGTCGGTCGCACCGACCGGTTTCTACGGCACGAAGACCACCGCGGCGGTCAAGTCCTTCCAGTCGAAGAACGGCCTGAACCCGACCGGTTCGGTCGACGAGGCCACCTGGAAGAAGATCCAGAGCGACACGAAGAAGCCCACCGCCGACGAGTTGAACCCGCCGACGGTCAACGAGCCGGACGCGCCGGACCCGCGCTGCATGGAGGGCCGGGTCATGTGCATCAGCAAGGAGAGCCGCACCCTCGCCTGGATGATCGACGGCAAGGTCCTCTCCACGATGGACGTGCGCTTCGGCTCGGAGAACACCCCGACCCGCGAGGGCGTGTTCAACGTGGGCTGGAAGGCCAAGGACTGGACGTCGACGATCTACCACACGCCGATGCCGTACGCGATGTTCTTCAGCGGCGGCCAGGCGGTGCACTACTCGGCCGACTTCGCGGCCCGCGGCTACAACGGCGCCTCGCACGGCTGCGTGAACGTCCGGGACAAGGGGAAGCTGTCCGCCCTCTTCGACCAGGTCCAGGTCGGCGACAAGGTCGTCGTCTACTGGTGAGGCCGGGGGCCGGCCGCCCTCGGGCGGGCCGGTCAGAAGTAAAGGGCGCGGGCAGGGCCGGGGGAACGTGCCCCGCCCGCGCCGGTTGCGCAGAGCCCAGAGGTACGGGGGGAACCCCGGCTCATGCGCGGCCGATGACCAGTCGGCTCGTTACGTACTGCGTCACCGGTTCGAAAAGTGTTACAGGCGGGTCGGCATATGCGTCAGGTCATGTGCCGGATCGGGTCCCGGCCCGGGTCCCGGCGGCGGATCCACGGCAGATCCACGGCGGATCGTCAGCGGATCGGCAGCCGGTCAGCGGCCGGTCGTCGGGCTTCCCGAGAGGGCCGGCGCCAGGGTCGGGGCCTTGAGCACGCCGTCCACCGGGGCTTCGGCACGCCGGCTGCCGTCGGTGACCCCGTCGAGCAGCGCCTCGCAGTAGAACGGGATCCGCGCGAGACCGTTTGCGAAGGCCGAGAGCCGCTTGCGCCGGTCGTCGTTGAGGTGGCCGGCCCGGTAGTCCTTGCAGAGGTCCACGGCCCTGCGGTGGTTCTCGCGGTCCCGGTCGCGGTCCTTGTCGCCGCTTCCGGTTCCGCCTCCGCTGCCGAAGCCCTGCCGGTCCCCGTCCTTGCCGCCCTGGGCGTCCTTGCCCGAGCCGCCGGTCGCGCCGGCGCCCGGCGAGGCGCCGGAGCCCGCGGCGGTTCCACCGTCCGTCGTCGACAGTTCCCCGCTGCCGCCCGGCGTCCGCCCCGTGCCCGCGGACGCCGACGCCCCGGGGTCGTGGGGCAGCGGATCGGGCCGGAGCTGCGGGCCGAGCGTGGGCGACTCGCCGGCGGCGCCCTGCGTCGGGCTGCCGTCCGCGCTGACGGACATGGCCGGGCCGGGGCCCGCGGTGGTGCGCCGGGGCTGGTCCAGCAGTCCGGCCCCGGCCGCGGCGGCCAGTCCGCCGACCGCGATGCTCGCCAGGGCCGCCGCCAGGCCGAAGCGCACGGGCCGGCCGCGCCGGGGTACGGAGACCGCGGTGCTGCCGATGACGGTGCGGCCGAGGTCGACCAGGGGTTCGCCGGAGCCCGGAGCCGGGGAGCCGGCCGCTGCCGGACCGGCCGCGCCGCGCGCCGCGCGGAAGGCGGCCAGCGCCGCGGCCTCGCCGGGCAGTTCCGCGCCGGCCGGCGCGGGGGCGCGCAGTGCGTCGAGGGAGTCGAGGGCGGCGCGCAGCCGGGCCGCTTCGTTGCGGCCTCGGGTTTCGGCGGCCGGCCCCACAGGTTCCACCGGTTCTCCGCGCAGCAGTCGTTCCGCCGCGGCTGCGTCCAGCCACCTGTCGCGCTCGTCGGCCATCACATGTCCTTCTGCGTCCGCCAACGTGAATGCGTCACACCGGTTTGTTCTACGAGGCCCCCGCCATGGCCGCGCTGTGCGGGTACGGCGTCGAGATCCCTCCCGCCCCCGCCGTCCCGTGCCTGGCCACCGGCATTATGGCCGACCCGGCCCTCCAGATCCGAGTCCGGATCGTCGCCGAGCAGCTCCGCCAGCTTCTTGAGGCCCCGGTGCGCGGCGGTGCGTACGGCTCCGGGCCGCTTGCCGAGGGTCTCGGCGGCGCTCTTGGCGTCCAGTCCGACCACGACCCGTAGAACGACCGCTTCCGCCTGATCCTGCGGAAGCTGCGCGATGAGCGCCATGGTCATTCCGGTGGAGAGGGCCTCCATCGCCGCGCCCGCGGTGTCGCACTCGGCGGCCCAGCCCGTGAGTTCCGTCTCATCGCCGCCGATGGCGGGCCGGCGGCCGCGCATCCGGATGTGATCCAGGGCGCGATTGCGGGCAATACGGGCGGCCCAGCCGCGGAAGCGGTCGGCGTCGCCGGTGAAGGAATCGAGGTCGCGGGCGATCTGCAGCCAGGCCTCGGAGGTCACGTCCTCCGCCTCGCCGTCCCCGACGAGCGTGCGTACGTATCCGAGCAGGCGCGGGTGCACGGCGCGGTACACAGCACGGAACGCGTTCTCGTCGCCGTCCTGTGCCGCGAGCACCGCGGCGGTCAGCTCCGCGTCGTCCCCCAGCAAAGTCCCCAACCCGTTCACTGTCCTGTACGTGTGGCGCAAATCAGCACGTTACGGCTTTCAAGCACCTCTCGTCCACGAGTTGTACAACGAGCAACCAATCCTGCGCGGAGCGAGGTGTGACACAAAACGCACTCAGGGCGCTGACAGGGGTACGGGCTTGTCGCACGAGTCCGTGACGGATGGCGGCCGGGGCCTCTCCTGTGGGGGGTGGCGGCCTCGGTCGCCCTCCCCTTCTCGTTCCCGTCTCTGGCGCCCACGTCATCCTTTCGGCTCACTTCCGGGTGAAATCCCCGAATGGGTACGACACAGCCTGCCTTGCGTCGATAGCGTGGCGGTACACCCGCGCCACGCCCCGAGGAGCCCCCTGCTGTCCACCAGCCACCTTCCGGCACAGGCCCGCGGCAGCTCCGACTCCTCTCACGGCTCCGGGCTGGCGCGGTTCAACGCCCTGTCCCCCGAAGCCGCCCGTGCGGCCCTGATGCACTGCTGTGGCAGTCTGCGCTGGGCGCACCGGGTGGCCGCACACCGCCCCTACCCCGATTCCGGCGCTTTGCTCGCCGCCGCGGACGAGGCCTCCTACGACCTCTCCCAGTCGGACCTGTCGGAGGCGCTGGCCGCCGAGTTCTCGGTGGAACTGGCCCACGGGGCCCCGTACGCCGCGCTGCTGGCCCTCGACGCGGCCCACGCCGAGTACGAACGGAAGTTCGGCCACGCCTTCGTGATCTGCCTCGACGGGCATCCGCCGGAGGAGCAGGCGGACCAGCTGCTGGCGGCGATCCGGCGGCGGATGGGGCACGAGGTGGACGAGGAGCGCTCGATCTCCGCGGACGAGCTGCGCCGGGTCGCACAGGCCCGACTGCTGGACCTGACGCGCTGGCTGACCTCTGCGAATGGGCCGTCTGCTCCGGAAATCGGGCTATTCGCCCCTGTGGGATAGCCCGTACGTGCCTGTTTGATCACACCGGAGGACCCCGGGCGAGGGAACCGACAAAGCGTCGCTACGATGTCCGGGGCCGGAGGACCGTACCCGGCCGGGCCCGACCGACAAAGAAGCCGGCTGGCCCCCGCCCCGCTTCCGGAGGGTTTTCCGTGCCGGCTGGAACGTTGTACCGCGGCCGGGAAGGAATGTGGTCCTGGGTGGCTCATCGAGTCACCGGCGTCCTCATTTTCTTCTTCCTGTTCGTACACGTCCTCGACACCGCTCTCGTCCGCGTCTCCCCCGAGGCGTACGACGATGTCGTGGCTACCTACAAGACCCCGATCGTCGCGCTGCTGGAGTACGGCCTCGTCGCCGCAATCCTCTTCCACGCGCTCAACGGTCTCCGTGTCATCGCCGTGGACTTCTGGTCCAAGGGCCCGCGCTACCAGAAGCAGATGCTCTGGACCGTCGTGAGCATTTGGATCGTGCTGATGGCCGGGGCCGTGTACCCCGTCCTGAACCACGCGTACCTCGAACTGTTCGGGAAGTGACACGCATGTCTTCTGACACTTCTTTCGAAAAGGGCATCGGTGACGTCGAGGGCGTGTCCCTCTACGACACCGACAACCCCGCGCCGTACATCGAGGCCCCGCGCAAGCGCACCGGCAAGACCCCGCGCTCGACCCGCGGCAACTTCGAGATGGCCGCGTGGCTCTTCATGCGCCTCTCGGGCATCGTCCTCGTCGTCCTGGTCATCGGCCACCTGCTGATCCAGCTGGTGCTCGACGGCGGCGTCTCCAAGATCGGCTTCGCCTTCGTGGCCGGCCGCTGGGCGTCCCCGTTCTGGCAGGTCTGGGACCTGCTGATGCTGTGGCTGGCCATGCTGCACGGCGCCAACGGTCTGCGTACCGTCATCAACGACTACGCGGAGCGCGCCAACACGCGGCTGTGGCTGAAGGGCCTGCTCTACACCGCCACGGTGTTCACCATCCTTCTGGGCACGCTGGTGATCTTCACCTTCGACCCGAACATCCGCTAGGCACGGGCTGAGGCGATTCGACTCATGAAGATCCACAAGTACGACACCGTCATCGTCGGCGCCGGTGGCGCGGGCATGCGCGCCGCCATCGAGGCGACGAAGCGCAGCCGCACCGCCGTGCTGACGAAGCTCTACCCCACCCGCTCCCACACGGGCGCCGCGCAGGGCGGCATGGCCGCCGCGCTGGCCAACGTGGAAGAGGACAACTGGGAGTGGCACACCTTCGACACGGTCAAGGGCGGTGACTACCTGGTCGACCAGGACGCCGCCGAGATCCTGGCGAAGGAGGCCATCGACGCGGTCCTCGACCTGGAGAAGATGGGCCTGCCGTTCAACCGCACCCCGGACGGCACCATCGACCAGCGCCGCTTCGGCGGCCACTCACGCAACCACGGCGAGGCGCCGGTCCGCCGGTCCTGCTACGCCGCGGACCGCACGGGCCACATGATCCTCCAGACGCTGTACCAGAACTGCGTCAAGGAGGGCGTGGAGTTCTTCAACGAGTTCTACGTCCTGGACCAGCTCCTGGTCGAGGAGGACGGCGTCAAGAAGTCGGCCGGTGTGGTCGCGTACGAGCTCGCCACCGGCGAGATCCACGTGTTCCAGGCCAAGTCCGTCATCTACGCCTCCGGCGGCACCGGCAAGTTCTTCAAGGTGACCTCCAACGCGCACACCCTCACGGGTGACGGCCAGGCGGCCTGCTACCGCCGCGGCCTGCCGCTGGAGGACATGGAGTTCTTCCAGTTCCACCCGACGGGCATCTGGCGCATGGGCATCCTGCTGACGGAGGGCGCCCGCGGTGAGGGCGGCATCCTCCGCAACAAGGACGGCGAGCGCTTCATGGAGAAGTACGCGCCGGTCATGAAGGACCTCGCGTCCCGTGACGTCGTCTCGCGCTCCATCTACACCGAGATCCGCGAGGGCCGCGGCTGCGGTCCCGCCGGCGACCACGTGTACCTGGACCTGACGCACCTCCCGCCGGAGCAGCTCGACGCGAAGCTCCCGGACATCACCGAGTTCGCGCGCACCTACCTGGGCATCGAGCCGTACACGGACCCGATCCCGATCCAGCCCACCGCGCACTACGCCATGGGCGGCATCCCGACGAACGTCGAGGGTGAGGTCCTCATGGACAACACCACCGTCGTCCCGGGCCTGTACGCGGCCGGCGAGGTCGCGTGCGTGTCGGTGCACGGCGCCAACCGCCTGGGCACCAACTCGCTGCTGGACATCAACGTCTTCGGCAAGCGCTCGGGCATCGCGGCGGCCGCGTACGCCCACGCCAACGACTACGTCGAGCTGCCGGAGAACCCGGCGCAGCAGGTCATCGACCTCGTCGAGCACCTGCGCAACTCCACGGGCAAGGAGCGGGTCGCCGAGCTGCGCCTGGAGCTCCAGGAGACGATGGACGCGTGCGTGATGGTGTTCCGTACGGAGCAGACCATCAAGACCGCGGTCGAGAAGATCGCGGAGCTGCGCGAGCGCTACAAGAACGTGTCCGTCCAGGACAAGGGCAAGCGCTTCAACACGGACCTGCTGGAAGCCATCGAGCTGGGCAACCTGCTCGACCTGGCCGAGGTCATGGCCGTGTCCGCGCTGGCGCGCAAGGAGTCCCGCGGCGGCCACTACCGCGAGGACTACCCGAACCGCGACGACGTCAACTTCATGCGCCACACCATGGCGTACCGCGAGGTCGGCGACGACGGCAAGGACTCCGTCCGGCTGGACTACAAGCCCGTCGTCGTCACCCGCTACCAGCCGATGGAGCGTAAGTACTGATGGGAACCCCGACCCTGTCCAAGACGGACAAGATGGACAAGATGGAGGAGGCGGCCGCCGCTTCCCCCTTCATCACGGTCACGTTCCGGATCCGCCGCTTCAACCCCGAGATCTCGGACGAGGCGCAGTGGCAGGACTTCCAGATCGAGATCGACCCGAAGGAGCGCGTGCTCGACGGTCTCCACAAGATCAAGTGGGACCTCGACGGCACGCTGACCTTCCGCCGCTCCTGCGCGCACGGCATCTGCGGCTCCGACGCGATGCGGATCAACGGCAAGAACAGGCTCGCCTGCAAGACGCTGATCAAGGACATCAACCCGGAGAAGCCGATCACCGTCGAGGCCATCAAGGGCCTCACGGTGATGAAGGACCTCGTCGTCGACATGGAGCCCTTCTTCCAGGCGTACCGGGACGTCATGCCGTTCCTGGTCACCAAGGGCAACGAGCCGACGCGCGAGCGCCTGCAGTCCGCCGAGGACCGCGAGCGCTTCGACGACACCACCAAGTGCATCCTGTGCGCCGCGTGCACGTCCTCGTGCCCGGTGTTCTGGAACGACGGCCAGTACTTCGGCCCGGCCGCGATCGTCAACGCGCACCGCTTCATCTTCGACTCGCGTGACGAGGCCGGCGAGCAGCGGCTGGAGATCCTGAACGACAAGGACGGCGTGTGGCGCTGCCGCACGACCTTCAACTGCACCGACGCGTGCCCGCGTGGCATCGAGGTCACGAAGGCGATCCAGGAAGTCAAGCGTGCGCTGATCACGCGCCGTTTCTGATTCCGCCTGTGCCTGTACGAGGGCCCCGCACCCGGTTCACCCGGGGGCGGGGCCCTCGTCCGTTCCCGTGGGCCGTCAGCGGCGGAGCTGGCTGGTGATCGTCGGGTCGGTGATCTCCGTGTCCTTCGCGAGCAGCATCGCCTTGGAGAGGACGACCGCGAGGGTGCGGTCCCCCTCGAAGGGCAGGTAGCCGGTCTCGGGGGCTCCGGAGGCGCCCGACCCGCCGGGCACGATGCACAGGTACTGGTCGCCCGGCGTCATCAGGATGTTCCCCGAGCCCAGGTGGATCTTGTACGTGTGCAGCTCGCCCCGCACGTGTAGGAAACGGCCCTGGACCGTACAGCGGTCGGCGATGGCCAGGCGCGGCACCAGCCGCTCCAGCAGCACCCGCCGGGTCTCGGCGCTCTGGTTCAGCTCGCCGAAGCCGTACGAGGTCCAGTAGTCACGGAACCGGCCCTCGGGCCCGCCGTCGGACCAGGTCGGGTCGTTGCCGACACTGGCCACGCCCACGAACAGGTCGACGTCCCGCAGCACCTCGCTCAGCACGAGCGCCGGTATCCCGGTCAGCGGCAGCGGTTCGACGCGGTCCCGGCCGTCGCGCACCCACATCGTGTACTCGCCGCCGTACGTGCCGGCCCGGTTCTCCGGGGCGTCGATCGGGTAGAAGCGGACCTGGTCGGTGCGCAGCCGCAGATAGGTCCCCGCCTCGGTGGTGTCGACCCCGTAGTCCTCGCCCTCGCCCTCGATCCAGTACTCGGCGCGCAGCCCCCACTGCGGCAGCTCGCGGACGGCCGGCGGAGCCGAATCGTCCACGCACAGCCGGAGCTTGTTGCGCCAGCCCCGGACCGACGCCAGGGAGTGGAACTGGTGCTGGCGCAGGAAGTGCGCGGCGAAGCGGTTGGAGTAGTTCCCCGTCCTCCGCTCGGCGTCGGTGAGCAGGTACACCTCGCGGTGGGCCTGCTTGAAGGGCTGGGTCACGGCGTGCCGCTCCAGCCACTCCCGCCAGGCGACCACCTCGGCGGGCTCCCGGTCCACCGGGTGCCACAGCTCGACATCGGCTCCCTCGGTGACCGCATCGCCCGCCAGGGTGCGCAGCTCCCCGTCCGCGAAACCGACGGCCGTGCCGTCGACGGTCCACAGCAGCCGGCGGGCGACGGTACCGACCAGCGGGTGGTCGAGATACCGCTCGCGCCACGGCCCGTACGACCAGCTGCGGCGCGCCAGGAACTGCCGGTCCAGGCGCTCCGCCTGCGCGGACAGGGTCTTGTCGATGTCCTTGACGGCGGCCTTGAGCTCCTTGAGCTCCTCCGCGTGCTCGCGCCGCACGGCGGCCGGAACGCTCTTGACCGCCTTGCCCGCCGCGTTCCGCCAGGAGAGCACGGCGCGGTTGCCCCTGACCTCCAGCAGCGCCTCGACCTCGCCCAGCCGGTACTCGACGCGGCCGACCCCGGTCAGCCCGTACGCGGGTACGGCCAGCTCCTCGATCTCCTCGCGGCTCAGCCCGAGCGCCGCCGCCCTCGTCTCCAGCGCCGCGTCGATGAGCTTGGCGGTGCCCTTGTACGTCACCCGGGTGCCGAGCCTGGCCAGTTCGGCGAGCGCGGCCTCACCCTCCATCCGGGCCAGGGAGTTGACCGCCGCATTGGCCACCTTGGGGTTGCGCGGCCCGAGCCCGGCGGCCTTGCGCAGCGAGCTCTCCACGAGCGCGCCCAGCGCGCGGACCGTGGCGGGGTGCGGCGGGAGGAAGGACAGCAGCCAGGCCAGGCCGCGCAGGGCGTTGGCGTTGTACGGATCGAAGGCACTGTTGACGTCCGGCTCGTACTGCCCCCGCTCCAGCTCGAAGGTGCGGGGCCGCCCCACGAGCGCGAGCCACGACAGCACCGCCTCGCGGACGGTGTCGGCGCCGAGCGCCTCGATGACGGCCCGGCCGCCCTTCTCCCACTTCGCGGAGGGCTTGGCGGCGGTGGCGGTCAGCGCGTACCCGAGCAGCTCCCGCGAGCGGTCGTCCGCCATGGCCCGCTCGGCCCATTCCTCGCCGACATTGAGCACGGGCTCGGTGAGCCGCCCGGCGAGGTCGGTGAGGACGCGCTCCCCGTACGCGCTCATGGCGCTGCGCCGGATGGTCGCGATCACGGCGGGAGAGAGCGCGTGCCCGGCGGCGAGCTCGGCCTCGGCCAGGGCCTCGTGCCGGTCGCCGTACCAATAGGTGTGGGTCCGGGAGACGGCATCGAGCCGGGCGATCCGCTCCTGCGCCAGCGGGAGAGCGTCCAGACCTCGGCCGGCGATCGCGATCAGGGTCAGCAGTTGCCACTGCACCTTCTCCGTGTCGGTCTCCCGCCGGTAGCGGTCGGCGACCACCTCGATCATCCGGCGCCGGTCCGCTTCCGGGCGCGCTTGCACCCGGGCGAGCTGCTCCTTCACCTCGGGATGGCCGAAGCGCCCGCCCAGTGCCTTGCCGAGCAGTTCGACCGCTTCCGCCTCGACTTCGTGCCTCGTCGTCATCAGCCACCCACCAGCGCGACGAGCTTCAGGAACGTGACCTCGGTGCCGAGCGGAAGGTCGACCTCCTCGTCCAGCGCGGTGACCTGCCGGTCCCCCACCAGCACCAGGAACCCGTTCCGCTCGAAGGCCTTGAGCGCCAGCTCGGTCTGCCGCTCCGGGTCGATGCGGCGCGGCGTCCGCAGCGCGTACCCGTTCAGCATGCTCTCGGTCCCCTCCGGCCGCACCAGTCCCCGGAAGACCTCGGGGCGCTGCGCGTGGTACTCCGCGACCTCCTGGAACACCCTGCGCCGGATCAGCTCGCGCAGCGCCAGCCGCTCCTCGGCTATCTCCAGTTCCCAGCCGTCGGCGCGGCCCCCGGCAGTCGTCTCGTCGACGAAGGTCACCATTCCCATGCCCCCGACCATAGGGCTGGGCACTGACAACGGCCGGTCCGCTCAGGGGCGGGACCCTCCATCCGGTCAGGGCCGCGTCAGGGGTGGGTGGGGGTCGTCCCCCATGTCCGGTGGATCTTCCTCACGGCAGCATTACAGCCATGACGAACCCCGCGAACCCCAAGCCCTCGAAGCCCTCGAAGTCCTCCAACTCCGCTACCCACAGAGCCCGTTGGATCACCCTGGTCGCCGCCGGCGCGGCCCTCGCATCCGTCACCGCGGGCGCCCTGCCGGCCTCGGCCCGGCAGAACCCGGCCCCGGCGCCGGCGACCGCCCGCATCGGGGACCAGCGGTACGCGCTCGACGAGCAGAAGCTGGCGCAGCTCATGACCCCCGACGGCGTCGCGAACGGGACGATGGTGCGGGTGTCCGGCTCCGGCGTCCCCGGCATCCACTGGACGAAGGCGGCGGGCCCGGTCTCCCAGGACCCGGCGGCCTCCTTCCGGATCGGCAGCATGACCAAGCTCTTCACCTCCACCCTGGTGCTGCAGCTGGTCGCGGAGGGCCGGTTCACCCTGGACACCCCGATCCGCGAGGTCCTCCCCGACACCATCCCCGCGCACTGGGCGCCGATCACCATCGGCCAGCTCCTCAGCCACACCAGCGGCCTGCGCGCGCCCTGCGGGGACCTCCGGGACGGGCTCGGCCTGACCCCCGAGAAGGTCGTCGCCGCCTGGACCGCGGACGGCTGCCCGGCGCCCGAACACCCCGTCACCACCCAGCAGTACAACGGCGGCAACTACTTCATCCTCGGCCTGGCCATCGAGAAGGTCACCGGCCGCTCCTACGCCGACGAGCTCCAGCGCCGCATCACCCGCCCGCTCGGCCTGCGCCACACCTACCTCCCGCGGACCGGGGACGCCTCCATGCCGAGCCCGTCGCTGGCCGAACCGACCCCGAAGGAGCCGTGGGCGTGGGCGGAGGGCGGGATGATCTCCAACGCCCCCGACATGGAGCGCTTCATGAAGGCCCTGCTGGGCGGCCGCCTGCTGCCGCCGGCGCAGCAGGCACAGCTGTTCGTCATGCCCAAGCTCGCCGCGACCTCCAAGGAACTTCCGTACAGCCAGGGCGGGCTGGCGTACTCCAAACTGTCGGACGGAACCGAGGTCTGGGGAAAGACCGGCAGCATGGCCCAGTACTCCAACGGCGCCTTCGGCACGGCCGGCGGCCGACGGATCGTCACCTACTCCTTCCTGCCGACCCCGGAGGCGACCAAGCAGGACGTCATCGCGCGCGTCGTCGGGATTGTCGAAGCGGCTCTCTGACCGGGGTATGTGAGCGCGGGTCGTTGTGGAAGGATCGGCCGCATGAGCGAGCAGCAGCCGAATCCTTACGCGAGCGACCCCAGCCAGGGCGGCGACTACAAGTGGGGCCCGGGCGAGGCCAGTTACGGCTACCCGCAGCCCTACCCCGTGGCCCCGGCCTACCAGCCCACCATCGGCGGCACGGGCATGCCGACCCCCGCCTACCCCACGGCCGCCCCGGGCGGCGCCGGCTTCTCCCTCGGCGACATCAGCATCGCCGGCGACCAGATCATCACCCCGTCGGGCTCGATGCCGCTCAGGGGCGCGATGTGGAACGCGACGGACTTCTCGCGCACCGAGGAGAAGATCCCCGCGCACGCCATCGTGCTCGCCGTCATCTTCTTCCTGTTCTGCCTGCTCGGCCTGCTCTTCCTCCTGATGAAGGAGAAGAAGACCACGGGCTACATCCAGATCACGGTCACCAGCGGCGGCCGCCACCACTCCACGATGCTCCCGGCCACGGACGCGATGGCGTACCAGCGGGTGATGGGGCAGATCAACTATGCGCGGTCGCTGAGCATGTAACGGGGGCCAGCCGGGGGTTGCCCACCCACCCCAGCGGATCGGGACGAGCGGCGAACGGCGAACGAAAGCCGGCCCGTCGGGTTCGCGCTGCGGGTCGGTGGCTTCGGGGGTCGGGACCCAGCTATCCGGTATCAGGGAGGGTTTGGGGGTTTCCCGTCAGTCTCATCGTCTCTCCGTGTCGGGCCGGCCTGTCAAGGGCGCTCCCTGCGGTCGCGTCGCTTCGCGATGGCCTTCGGCCACCCTTGACAGGCCGTCCCGCCACGGAAATACGAAGACTGCCGGGAACCCCCCAAAAGAACGGCACGGGTCAGAGGACACAGGGACGGGGAGATCAGGGAGCGACCGCCCGGTTCCCGGCACCAGCCAAACCCCACCACCCAGGCCGGGCAGAGGTGGCGCCACGGGCACCAGGCAGATCTCAGCCCGGGGCCCATTGGCAGGCAGGTCCTGGGTCGGGGGCGGCCCTACCTGCACGAAACAGCGGCGAGAAGCCCATCCGGAGCCGCAGACGCCTCAAATCGCTACGCGCTCCTATCGGCTTAGCGTCCGGCGGCCGTCTGGGGCTGGGAATAGGCCGCCACTAATCGCTACGCGGCTGAGGTGAGTGGGCGGCGATCAGACCGGCATGGGCTGGACATAAGCCGCCCACGATGGGGTGGGTGTGGGGGCTGGCGGGCGTCTGCGGGCGGTCGGCGGGGCGCCCGCCTGCAGACGACGTGCCGTGGGCAGGCGTCTGCGGCCAGTGGGCGGACCCGCCAGCACAAGAAGTCCCGTGGGCGGGCGGCGCCCACCCGCACCAGAAGTGCCCGTGAGGGGGTCTGTGGGCAGTTGGTGGCGCCCACCAACCGTAGAGGTGCGGTGGGCGGGGTCTGCAAGTAGTCGCCAGCGCCCATCGGTAGGTGCAGTGCGGTGGGCAGGCGCCTGCGGGTAGTTGGTGGGCGCTCACCCGCACCAGAAGTGCCCGTGAGGGGGCCTGCGGGCAGTTGGTGGCGCTCATCGGTAGGTCCAGTGCGGTGGGCGGGTGCCTGCCGGTAGTTGGCGGGCGCTCACCGGCACAAGAAGTGTCCAGCGGTGGGCGGATGCGGCAGGTTGCTCGCGCTCACCGGCGCCAGGAGTGCCCGTGATGGGCGCCTGCGGCAGGTTGGTGGCGGTCGCAGCCGTGAGACGGACTGTCGGGGGCGTCTGCGGCCGGATTTGTCGTGGAGAAGTGCCCAGATGGAGCCGGATGCCGGACTTTTCAACCTCACACTCCGCCAAGCCGCTTGGCGGCCCCCAATCCGCCACCAAATCACCATAAACTGCCCACTGTCGCCGTCTCGGGGACGCTTGTAGCGATCTTGGGCGGCTTATGTCCAGCCCATGGCGGGCCGATCGCCGCCAGGTCACCCCAGCCGCGTAGCGATTAGTGGCGGCCTATTCCCAGCCCAGGACGGCCGCCGGACGCCGAGAAAGAGAAGCGCGTAGCGATCTGACGCGTCCACCAGCCTGACCTGCCGCTAACCCTCTCTGGCCGCTGTCTGATGACACTTCGGCCGCCCCCGACCCGGAACAGGCGTGCCTATCGGCCCCGGGCGGAAGTCTCCCTGGCGCCCGCGCCCCCACCCCTGCCCGGCCTGGGTGGTGGGCATTGGCTGGCCCCCGGAACGGGCAGTCGCTCCCTGATCTCCCCGCCCCCGGTCTCTCCGCCCCGTGCCGTTCTTTTGGGGGGTTCCCGGCAGTCTTCGTATTTCCGTGGCGGGACGGCCTGTCAAGGGTGGCCGAAGGCCATCGCGAAGCGACGC
>NZ_JBHWUO010000049.1:0-55459 GCF_042736975.1 Streptomyces sp. NPDC059989
GGCACGGCCGGCGCAGCGAAGCGGAGCCTGCCGTGCCCTCGCGACCGCCCGCGGCCAAGGGGGTGAGCGGCGAAGCCGCTCACCCCCGGGCCAGCGCCGGACCCGCAACGCCCGCCCCCCGCCGGGCTGAAATGCTTTGAGGGGGCCACAGCCGGACGGCTGCAGCACCCTCAAGGACAAGTCGGTCCCCTGGGCGCTAGGAGGCGCCGTAGAGTTCCCGAGCGGCCTTCAGGGCCGCTCGGCGGACCGCCGGCGGATAGCCGAGGCGCTCCGCCGCCCCTTCGACGTCAAGACCCGGCTCCGTACGCATCAGCTCGACGATGCGTGCCGCGCGCTCCTGCTGCAGGTGTCGCTGCGCAGCAGGGACGGAGATGCCCAGGACGTCGACGGTGTGGGCTGCGGTCACCGCGGGGTCCGCGTCGAGGAGTTCGGCAATGCGGCCGGGGAGCAGGTCGCGGGGCACCATGTCGCCCGATCCCTTGGGCCGACCGCGGGGCGCGCTCATGGTGCCGCGGCCGGCCGCGTAAGCGAGCACGGCGGCACGCGGCCAGTGCTCGACCCCGCCCACGACCACAACATGGTCGGCGAGAAAGGGGTCGGTCTTGTAGCTGTCCACGCTGCGCGGCTTCACATCGAGCAGGACGGCCGCCTCGCGGCGGTCGAGGAGGTCCTCCTGGTGGTCAACCGCCGGGATGGCCGGCTGCGGCCGGCCGTCGCGGTACGCCTCCACCTGCTCCAGGTCCCACAACAGCACGAGTGCGCCTTCGGAGCTGACCGGGGGCGGGAAGCCGGCAGCTGTATGCGGCTTCGTACGGTCGAAGGTGGACCACTTCAGCCCCAGGGCATCGGCAAGCTCCCGGCGCCCCACTGCGGTTCGTCCAGCACGAATCACGACTTCCGACCTCCCGGTAGGCGAGGCGCGCTGCGCACGCCAGTGCACTCGCATCCGCCAGACAGTAGTCACGCGTGCGTGAAAAAGGTACCGCATCCGAACGGCGTCAGGGTGTGCGCCGATGGATTGTCCGCGCGCTATCCTCGGGCCTGAGACGCATGCGGGTTGCTCCCGAGGTGTGTTCTTCGGTAGGCCGGCGCCCTTGCCACCCGCCCTCGGCGGAAGTGGGCGCCGGCCACATCTCTTTCCCCCCTCGCCTCCCCACTCCTCGCTTCTCCCTTCCCTCTCCTTGTCTCCCCGCCCCCCAATCTCTCCGCCTCCAACCCCGACTCGCCAACTCCCCCCAGCCCACCACCTCTCTCAACACCAAGCCTCCGAACCGCCCCCAACCCAAGCCCCAGCCCTCCTCCCCGAACCCCTTCACTCCCCGCCCAGACCTAGAGTCCGGGCAGTCACCAGCCGGAAAAGACCCGGTCAACTGGGAAAATGCAGAACCGACGACGCTGCACCTTCCCCCCATGCATCCCCCTGTCGGTTCCCCCACGCATCCCCCGCTGGCGTCCCCCCATGAATCACCCCATATTTCAGGCAGCGACCGGCAGGGGATACACCCGCCGACACGGGTTGGGGCCTGCAGGCGGGCAAGGCCGAGCACGCAGCGCAAAGCCTGAGCGCCGCGACCGAGGGGGTCGTCCAGGCGGGGGAAGCAGGTACGACCCCGCCTCGGGGCCGTCGGCTGGAAGACCGACGCGAAGTGTCTAGAGCGGCGCGCGGTCGCCGATGTCCCGCACGTACTCGCAGGCCGTCCGGTCAATGCCCTTGAACTTGACGCAGATTTTCGAGTCGGCGTCGAACTGGTCGCGTCGCCAGCTGTAGCTGAGGCTCTTGCCCACGCGGGTTGCTGTCGCCGGATTGCCGAAGGCGTAGGGCTTGCCGTTCACGTACAGGGTCACCTGCCGCGACTTGACCTTCTTCGGCGGGTTAGTCCAGATCCCGACGGGGGTGTTCCAGAAATTGTTGCCCTCGAGCCTGATGCAAATCTGCGGGCCGGAGAGATGGTGCGTGCAGGCGCTGGAGTCGGCGGCCGCCGGCCCGGCCGCCGAGAGGACGAAGGCCGCCGCGAGGGCTCCCGCCGCATTCAGGTGAACGATCTTTCGCATGGCATTCCCAACGTGTCCACGGGTCGCACCCGATACGGCTGTGGGTGGAAGTCCACCCCGACGAGCGAGCCATGGCTCTGCCCTCGCTGCCGCGCGTGAAAAGCCGGTGAGGCCGCGCACACTCACCGGTGACTTCACCCGCGGCCGGTGAGTAGGGCGATGACCTGCGGTGGGGAGGTTGTGGTGAGTCACCGGTAAGCCACCGCCGCAGGCGTTGTCCACCCGTGATGCCGGCGGGGTGGCCGTGGTGATCCAACCGGTGAGGTCGTCGCCGTTTCGTAGGGCAGAGCAATCACCCCTCCACGGAAGGCGTCGCCATGACTCCCACTCCTCCCCCGCCCCGCCGCCGCGCGGCAAGCGCCTCTGCCGCGCCGGCTGCTCAGCCGCTGCGAGCGCAGCGTCCGGAGACCGTCCCCGCCGGGCGGCCGGTCTCCCGCGGTCCGCACTGGGCGCGGATGGGTGTGTGGGCTGCGCTCGCGGCCGGTCCCCTCGCCCTGGCCGTCGCCGTCACGATCCCGAGGACCACGGTGGCCCAGGCCGCGCCCGCGCCCCGCCCCGCAGAGGCTGTCCGGCCCCCGGCCGATCCGCGTGGCACCGCCGAGTTGTTCGTCGACCTCTGGCTGCGCACGGATGCCGCCGCCCCGGACAGCGCCGCCGCTGTGGCGCTGCGGTCTCTCGCCCCCGGGGTGGAGCTGCCGAAGCGGCCCCGCACTGCCGGCGCAGCCCCTGCGCCGGCGCGAGTGGTAGCGGTCCGTATGGCCGACGGTCCCGACGCGGCGTGGACGGTGATGGTGGCGGTACTCCGCGAGCAGAACGAACCCGCCTCCTCCGCAAGCGGGCCGGACCATGCGGTGGTGCCGCTGGTGCGGTACTTCGCGGTGTCCGGCGTGCGTGACACCGGCGGCGGGCAGTTCACGGTCGTGGGGCCGCTGGCGGAAGTCGCCGCCCTCGACGCGCCCACGGCGCCCGCCAAGGAGTTCACCCGCTCCGTCCCCGCCTCTTCGCCCTTGGGCACCACGCTGGGCGAGTTCGTCCGCACATACCTGGGCGGAGGCCAGGGTGCGGGTCTGGACCGGTACTTGTCCCCGGGACTGCGGGTGGCGGCGCCGAAGTCGGCCCCATACACGCGGGTGGACGTTGAGGACGTCGCCGCGGACGCCGATGTCGCAGCCGGTCAGGCGGCGCCGGCAGACGGGGCGAAGGCGCGGGTGCGGATCCGGGTGACCGGCGAGGACGCGCAGGGTGTGCGCTGGCCGCTGCTCTACCGGGCGGAGGTCATTGCCCGGGCCGGACGGTGGGAGATCAGCGCACTGGAGGCCGGAGTGACCGGCCCGCCCGCGGGCATGGCCTCGCCCGCCCCCACGGCCACGGCACTTTCGGGGGATGCCCGATGAGCACCATCCCCTCTGTACTCCTGGCGAGTGAGCTCGATGTCCTGGGCGATTCCCTGCTCGACACCGCGGCGAAATGGGCCGACAAGGGCCTCAAGGTCGCCCTCGCCGTCCTCGTACTCGCCGGGATCGCCCGCACGTTCTCCTTCAAAGCCGCGATCGGCGCACTGCTCGCAATGATCATCGCGCTCAGCATTTACAGCGCCCGGGACTCCCTGTCGGGCAAGGTCACCGACAAGATCAACAACCCGACCACGGGGGCCGGTGCGCCCATCGTCGTCATCAGTCCCCGGCCTGGCTGGAAGGCCGGGGCCGGGCCGGTGGCAGGGAACTCGCTGTGAGCGCTGCCCAGCCGCGCGTTGCGCGGGTCTATACGAGCGCGCGCCGGCATCCGTGGGTGCTGGGCAAGCTCGGGGACTGGGTGGTGCCGTTCGGACCGTACACCCCGGCGCAACTCGTGGCGCTGGGCGGCGGCGCGTTCGCCCTGATCAAGACGTACGCCTGGTGGTCGTGGGCCGGCCCGATCCCCATCGCGTTGTGGCTCGGTGCGGTGTGGGCGGTGCGCCATAGCCAGATCGCCGGCCAGAACCCGTTCACCGCGGCCGCCGGGATGCTCGTGCTGCTGCTGCGGCACCCGGCCGGTCGGATCGCCGGCCGTGTGGCCCGGGACCGGCGCCCGTCGTTTCTGGTCGGCCGGTTCGTCGTCCAGCAGGCTCCTGTGCGCTCGGTCCTGTCCTCCGTGGGGAACGCTCCTGCGGGCGGTCGCGTGCTCGCGCCGGTGGCCGGGCGCGGTGCCGTGGCGGGGTCGGGGCTGTCACGCCTGCTGGAGCAGGCGGCTGCCCCCGAGGGGAGGGCTGCGTGATGCGGCTGCCGTTCCGGCACATCGCTGGTCATCTGCTGTGGTCGACATCGGGCACCGTGTGGGCGGTATGGCGGGTGGCGCCCCTCGCCGGGGGTTACCAGCCCGGCCGCGTCCGGGACGAACTCCTCGGGCGGATCACGTCGTTCGTGCGGTCGATGCCCGCGTTGGAGCCGCGGGTCTTCGCGCTGGCCGCGCGGACGGATCCGGGCGAGGTCGCCGAGCGGATGGTTGAGGAACTGGACTGGCAGCGGATGCCCGCGTGGGCTGAGACGTGCGCGGCCACGGTCGATCTGCTGGCCGGTGAGGAGTTGCACGAGCGGACTCTGTGGCTGACCGTGCCGCTGCCGAGCAAGGCCGGTGCGACGGCGGCTTCGCTCGGGGCCATGTACGCGGAACTCTCCGCCGTCTTGGGTGTCCCGCCGGTTGCGGTGCCCGAAGCCGATGTCCTGTCCGCGCAGAAGGACGCCGAGCGTCTGCAGGCCTCGCTGGGCGGTGGTCTGGGACTGCGGCCTGCGTCCCCGGCGGAGATCGTGTGGCTGGTCCAGCACGCATTGCACCGGGGGCTGGAGGAACCTCTCCTGTCCGACGCCGCATTCAGCCCCCTTTACGGCAGCCGGGTCCACGACGGGCAGCTCCGTTCCCCCTCCTACGCCGACGTCGGCCAGGTCTGCCTGCACGAGGGCGGCCAGCCGAGGCCGGAGGCGCAGACCGTGAAGGCGCGTTGGGCGGGGCCAGGCGGGTGGTGGAAGTCGGCGGCGACGGCGTCGCCGGTCGGCCGCAAGTGGCTCCAGGTCGAGACGGACGCCGGGACCGGCTACCAGGCGCATCTGGTCCTCGCCGAGCTGCCGCCGGCGGTGTCGGTGGCGAGCGCGGACGTTCTGGCCCAGCTGGAGGGTATGCCGTTCCCCGTCGATGTCGCCGTGGATCTGCGGGTGGTGCCTGCGAAGAAGGCGCGGGCACAGGTCCAGCGCAAGAAGCGCGAGCTCCTGGACCAGGCGGGCCAGTACGGGGCCCAGCCGACCGGGATGCCGCACTCGCTCCCCGAAGCCGCCGGAGATCTGGCGGAGCAGGACGCCCGGATGGCGCGGACATCGGTGGAGGTCGAGGTCCAGTCGGTAGTCGTGCTGACCGTGTGGGCGCCGGATCCCGTCACCTGTGACGCCCGCGCGCGGGAACTGGCTGCGGCCTTGTCGGGGGCCGACTACCGGGCGGTGCGTCCGGTGGGGATGCAGGAGGAACTCCTTGCGCTGTCGCTTCCCGGATCGGTGCGGTCCCCAAAGCTCACGCAGTTCACACAGCACCAGCTGGCGGAGGACTGGGCCGCCGGCGGTGCGATGACCCTGTCCCGAGTGGGGGACCCGGCGGGGATGATGATCGGCCACGACCTCGACAGCGGCACCATCCGCCCCGTCCTGTTGAACCCGGCCGACGCGCCGCAGGTCAACGCCTCCGCATCGAGCGCGGTGATCGGAGACTTGGGCGGCGGCAAAAGTGTGCTGGAGAAGCTGGTCACCGCCGCGGTCGTGGACCGGGGCGGGCGGGCCATCGTCATCGACCGGACCCCGATCCGGGAATGGGCCACGTTCGCCCGATCGGCGGCCGGCGAGCGGTGCCAGATCATCGACGCCGCCCAGGCCCGGATCTCCCTCGACCCTTTGAGGGTTTTCGGCGGACCCGTCGGCGCCCACTACGCGCTGTCATACCTGACCCTGCAACTGGGGGTGGGGGCGATGTCCGCTGCCGGCGCCGTCCTGCACCACGCGGTCGAGGAAGTGGCGAGCGGGCCCGAGCCGTCCCTGAGCAAAGTCCTGGACATCCTGACCACGCTGTCGGCGACCGGCAGCGGCACCAGCCGGGCGGACGCAGCGGCGACCATGGCCGACCTGCTGCGGATCGTGCGCACCAACCCGCTCGCCGCGATGGTCTTCGACCCCGACCTGCCTGCAGTCACCCTGAGCGGGGACCTGGGTGCCGACATGGTCGTGATCACTACTGCCGGGTTGACGCTCCCTCCGCGGGAGGCCTTCGCCGATGTCGAGGTACTGCGCCAGCAGCCGCTGGAGGCCCTGATCGGGCGGGCGGTGTTGTATCTGGTCGCGGCGATCGCCCGGCAGGCGGCCTTTAGTGAGCCGGAGCGGTTCTGTCTGGTCGAGATGGACGAGTGCTACTGGCTCACCTCCTCCGCGGAGGGAGCCGCGCTGGTCCACGAGATTCTCCATGACGGCCGCAAGCACGGCGCCGGGGTGTTCCTCGGCGCCCACGACGAGGCGGAACTGGGCAAGGACGCCGGACTGATCGCCTACCGGTTCCTGGCCCGCACCACCGACCGCGCCCGCGCAGTCCGCGGCCTGAAGTTCCTGGGCCTGGACAGCGACGACGAGGACCTGCTGCAACTGGTGACCACCGGTCTATCGCCGGTCGGCCAGGCCGGCCGGGAGGGCGAGATGCTGCTGCGCGACCCGCGCATGCAGGTCGGCCGGATCAAGGTCGTCGTCCCGCCCGTTCCCCGCCTTCAGGAATCGATCTTCACCACACCCGGCCGCGCCCCTAGGGCAGCGGCCCACGGGGGGACCTCTCGATGAACCGTCAACTGCGGCTGCTTCTCGGCGCCGACGTCTGCCTGCTCCTCCTCACCTGCACCGTCGCCGCCTGGGCCGGCCCCCAGGCCGGCAAGGCCTCGGCACCCGACGTTGCGGCAGCGGACGCCGGTCCGTGTGACCGGGTCATCGGCCCTGCCCACGACTACTGCACCCGCACCCCTGCCACCACAACCGCGACCCGGTCCGCCGACGCCGTGACAGCCGGCCCCACCGCGGCCGCGACGGCGACGCTGATCCCGGCCGCTCTGCGCGGCCGGGCCGGGCTGTTGGTGTTCGCCACCGTCGCGATCGCCGGGGCCATCGGACTTGTCCTGACCGTCGAACGGCGGACACGGTGAGGCGGATCCGGGTGGACCACGGCACCTGGCGCGCGGCCGGGTTCGTCGTTCTGCTCACCGTCGTGTTCCTGGTGACGAACTCGTCAGTGGCCGCCGCGGCCGACGGGAACACGGCCGCCGGTGGAGGGCTGCTGGGAATCCTCGACATCTCCACGCGGGAGGGCGTGCCGCTCAGCGGCTACCAACTGGAGGCCACCGTCGCCGCGCCCTCCGTCGGGCAGCAGGTGCAAGACGTCGTCACCGGCGGCGGCATGTCGTTCGACGTCATCGGGGAAACCCAGCGGCTTCTCCTCGATGGCCTCTTCACCCTGGTACGCCTGTTGGTCGGTCTGTGCTGCTGGCTGCTCCGCTTCGTTTTCGACTTCCCTCTGCTCACACTGCTCACCGATCCCGCGCAGAATCTCGCCGACGCCTACCAGCGGCACGTCGTCGGCGCGCTCGGTCTCGAAGGCCTGCTGCTGGCTTGGGCTTTCGTCTTCGGACTGGTCCTCTTCGTCCGCGGCAAGGTCGGAAAAGGCCTGGGGGAAATCGCGATGACCCTGGTCATCGCCGCCCTGGCCGCCAGTGCCTTCATTCGCCCCGACTACCTGCTGGGCAAGGACGGTCCGCTCCAGCAGACCCACCAGGCCGCCATCGAGGTCGCGTCCATCACCACGTCTTCCTACTTCGACACCCCGGGCCGCGGCGGCCGCCCGTGCGACACCGCGGTCGGCCCGGCCCACGAGGCCTGCGTGAACGAACAGGCCGACGCCAAGACCGTCACCACCCCGATCCAAAACGCGCTGACCGACGCGCTGATCGTCAAGCCCTACATGCTCATCCAGTACGGGCGGGTCCTGGACCCGAAGACTCCCGGCGACGCCGCTGCGTACAAAGCGCATCTCATGTGGGTCAAGAGCAACGCGCCTGCGCCGGACAAAGAGAATTCCTGCGCAGGGCTCGACGGTCCTTCCAGGAAGTACTGCGAGAGCGCAACAGGCCAGGGGGACCACTGCGGGATGCTCGACCCGCAGAGCGAGGAGCGTTGCCGCGCGGCAAGAGCGGACCAGGTCGGATTCCCCAGGCTGATCAAGGACCTGAAAGGCGCCGGGCCCGTGGGCAAGGCGGCAGCCGCATACGCACAGGAGCCGACGTGGGATCGGGTGTGGGCGGTCCTGGCGTTGCTGGTCGCCGTCATCGTGGTGGCCTTCATGATCGTTTCGATGGCGGTGGTGATGCTCGGCGCCCAGGGCGCGGACGCGGCCACCGCCGCCACCGGGCCGATCGTCTGGGTGTGGGCGATGCTGCCCGGCCCGTCCCGGATGCTGCTGTGGCGATGGCTGGGCGTGTTCGTCGTTTCCGCCCTGGTCGCGTTCGTGGCCGCGATGGCGCTGCCCCTGTTCGGGATCGCCGTGGATGCGCTGCTCGCCGACACCGGGCCCGACCAGATGGTGGAACGACTCCTCCTGGTGGACGCACTCGCCGTTGCGTTCCTGATCATGCACCGCCGGGCTCTGGCCGCCACGGCCGGCTTCGGGCAGCGCATGGCCACCCGCATGCGCTTCGCGAAGATCGGCGGCAGCCACCTACGCGGCGACAACTCCGAGTTCGGGGCCTCGCTGGCCATGCACGGGCCCGCCGCGCAGGCCGGCATGGGCCTGGGCGGCGCATCCTCCGCCGTGCACGGGGCGTTCGGGGCGCGCCTGCGGTCCCTCGGCAGCGTGGCCGCCCTGAGCGACGGCACGGGCATGCCGTTCTCCCCGGGCCGGCTCCTCGGTGACGCGATGGCCGAAGGCAGGCGCGGTTTCGCACCGCTCGCCATTGCCCTGCGCGGCGCCCACGCCGCGCTCATCGGCCCCAAGCCCGGACAGCAACCCGCAGCCGCCCAGCTCCAGGCCCACGCCGGCAACCGCGGCCAGGGTCCGACCGGTGGCGAGCCGGTGGTGGACAGGGAGACCGGCGAGGTTCTGCACGATCCGAACACCGACCGGCCCCTGCTGGGATCACGCATCCACGCCCGCGCCTCGCGGCTGCGTGGCTACCGCATCGCGTCCCGCACCGCACGCCTCGCCTACGGTGCGACCGCGGGCCTGCCCCGCAACCTGGGCCGCGCCCGCAGCACGGCCTCGCAGTTCACCGACGACGCCCGCACCCAGCTGCGCGTCGCGGCCCTCCAGGTCCGCGAGGACGGCGGCCGATGGGCCGACGGCGGCCGCGCCGTACGCGACCGGGTCGACCACGCGGGGCAGGCCGTCGCTACCGCCTGGCAGGTCCACAACCCCATGGGATCCCTAGGCGACACCGCCATGGCCGCCGCCTTCTCAACCGCCCCCCTGGCCTCCCGCGAACGTGACACCGCGCCCCGTACCCGCATCTCCGCCCCGCGCGCCGAAGCCGGCCGTAAGCCCAACACCAGCCGGATGTCCGAACGTCCCCGCCGAACCGCACCGCAGCGGGACGAGAACACAGCGTCGGGCAGGACCGCGGCTTCCGGTGGGCGTATGACAGCGGGCGGCGGTACGGCGCAGGCCTCCCGGCGGCAGCCCGAGCCCTGGCCACAGCCCCGGCCTCGCCCGCAGGCACAACCGCAGCCGCAGGGTCCTTCGCGGAGTGGAGCCCGGGGCGAGGACGAGGCGCGGGCGGCGGAGGAGGCGAACGCCGAGCGTCTACGGCGGATGTTCGAACGGCGCGTGGACGAGGCCGAGCGCCGGCGGCGCGAGGGCGGTGAAGCGTGAAGCAATGGAAGAAGCTGGGCTGCCTCGGAGTCCTCCTCATGTTGGCGGCGGCCTGTTGTACCGGGCCTGTGCTGTGGTCGGCGGCAGCTCGGAGCCGGGCCGGCAGCCCGGGGGGCGGCGTGGATGCGGCGGCAGCCGGGATCCCCGCGCGGATGTTCGCCGCCTACCTCACCGGCGCCTCGCAGATCGGCGCGCACGTCCCGGCCTGCCAGGGGATGCGCTGGCAGATCCTTGCGGGGATCGCCCGAGTGGAGTCCGACCACGCCGCGGGCCGCACGGTCTCGGCGGGCGGCGACATCACCCCACCGATCACCGGCCCTCGCCTGGACGGCTCTGGTGCCGGCGGGAACACGACCTCGATCCGGGACACCGACGGCGGCCGCTGGGACGGCGACGCCGAGTTCGAGCGTGCCGTCGGACCGTTCCAGTTCCTCCCCGAGACGTTCCGTGCGTACGGCAAGGACGGCAACGGCGACGGGCAGGTATCTCCGCACAACGCGGACGATGCCGCCGCATCGGCCGCCGTCTACTTGTGCGGGAACGGCCGCGACCTGACCGACCTCGAGCAGCTGCGCACCGCGATCCACACCTACAACGCGTCCTGGGCGTACGTGGACGATGTCCTTTCGGGCATCGCCCGTTATGACTCCCTCGGCGTCGCAGCGAGTGTCCCTTCGGGGAGTGCGGGCACTGTCGTCCAAGCAGCGTTGGCGCAGCAGGGTCTCCCCTACTCGTGGGGCGGCGGCAACGCCGACGGCCCCTCTACCGGCATCTGTTGCTCCCCCGGCGGGCAGGACGGCCGCACCGTGACCGGGTTCGACTGCTCGGGCCTGACCCTCTACGCCTACGCCAAGGCCGGTATCCGCCTGCCCCGCACCGCCGCCGCCCAGGCCGGTATGGGCCGCCGGATCCCCGCCTCCGCCGGCTACGGCGCGCTCGCCCCCGGCGACCTCGTCTTTTTCGGCTACAGCCCCACGTCCGACGCCAGCATCCACCACGTCGGGATCTACCTCGGCGACGGAAAGATGATCAACGCTCCCCGGCCGGGCAAGTCGGTGCGCCTCGACCCGGTCACCGCCCTGCCCGACTACGCGGGAGGGGCACGCCTCCTATGAGCACCACACACTGTAGGTTCCGGTCTCGGATGACGCCGTCCGAGCGTTCTGTCATCGACTTGTCGGGCGGTGGAAGAAGCGGCAGGCCACGCGTCCAGGCAATCTGTCGTGCGGCAGCCCGCCCGTTCATCCATGCGGGGGATGCCGCCAGCGAGTACGTCTATCCGGGAGGCACGTGGGTACGTCACCCAGTTGTCAGCCGGCGTCAGGAGGCAACCCGTGAAGCGTGGCAGTTCCGTGGAGCACGTTCTGTTGCTCAGCATCATCGGGGCGGGGATCCTCATCCTGGCCCAGGGCGACTTCAGGGACCAAGCGCTCTGGTGGGTGGTTGCGGTGATGACGGCGGTAGCCGGTACCTACTGGTTGAGCCTCGTCGTACGCCCCGCCTGGCTAGTGATGCGTATGTGGGGCCTGCGGCGCCGCTGACGGTCGGCTGGCCGCAGCTGTCCCATCCGTCCAACTTCTTTGTCATCCCGCCCGAGGGGTACGAGAAGTCAGCTGGCCGAATCCGGCGACATGTCTTCTGGACAGTCACTAGATACGCAGGTCATGGCGGCGACAGATGACGAGTCGTCCCGGAACCTACACACACAACGGGTGGCGGCTGATCGCCGCCTCCGCCGTGCTGGGCTGCGCCGGAGCCCTCCTGCTGTATGCGGGGCTGCGCCCGCACGCCGAGCCCGGCGCCGGGACACCCCCGCGGCAGACTTCGGCGGCCGTACGGACCGTCACCCCGCTCGCGTCCGTGACGGAGCAGGCGGCAGGCGGAGTTGGGGCGGCCGACGCCACCGGGCCTGCTCCGAGTCCGGCGGGCCGGACGAGCAGGCCCCATGAGGTCGACGGGGCGGGCGCTGCCGGTCTCAGCCTCAGCCCGGCCACAGCCGCGGCCTTGGCGACGTCGCCGACGCCGACGCCGTCCGGACCTGGTGAGCTTCCGCCCCCTGGATCCGGCGAGGCCGCGGACCCTCTCATCCAACAGGTCATAGACACGGCCGCACCCCGCGACCTACCGACAGCCGACGAGACCCTCCTCCTGTACGAGGGACGTGTCGCGTGGCTGGCCGAGACGGACCGATACACGCAGGTGCGGATCCAGGCCGCAACCGCCCGCCGCGGCCCAGCCGGCGGGGCCGTCGTGCGGCTGGTGTGGGCCGGCGCCGACCCTGCCGGCACCTTCCTGGACGGCCGCCCGGCCGCCGTCCACTTCACCCAGAACGGAGACGGAACATGGACCCGAACCTCATGACGTCCGCGGCCGATGGTTTCGACTTGGCCGGCGGCGTCCTCGCCGCCCTGTGGGCGGCCGGGGCGTGGACGTACGACCACCTCTGGTGGCTGGCACTCGTGGCAGGCCTGCTGCTGGCCGGGTGGGAAGCGGTCCAGCAGCGGCTGGCGGCCAAGGCCCTGTCCGAGCGCACGCATGTGGAGCTTGTGCCATCCGGGCAGTTCTCGCCTGGAGAGGAGGAGATCTGGCGGCAGGGAATTCAGCTGATCCGCGCCGCCGGGTCGGGACCGTGGTGGACTCCGCGCCGCGCCCGGACGCTGCGGCTGCGCCTGCGGGCCGACGGCAGCCGGCCCCTCACCTACCGGATCGAGGCACCCGCCGCCGCCCGCGCCCTGCTGTCCCGGTCCCCGTTCGGTCCGCGCGTCACCATCACCCCAGCCGCCCCCATCGCGGACAAGGTCCGTACTCACACGGTGCGTACGGTCCTGACCCTGCACGGGAAGCCCGGATCCGGGCTGCGGGAAGTACCGCTGGAACCCGACCCGTTGCAGCCGCTCGTCGATGCGGTCGCAGGCCTGCGGGCCGAACTCGGCGACCTCGCCGAAGTGTGCGTCGATCTCTCCCCCGCTCCCCGCTGGCACCTGGCCCTGCGCCGACAGCAGGTCGTACGGCAGGCCCGCGTCAGAGCCCGGCGTGAAGCCGCCCGCGAGGCACGGGCGCTGAACACGGAGTCCGCCGGCAGCCTGGGCCGGGTGCTGGACCCCACCCAGTGGCAGGGCAACGGCCGCGGCCCGATGCTGGTGCCGCGCGCCCAGCACATCGACCGGGACCGCGTCCTGGGCAACCTCGCCGAGAACGCCGGGCTGATGCGGGTGCAGGTCCTGGTGCGGTGCGCCTCCGACGCCGAAGGCCGCGCCGAGCAGCTCCTGGCGCTCGTCAACGCCTCCATGGATGTCTACGCCGGCGCCTCCCGCCTCCACTCCCAGGGCTGGTCTTTGGGCCCGGTGCGGATCGGGCCGGACTCATGGCCGTGGCGCCGTCGCTTCGACAGGCAGTGGACACACGCGCTGATGCGTCCCGCGCGCAGCGGGTGGGCGCGAATCGAGGAGCTGGCCGGGCTGATGAAGCCGCCCACGGCCGCGGCACGCATCCCGGTGTCGGAAACGCAGATGCCGACGTACGAGCGAGGCAAGGACCTGCTGCCGCAGGGCTGGTACCGGGGAGGCGACGGCCGCGAGCGGCTGCTTGCCACCCACGAGGACGACACCCTCTTCGAGGTCCAGTCCGGGAAGGCCGGCTGGGGCAAGACCATGCGCGCCCAGGTCCATGCCGTCGCCAGCGCCCACAACGGGCGCGGGCTCGCCTTCGTGGACCCGCACGGCGACTCCTTCGCCGAGGTCGCCCGCTACCTCGCCCACGACGACATCATGGACCGCATCGCCCTGTTCGACCTGACCGTGTCGGGCGACAACGAGCTGCTGGGCTGCTGGAACCTGCTCGACATGGCCGGCGGACAGCGCCCGTACGATGTGGCGGCCGCCGTTGTGGACGCGTTCGCGACTTCTCTGGGCTGGGACGACCTGGCCGCGCCACGCGCACTGACAATCCTGACCAAGGCCGTCGAAGCCCTGGTCGCCGTAAACGGCCACGCCGTGGCCGCCGGCAAACAGGACCAGCAGGCCACGATCTTCCAGATCCGGCCGCTGCTGACCGTCCCATCCTTCCGTCATCTCGTACTCAGGGCCTTGGACGACGAGGCGCGTCGCTGGTGGACCACGAGTTTCCCCGACCTGCCCAAGGACGGTCTGCTGACCGTCCTGAACCCGCTGGAGCGCCTCGGGGCGAACCCGGTCACGAGAGCGTTCCTGGGGTGCCCGCTCAGCGGGTACGACATCCGCCGGGCCATGGACGAGTCGCACGTCGTTTGGATCTGCCCGCCCGGCACCGGCCCCACCGACCGGATGCTGGTCACCCTGATCGTGCGGGACTTCCTGCGCGCGGGCCTCTCACGCCGCGACCTCCCCGAGGGCAAGCGCGCCCCGTTCCGCTTCTACCTGGACGAACTGATCTCCCTCGATGCCGGAGCATCCACCGTGATCGCGGAGATCACCGAGCAGCTGCGCAAGTTCGGCTGCCGCCTGCACGGCATGACCCAACTCCTCCACCGCCTGAACCCCGCCACCCGCGCCGCCCTCCTGCAGAACGCCTCCTGCCTGTCCACCACCGCCGGCTCCACCGAGGCAATCGCGCAGATCACCGGCCAGTGGCCCGGCGCCACCGTCACCAACGGCGACATCTCCGCCCTCGACCGGTGGCAGCACTACGCCTCCTTCACCATCTCCGGCACCCGCATCGGCCCCCTGCGTATCCGCGGCCCCGAACTGAACGAGGTCTTCCGCACGCTCGCCCGCCCGGACCGGACCGATGCCCTGCAGCGAGCCGCACTGCGCAACGCCGGCGCCCGGCCGCTGTCCGAACTCACCGCCCTCGCGCTTGCCCAGGAGCAGACGGTCAGCAGCTTCCTCATCGCCCTGACGCCCCCCGCCACGACCCAAACGCACACCGAGGAGCAGTTCGCATGACCACCTCCGCCGTGATCCAGCCCTGCAGCAGCGACACCTACGCACACCAGGCCCTCGCCCTGATCGCCCAGCACCGCCTGCTGGCCACCACCCAGCTCCACCAGTTGCTCATGCCCCACACCCCGCCCGGCAAGGTGCACAAGGTTCTCGGCCCACTGCGCGCCGCGGGGCTCATCGCGCACACCGTCCTCGGCGGCCGCAGCGGCCTGCACGCTCACTTCCTGACCCCCGCAGGCATTCAGACCGTCAGCGACTGGCCCGAACTCCGCGGCCGCAACGCCGACCTGATCACCTCACCCACCGCGGCCGCGCTGCGTGCCGCGCACGCCCTCACCGGCGTCCGCGCCCACCTCGCGTTCCTGGCCGACGCCCGGACCCGCAACGACGAGTACCAGCCCCTGGACTGGACGCCCGAAGTCACCCACCGCCTCCCCGACACCGGCGGTGAGGACCGCCTCGTCGCCGACGCCGTCTTCCACTACACCTCCGTCCACCCCCGCCGCCTCCACTACCGAGCCTTCGTGGAAATCGACCGGACGACCATGAGCAGCGAACGCCTGGCCCGCAAGCTGATCACCTACGCACGCCTCTACGACTACACGCCCCAGCAGGCCGGACGACGCCAGACCGTCGCGGACCAAGCCGCCACCTTCGCCTGGCAGCGCTTCTACCCGCGCTTCCCCCGTGTCCTGTTCATCCTCACCGGCTCCTCCCGCATCCGCCTCACCAACCGCATCGCCGACCTGCGCCGCATGACCTCCGACCATGAACTCGTCACCCGCTTCGCCGCCCGCGTCCCCCTCGGCGCCGCCGTCCTCGAAGATCTCGAACAAGACGGGCCAAGCGCCGCGGTCTGGACACCGCTCGCCGGTACGGCCGAACCCCGCGGCTGGATGCAGCTGTGACCCGCCGCCCACACCGCCCCGAACGGCTGTCCGCCGATGAGGCCACCGACTGGCAGGAGTGCCAAAACGATCACGAGAACCTCATGGCCCAGCTCGCCGACCGCGAGGCCTTGATCGAAAACGGGCTGATCGACTCCTACGAGGAGTACGCGTTCGCCTGGGACCGCCCGTCCCGGAAAGCGCCGCGGCAGAACGGGCCACAGCCGGCGGACCGGTCACCCGGTCGCAGGGATACGTCCGCCGACAAAGCACCGTTCTGACGAGCGAGATCGACCCCACTAAATCTTGCTGATAGCAAAGAACACGCCAGATGGCCTGATTTTCACCATGTGCGTGAACAGGACTGGGTGCGACTCGAACCATCCACGATCCGGGATAACTCCGGCCCCACGGAAGGAGTATCGCTATATGACTGACCGGCAATTATGGGCAAAGGGTGACGTTGGATCATCTGTGCCCCAAGAACCCCATGGAAGCTCAAGCGTTGAGGTCGTAGGGTGCGCTGTACAACCCACAGCTACGGCACGAGCACCGTTGCATCAGCGACGATCGGGCCGGGTTAGGGGCTCAAGCCGCCGCCCATCCGACGAGGTGACAACCGGGGGTATCGACGTGACAACCGCAGGCCAGCACCACACCCGCACCGCCCGGCACCGTCGGCTCCTTGCAGCCGCCGCCATCGCCACAACCATCATGGCCGTCACGACAGGCTGCACCAAGGAGCCGAAGGCCTCAAGCGCTCCCATCGGCCCCACCGCATCACCCAGCGCGTCAGCCGACCCGCAGGAAGCCGAGAAGAACGCTCTGATCGGTGTCTATCGCACCTTCTGGGACGCCCAAATGAAGGTGTACGCCACCGGGTCGGTGAAGGACACCGGCATCGAGAAGGTGGCTACCGACAAGGCCTACTCAAAGATCCAGGCAACGCGTGCCTACTACGTCGACAACGGTTCGGTGATGAAGGGCGAGCCGGTCATCTCTCCGGTAATCAGCGCTATGGACATGTCCAAGACGCCACCAGCCAGCACGATCACCGACTGCGTCGATACCACCGCCTATGTCCAGGTCAACAAGGAAACGGGCGAGCCAGTCAAGACGCTCGACACCAAGCGCCGGCACGTAACTATCTACACGGCACTCAAGATCGGTGGTGCCTGGCAAATCCGCGACCTGGAAATCGACCGGGATGCAACGTGCTGAGCTATCGCCGCTACCTGGTCTCGGCGGTCGCCGCGCTCGCTCTCGGCGTGACCACCGCGCCAGCGGCGGCCAATCCCGGCCCTGGCGCGGGCTGCCCGCCGCTCGTCTACGACTGCGACGTCCACTCCGGCGGCCAGAAGCCTCCGAAGCCCGACAAGCCTGGTGATGACAGCCAGCCGGGTGACGGCGGGGGCGGGGGTGGCGATTCCGCCAAGTGCATGGCCCGTGACGGGTCTGGCGGCCACTTCGAAGTGCCATGCCACACCGAGTCCGGTTGGTTCGACGCGACGACCTCTTGCTACTGGCTGCTGTGGGATCCGCAGCCTCCGGCCGACGATCCGGTCTGGGCCGGCCACACCCCGGGAGACGGCGCCGTCTACAACGGCCAGTGCCCGGGCCAGCCGCTGATGGGCGGTTTCCGCTGGTTCCAGAACCCCCCTCCCGGATACGGCGGCGGTCCGAACCTCGCAGCCTTGGCCGAGGAAGCGGTCAACAAGATGCGGCTCCTGGGCGCCGATATCGGCATCGCACCCAAGCGGGGCGGCACCGGAACCGTCGGGGTGCCCGTGTGGGTGTGGAACGGGCCCGGCCCGCAGACCACCGGTCCGACGTCGGCGAGCGCAACCGCGCTCGGGGTGACGGTGACGGCCACGGCGACCGTGCAGAACGTCGTGTGGAATTTCGGAAACGGCACCACCGTGTCCTGCCCGTTTCCGGGAGCCCCGTACAGCCCGTCCTATGGGTTGAACCCGCCCAACACGGCCGGCGGGCAGTGCGGCATGCCGGGCTACTCCGGCGTCGGGGACTACACCGTGACCGCGACGACGACCTGGGCCGTGCATTGGGTCGGCGGGGGCCAGCAGGGCGACCTGACCACGACCCGCACTTCGCAGGTTCCGGTGCGCATCGGAGAACTCCAGGTCGTCGGCCAGTAGCCGCCTTCCCCCTTTCTCATCCCTTTCTCTCCTTCGCTTTGGAGGCACTGCTCGTGAGCACCACCACCACGCCCGTGCCGGGTCAGGCGTCCACTCCGCCGCCCGCCGGTCCGGGCGGCGCCCCCGCGGTCGCCCCGCGCGTTCTTCGGCAACGACGCCGCCGGCCTGGGCTGATCGCGCTCTCCGTCGCCCTGATCGCGGCCGGAGGTCTCTCCGGGGCGTTGCTGTTCACCGCGTCCGGGCAGCGGACCGCCGTGCTGGTGGTGGCCCGTGACGTACCGGTCGGAGCGGCTGTCACGGATGCGGACCTGGCCCCGGCGTCGCTCGCCTTGGACCCGGCCGTCAAGGCCGTCCCGGTGGCGAAGAAGGCGGGCGTGGTCGGGCAGCGGGCCGCTGTGGCGCTGAAGGCCGGATCGCTCCTGTCTCCTGGTCAGGTCACCGCCGAGTCGCTGATCAAGGCTGGCGAGCAGCTGGTGGGCGTGGCCTTGAAGCCCTCGCAACTCCCCGCGAGCCGCGTCGCGCCGGGACAGAAGGTGCTGATCGTATCGACGCCGGATCCGGCCCAGGGGGCCGGAGGTGGGAAACCGGCCGAGGGGGCCGGAGCGGCGCCGAAGACGCAGTCCGCGACCGTGGTTGCCGTTGGTCAGCCGGCTCCGGCAACCGGGGTCGTGGTCGTCGACGTGGCCCTGCCGGCCGCCGACGGGCCCACGCTTGCCGCGCGGGTCGCGACGGGCGCGGTCGCTCTGATCCTCGCTCCGCAGGAAGTCAGCTGATGGCCGTCGTCGCGCTGACCGGAGGCCTGGGCTCACCGGGGGTGACCACGGTCGCGATGGCGCTGCTAATGACGTGGCCCCTGGCGGAGGGGCAGCGGCTGGTCCTCGCCGAGGCGGACCCGGACGGCGGCGCGATCCTGCCGGGCGCGCTGCAGGGCACGTTGGACAACTCGCGCGGGATGCGGAATCTCGCCGTGGCGGGGCGCCAGGGCCAGCTGGGTGAAGCGTTCTGGCGTCAGCTGGTCGATGTCACCGACGAGGGGACCCGTGACCGGCTGGTGCTGCCCGGTCTTTACGACCCTGCGCACGCCTCCGCGATGGAGCCGGTGTGGAAGCCGCTCGCTGCCATGTTCGCCGGGATCGAGGCGCACCAGCACGACGTCCTGGTGGACTTGGGTCGTCGCGGCGCGTTAGGAGCGTCGGCGGTTCTCGCCCAGCGGGCCGACGTCGTGCTGATGGTGGCCCGTACGACGCTGCGCAGTCTGCAGAGCGCGCAGGTGCGCCTCAATGCGCTGCGCGAACTCGTCGGCGGGGGCGCCGAACTCGGCGTTCTCCTGGTCGATGAGGGCCCCTTCTCCAAGGAGGAGGTCCGTCGGACGCTGGGCGTGCCGGTGACGGCGGTGCTGCCGTGGCGTCCGAAGGAGGCCAGGGTGCTGTCCGACGGGGCGGAGCAGTCCCGCCGGTTCGAGTCCAGCGAGCTGATGCGCTCGGCGCGGTCGGCTGCGGTGCGGGTGCAGGAGCTGGTGGCGATCCGCCGCTCACGCCTCGCTCCGCCGCCTCTCACGTCCGCCCTCGGGCAGGTGGTGAGCGGTGCGCGCTAACCCCCTGCATCATGACCCGCAGGTCGCCCCGGCGTCCGACTCGCTGCAGGCCCGCCTTGCCGCCCCGCAGCACGTACCCGCGCCGTACCGGCCCGCTGGTGCCGCCGGTACGGGGAGCACTGACCCTCGGACCACTCCCCCTGGCCTCTTTCCGTCGGCGGCGGCCGTGGACTATGCGGCGGTACGGCTGATCAAGAAGGAGGTCGGGGAGCGGCTGACCGATCTCCTTCGGGCCCGTCCCGGTATGAGCCCGGCAGCGCAGGAGCAGCAGGGCCGGCATCTGATCAACGAGCAGGTGGCGGTGTGGTCGGATGCCGAGGCAGTCAAGCGTGGTGCCGCGACCAGTGCCGCGGAGGACGCGGCGATCGCGCAGGCCGTGTTCGATCTCCAGTTCCGGGCCGGGCGGCTCCAGCAGCACCTGGACAACCCCTTGGTGGAGAACATCTTCATCAACGGGTTCTCCGACGTGTGGCTGGACTTCACCGACGGCCGCCGGTTGCGGGTGGCGCCGGTGGCCGACTCGGATGAGGAGCTGCGTGAGCTTCTGCGGGATCTCGCGCGTCGTACGACCGGGCAGAGCGAGAGGAGCCTGTCGACTGCGGATCCGTTCCTCGCGCTGCGGCTGTCGGACGGATCCCGGCTGCAGGCCGTCATCGATGTCACGCCGGGCACCTATGTGACGATCCGCCGGCACAGTTTGCGCCACGCCGACATGCCCGAACTGGTCGACCGCGGGATGCTCGACACGACCCTGGAGTCGTTCCTGCGGGCGTGCGTACGTGCTGAGAAGAACGTCATGGTCGTCGGTGGGCAGGCTGCCGGCAAGACCACCTTGCTGCGCGCGCTCCTCAAGGAGATCGACCCCGACGAGCGGTTCGCCACGTTGGAGACCGAGTACGAGCTGTTCGCCCACGAGAACAACTACCACCGCCAGGTCGTGCCGATGGAGGCGCGTGAGTCCAACGGCGAGGTGGTCGCAGGTCAGGCGGCCGGTGAGATCACGCTGATGGACTTGATGTACCGGGCGCTGCGCATGACGCTGACGAGGATCGTGGTCGGTGAGGTGCGCGGGCCGGAGATCGTGGCCATGCTGCAGGCGATGACGAACGGTGCGGGCGGCAACCTGTGCACGCTGCACGCCATCCACCCCTCGGTGGTCTTCGACCGGATCGCCGAGCTGTACCTGCTCGCCCAGGCGAACATGTCCGAGGCGCTCGCCTACCGGCAGGCGGCGAACGGGCTGCACTTCATCGTGTTCGTCTCCTCCGTCGACGAGACGAAGATCGGCGGCCACCGCCACCGTTTCGTCTCGCACGTGCTGGAGGTCACCGGCATCGGGGAGGGCGGGCGGCCGGAGACGAACGCGATCTTCGGGCCCCGTCCGGAGTGGGCCGAGCACCGGGCCGTGCCGTTGATGCACCCGCGGTGCATCAACGACCTGCGTCGTGCCGGGTTCGACGCCGCTCTGCTGAATGTGCCGGGCGGGGCGTGGGCCGCTCCTTTGCAGCTGCTGCTCGACGAGGGGGCGGCTCTGTGACCGTTCTGCTGTTGTGGGTGCTGGCCGGGCTCGCGCTGGCGGGCGGGCTGGTGGGGCTGGTTGTCGGGATCGTCGGAACATACGCGCCCCAGGGGCCGACGCTGGCCGCCCGGGTCCGTACGGGCCGCCGGCTGGCGGGGCGGGACCAGCGGATGGCCCGCCGGACGCGTCTGGTCGGCGGGGCACTGGCAGGGGTGCTGCTGTGGCTGGTGACGGGCGTTTTCGTGGCCGGGGCGCTGGTGTTCCTGGCCGTGGTCGGGGTGCCGTGGCTGCTGGCGCCCACGAAGTCGGCCACCGCCCGGATCGGGAAGCTGGAGGCGCTCGGCGACTGGACCCAGCGCCTGGCCAACGTGCTGCGGCTGGGTCGTGGCCTGGACGAGGCGCTGCAGATCTCCCGTAAGGGCTGTCCCGAGGAGATCGCCGCCGAGGTCGGGGACCTGGTGGACCGGCTCCACATCGGGTGGCGGCCGACCGATGCGCTGCGCCTGTTCGGTGACGCCCTGGACGACGTAACGGCCGACAAGGTGGTCGCCGCCCTGGTGTTGTCGGCTGCCGACCGCGGCCCCGGGCTCGCGCAGGCGCTGGACGACCTGGCCGAGTCCGTCCACGAGGAGGTCTCGCGCAGGCGGGCGATCGAGGCGGACCGGGCCAAGCCGCGCACCACGATGCGGTGGATGACCATCATCACTCTCGGCGTCGTCGGCGCAGGCTTCCTCATCCCCTCCTACACCGCCCCCTACGGCACCCTGATCGGGCAGCTGGTCCTGGCCGTCCTCGCCGCCGGCTTCGTCGGCGTCCTCGCGCTGATGCGGCAGATCGCCGACACCAAGCCGGTCCCCCGCTTCCTGGTTGCCGACCCCCGCAGCGCTGTCCCACCGGCGCCGCTCGCCGTCGTTGAGGGTGTGGAGGTGTCCGCATGATTCCCGTGCCCGCGCTCCTGGCCGGTGCGACGATCGGCGCCGGTATGGCGCTTTTGATCCGTGAGGTCCTGCGCCCCGCGCCGGCACTCGGGCCGGCGCTGCGCCGCCTGAACGAACCCGCACCCCTACGCAGCGATGAGGAGCTCGTCGACCGGGACGAGCGGTGGGGCCGGTGGCTGGTCGAGCACCTCGCCAACGTACCGGGCGTACGGATCCCCCACAAGGACCTCGCGCTGACCGGCACCACCCCGGCCAAGTTCCTGTTGACGAAGGTGGCCCTGGCTGGCGGTGGCCTGCTGCTGCCACCGCTGTCCACGATCCCGCTCCTGCTGCTCGGCCTGCCGCTCTACCTCCCCGCCATCGTCGGCCTCCTGGCCGCAGCTCTGCTCTGGTTCACCCCGGACCTGGCGCTGCGGGACAAGGCCAAGCGGGCCCGCGCCGAGTTCGCGCACGCCATGGCTGCCTACCTGGATCTGGTCGCGCTGCGCCGCGCCGGGAACGTCTCGGCGGAGCAGGCCATGGAGCAGGCCGCCCAGACCGGGCAGGGCTGGGCCTTCGTCCGGATCCAGCAGGCGCTGGCCCGCTCCCGGGTCGACAAGGTCCCGCACTGGGAGTCGCTGGCCCGCCTGACCGCCGAGCTCGACCTGCCCGTCCTGGACGACCTCGCGGCGATCATGCGGCAGTCCGCCGACGACGGCGCCTCCGTCTACGCCACGCTGCGCTCACGCGCGAAGAACCTGCGCACCGAGCTCCTCGCCGCGCAGGCGGCCGAGGCGAACGCCGACAGCGAGAAGATGACCGCCCCCGGCGCGCTCCTCGCCGTTCTGGTGATGCTCCTGATCGCTTTCCCGGCCGTCATCCGCATGCTCAACACCTGACCCAAGGGAGTCACCGTCATGACCAAGTACGTGATCCGTATGTCCCAGTGGATGAAGTCCCGTATCGAGCAGGGGGGAGCCGGCGACCGGGGCGACATCTCGATCACCACGATCATCATCTGGGTTGCCGCGACCGCCGGAGCTCTCGCCATCGCCGGAACCATCGCGGTCGTCATCGCCCGCTACAACACCAGCCTCTCCGGGGTCTGAGCAGGCGGAGAGCGAAAGGGCGAGCTGGGAGGACGGGTGCCGCACAACAACGTCAAGGGCCAGGCGGAGCCGGGGCAGAGGGCCCGCAGCCTCCGGGGCCGGGGCGACCGGGGGGAGTCATCGATCCAGATGGCGATCGTGTTCCCCTTCGTCATCCTGGTCACCGTGGCCGTGGTGCAGGCTTCGATGTGGGTCCACGCCCGCAACATCGCGCTGACCGCGGCCCGCGAAGGCGTCGCCGCCGCCCGTACCTACCAGTCACCCGACAGCGCAGGCGCCGCCCGGGCCCGCGAGACCCTCGGCCGGATTGCCGGCGACAGCCTGCGCGCCCCGACCGTGAGCACCTCGGGCAGTACGGCCACCGACGTACGGGTGACCGTGACCGGCAGCGCCCCGTCCATGCTGCCGGGCCTGTCGGGGTTATCGGTGTCGCAGTCCGCTTCGGCTCCACGTGAACGGTGGACGACGCCATGAACCTGGTGAAGAGCCGCCGCCGGCTGCGGTGGACAAACCGGCTGCGGGAGGACCGGGGCAGCGAGGCGATCGCCACCGCCATCGTCACCCCGCTGCTCCTGATGCTGCTGTGTATGGCGATCGCCGGCGGGCGGATCGTCACCTCCGGCGCCAAGGTCGACGCGGCCGCCGAGGACGCCGCCCGCGCCGCGTCCATCTCCCGTACGTACGGCAGCGCGCAGGCCGAAGCCTCCGCCGCGGCCGCCCGCTCCCTCAACGACCAGGGCATCCGCTGCGCTTCGACATCCACGAGCATCGATTCCTCCGGGCTGGCCGTCCCCCTCGGCCAGGTCGGCACCGTCACCGTCACGATCTCCTGCACCGTGCCACTCTCCGACCTCCTGCTGCCCGGGGTGCCCGGGAGCAAGACCATGACCAGTTCGTTCACGTCCGTGGTGGACGCATACAGATCCAGGGAGGGCTGACCAATGCCGGCACCGCGCACCCGTCGGGGCGAGCGCCTGCGCGGGGACGAGGGCGGGATCGCCGTCTACACCGCGATCTGCACCATCGCCCTGCTGGGCATCATCGGTCTCGCCATCGACGGCGGCGGCAAACTGCGCGCCACCGAACGCGCCGACGCGGTCGCCATGGAGGCGGCCCGGGCCGCGGGCCAGGCCATCGACCCCGCCGCCGCCGTCACCGGCAGCGCAGTGCGCGTCGATCCCGAGGCCGCGCAGTCCGCCGCCTACGCCTACCTCGCCCGGGCCGGCGCCCAAGGCAGCGTCGCCCTGTCCGCGGACCGCACCCAACTCACGGTCACCGTCAGCGGCGCCTACCCCACCAAGTTCCTGTCCATCGTGGGCATCGGCTCCATGAACGTCCGCGGCCACGGCGCAGCCCGCCTCCTGCACGGCGTGACCGAACCCCAGTAACAGCCCCCTTGTAGGGAGAAGGACCCCCCATGTCGACAACCCCCCGGGCCCGCACGCCGCGTCCGGCCCGCAGCTCGATTCGGACGGCGGCCGCCGTGGCGCGCGGCCTGCTGAGCCTGGCCGTCCTGCTCACCCTGCTGGGCGGTCTGCCCCTACTGCTGTGGTGGGCCACCTCCCTCGTCGGGCCGCCCGGCATCGCCGCCCTCGGCTCCCTGTTCTCCACCGACGACTCCGGGCAGGTCTTCCTCCTCGCCCTCGCCATCGCCGGCTGGATCGGCTGGGCCCTGTTCGCCTGCGCGGTACTTCTGGAAATCCCCGCGCAGCTGCGCGGGCGGGCCGCACCCCAGATCCGCGGCCTCATCGGACAGCGGGCCGCCGCCGCCCTCGTGGGCGCCGTACTGCTCGCCCTGCCCACCGGTACGGCCCTGGCCGCACCCGCCTCCGCCACACCCGCGGCCACCACCACGAGCATCACCGCGGCCGCCATCCCCGGCGCCCCAGCCGCGAACTCTCCCGCCCCCTCGGCAGGATCCCCATTCGGCGCAGGCAGCACGCAGGCCACGTACACAGTGCAGGACGCACGGCCGGCCGAGAGCCTCTGGTCGATCGCCGAGAAAACCCTGGGAGACGGTCAGCGATGGGAGGAGATCGCCGCACTCAACGAAAACCGCCCCATGCCCGACGGGCTGACCTTCCACGCCGAACGACCCATCCAGCCCGGATGGACGCTCCACCTCCCCGCCGATGCCCGCCCCGCCCAGGACCACGGAGCCGCACCACACCAGGCCGGCAGCCCGGCCCCCACCGTCTACACGGTCCGCGACGGCGACAGCCTCTCCGCCATCGCCGCCGAACAGCTCGGCGCCGCCGACCAGTACATGCAGATCTTCGAGCTGAACCAGGGCAGCCCACTCCCCGGCGGCGGCACCTTCACCGACCCCGACCTCATCCACCCCGGCCAACACCTCACCCTCGCCGCCTCCCCGGCCCCGGCGACGCCTGCTTCCCCGGCGCCCCCGGCGCAACCTCAGGAAGCCGCCCCCGACCCCGGCCCCACGGCCGAGGGATCCCCCGCACCATCCACCCAGCCGGCTCCCGGCACGACCGGAGCCGCAACGCCGGCCGCGCCGACCGCCGGCCCGTCAAACGCACCGTCGGCGCAGTCCTCCGCTCCGGCCGCACCGACACCCGATCGTGCTGCCGGGGCCCCGGCATCCGCGCAGAGCCGGGACACCGCCGCCATCAACTGGGCGCTGATCGGCGGGATCGGAACGCTCCTCGCGGCGTCCCTCGCCGGCGCCCTGGGCGTGCGCAGGATCCTTCAGCAGCGCCAGCGTCGCGCCGGACAGACCATCGCCCAGGACCAGGAGCCCAGCGTGCTAGAGCAGGTCCTCACCGCCACCTCCGAGCCCGCCGGCATCGAGCTGCTGGACCGTGTGCTGCGCACCCTCGCCCACCACGCCGCCGACACCGGACAGACCCTCCCCGCACTGCGCGGTGCGCGTCTCGGGTCCGACGGGGTGAGCCTGCTGCTGGACGAACCCGCACAGCCCGTCGCACCGTTCACCGCAGGGGCCGCCCCGCGAGTGTGGGCACTCGATCCGCAGGCCGAACTCCTCACCGCCGAACGCTCCCGGGAGGTTCACGCCCCGTACCCCGGACTGGTCACCCTCGGCGCCGACAACCAGGGCCTGGTCCTGGTCGACCTGATGACCTGCCGTGTCCTGCTCCTGGACGGTGACGAAGAAGAGGTGCTGGAGGTCGCACGAGCCATCGCGCTGGAACTGGGGACCTGTGCGTGGACCGACTACAGCGAGGTCCTCACCAGTGGTCTGGGGACGCGGCTGGCCGGTCTGCTCCCCCAGGGCCGCATCCGGACCCTGCCGCACCTGCCCGCCGTCGCCGCCGACCTCGGGGAGCTGATGCTGGAAGCACACCAGAGCGGCGAACAGGTCCTGCCATGGCTGGCCGTCAACGCCGGCGAGACGGACGAGGAGCACCTGGTGCAGCTCGCCGACGCTCTCGCGGCGGCCCGCACCCTCAACACCGGGGTGGTCCTGCCCGCCGGCCCTGCGGCCCGACTCGCCTTCCCCCACGCCGAAGTCATCAACGTCCACCGCGACCAGGAGGCCAACGTCGGCATCCTGGAAACCCAGGTGGACCTCCAACGGATCAGCGACGAGCAGTACCGGCAGTACGTCCACGCCCTCACGGTCTCCACCCAGGAACCCGAAGCAGCAACCGGACCGTGGGAAAGCGCCGAGGACCACGGCCAGGCCGCCGCCGGCGGAGCCCCGCTCATCGTTCACCCCGCCGGCCAAGGAGACCCTGACCCGGGCAACCCCTTCCCCGCCCTCCTCACCGCAGTCACCAGCACAGGCCCCACACCCGACAGCTCAGAACCCGCGACCGCGGGAACCGGGGATACGACGGACACGGGCACGATGGACGCAAACGACGCCGCAACGCCCGAGGCGGCAGCCCAGGCAGGCACCCCTGTCACCGGGGTCGCACCCCGATCCCCGCAGCTCCCCCACCCGACCGCTCCCGAAGAAGACCGCACCGGCGTGCGCATCGACGTACTGGGGCCGCTGCGGATCACCGGCAGCGGCATCTCCGCACACAGCCCGCGCACCACCGCCATCGCCGCGTACATCCACCTGCGCCCCGGCCGCAGCGCCGAAACCCTGTGCTCCGCGATGGACTACGCGAACCCCTGGTCCACCCGCACCCTGCACTCACGCCTGTCCGAACTGCGCAGCGCCATCGGCCTGCACACCGACGGCCAGCCGCTGCTCCCCCGCCCCAAGACGGGAGCCGGATACACCTTCCACCCCGCGGTCACCTCCGACTGGGAGCTCTTCCAGGACCTCGCCTGCCGAGGTCTTGCCGCGGGCCCCCTTCACGGCATCGAGGATCTGGAGGCGGCGATGGCGCTCGTACGGGGCAAGCCGTTCGACGGCCGGACGCTGCCCTGGGCGGACCCGGTCATCCAGGACATGCTCTCCAGGATCACCGACACCGCGCACACCCTCGCCCGCTGGCATGCCGACGGTGCCCTGCCCGATCTGGATGCCGCCCGCCGCACCGTGCACAAGGGCCTGGAAGTCGAAGAGACCTCCGAAGTCCTCTACCGCGACCTGCTGACCATCGAATGGGCCGCGGGCAACGAGGCCGCGGTCCGCCGCACCGTCGCTCGCATCCAGCAGATGGCACGCACCTACGACCTCGCCCTCGAGGACGCCACCGAGGACACCATCACCCTGGTCCTCTCCGGCAAGCCCGCCCCTTCCGAAGGACACACGGTGCGGGCCTGACACCGTCTCGCGCTCGTGCGGCCGCGGGGTGTGTCCCGCGGCCGTAGAGCCGCTCAGGCCGTCGGAGCGCGCCGTGCATCCCAGGCGTAGCGGGCCGCGGCCAGGAGCTCGGCGCGCGCGGCACGCTCGCTGGCCGGCGGGCGGTTCTGCCACTCCGCCCGTACCTCGGCCACCGCCACGCACACAGCCTGAACCACCGCCACCAGGTCCGCATCCAGCTCCTGGGACTGCGGACCGGTCACCATCACCGTTCCGTGAAAACCGTACGGCAGCTCGATCCCCCGCCACACCGAAGCCAGCACCCACGCGGCCAGGTTCAGCGGTAGACGCTCGGACTGCCCGTTGCCGTGCACGTGGAGCACGGCACGGCGGTGGTAGACCGCGGTATCCGCCGGGCCTCCGACCACAGCCCGGATCAGCAAGCCCCGTTGCAGCTCATCATCAGGCCACGGCATCAAGGTCGTTCCGCCGTCGGAATCGACACGCAGCACGGAAGTCATCGCACAGCCTCCCCAGTCAGTGACCGGTCAGCGTAGCGGCCTCCACTCACCGGCCCGCTCCGCGCAAGTCACCAAGCAAACGGCCCACGGCGCGGGCAGCAGTCGGGGTCTGGAGTTGTGATGACCGATGACATGGGAATCGGTCATGACCGGTGACCGACGAGCCGCCGATCGGTCACCCATGACCGGCGCCCGGATCGGTCACCAGTCACCGGAGCCGGGATCGGTCACGCGAGGATCGTGTCAGTACTGACCGGCCCTGTCCGCGCAAGTCACCAGCCCCACGGCCCGCTGCGGGGGCGGTGGTCGGTGACCGGTCACCCGGGCCCGGATCAGTCACCAGTAACCGAACCGCTCCACTCCAGTCACCGGCGACTCCCGTGAGCACCCCGCCACCCGTCGACAAGGTCGAACTCGTCAGCGGTGGCTGCGCCATCGGATGCGGCCTGATCATCCGCCTCATGGTGCTCGGCGGCATCCTCGCCGCAGTCGACGGATCCGACAGCAGCCCTAGCAGCAGCCGAGACGACTGCCGCAGCCGGTACACAGGAGTCGGAGACGGCACCGTCGACTGGCGCGGCATCTGCGACGTCAAGTAGCGGGACAGGGCGAAGCCCCCGCTGGCCGGCTCGGTGCCGGGGCGGCGGCGTCGTAGTTTGCAGAGCCGGCTACTGCCCCAGGAAGGTCTTCCGCCACTCCAGGGGCGACATTGTCAGCGCGGCCTCGGCGAGTTCCCGGGCGGACGCCGTCTTGAGGCTGTTCAGCGATGTGTCGATCCAGTCCTGCACCAGGCTGTAGCCCTGGGCCCGATACTCCACCGCCTGCACCAAGCATTCGAGCTTGTCGGCGTCCTTGGCCACGATCGCCTCAGGCGTGTCGCCGCTCTCGTACTCGCCCACCACCCGCTGCACGCCAGCCTTGACCGCCGGGTGCGCGGCAGAGACCTGGTCCGCGGTGACGGTCTCGTTCGAGGCCGCGTCGATGTAGCGGCGGCCGATGTGCGGGATGTCCCCGATCCGGGTCTCCTGCGTGTCGTGGAAAAGGCACATCAGCGCCACCCTCGCGGGGTCGACGCCTTCCATCATCGCCAAGACAGCGCCGACGATGCCGACACGGAACGAGTGCTCGGCGATCGACTCCGGGTTGTTGTTTCCGGTGAACCACCAGCCGGTCCGCTTCGCATTCTTGAGCACGCCCATCTCGAAGAGGAATCCGGCGGTGCCCTGGGCGTTCGCCGTCTCGTCTGCCATCTGCTGACCTCCGGTTCAGGTTCGATCACGAAGAACGTAATGCACGGTGGTGAGTTCGCGCCGGGATCTTTCGGAGATACCGCCCCCGTCCAACAGGTGCTCGGTACGCTCCGCCAGGTCCCGCACCAGCAGGCCGGACGCCTGCGGCAGCCACGGGTGGGCTGTCAGCAAGGCCCACATCGTGTGCGCGTACAGGTCGACGTACCCCGGGGCGTGGTGCAGGCCGTACGTCAGGCCCCGCAGGAGCGTGACGGGATCCCAGCCGGTGAGCTGACGGTCGCGCATGAACATGTCGTCGGACTGCGGTAACGGGGTTCCGCCCAGCCAGTAGGCCCAGTAGTTCAGGTTCGCGGCCTCGCCCGCGTCGTCGTCCACCATCGCCCGCTCGATGAAGTCGAGCAACGGCACCGGATCCCCCAGCCTCGCGAGCGCGGTAGCCGTCGAACGCGCTTCCGCCCACTGCGGCGTCCACCCCCGCCGGGCCAGCAGGCCACGCCGGGCATGCAACGCCTGCGCGGTCCAGACCACCGCCTCCGCGCTCTTGTCGTACGAGGTCAGGTACAGGGCCTGACGATGCAAGAGCACACCCTGGGCATCGGTCCGCGGAGCCGCCTCCGCCGTGTTCCGCAGCCGCCCGAAGAACGCCGACCGGTCCAGCGCGGGAAGAAGCGGAGAAGCCGCTGCTGGCCCCCTCCGGCGCGGGGACGGAACACCCGCAAGGGACGGCGGCCGGGTGCCGGTGAGCGCCCAGGCGAGCATGTGGGCGGTGTCCCGTGTGTGCACCCACTCCGCGAGAGGGTGCACCCCGTCGGCGGGCTGGAGCGTGGCCGCGATGATCCGGTCCGCGTCCATCGCCGCGTCCAGCAGGGCGACGACCGCCGCGTCCGCACCGAGCCCGGCCAGCCTCCGCCGCAGCCCAAGCAGATCCACCGCCCTCATGTTCGCTACCGGCCGCCGACCCGACTCCCAGCCCTGCACCGTCGCCAGGTCCACGCCCAAAGCCTCGGCCATCCCCGCCTGAGTGAGCGGCACCGACTCCCGCGCTGTACGCAGCACAAAGCCCGCGATCGTGCCGGTGATTGGTCTCGTGGCCATCGCGCGCTCCCCGGTGCGGCCCCTACCGAAACACGTACCCGCAGTCAGTCCTACCGCACTCAGTGCGACCGTAGGTTCATCTCGCGGGATCGGCCAGGCCCCTTGTATGGGACCGAGGTTGACGCCGCACCCCCGGCAACGGGGCGCAATCGTACCTCCCCGGTCCCCTGCGTCCCGCTGCACCCCCTCGGAGAGGAGCGCTCGATGCCCGGCCCCGAACTCCCCCGCCAGCCCCTGGCCCGACAGCTCGAAGACCAGCCCACCGAGCGCATCCCCTGGGACGCGTTTGCTGTCGGAGCCGACGTCACCGAGGTGTACGGCCAGCCATCCGCGGCCCTGCGGGCGCGAGCGGAACGAGGGTGGCGCAGGCTCGGCGCCCTACACGCCCGCATCGGCGAGGACGGCGCCGAGGAGGAGACGACATGAGCAGGCGCCCCTCCTGGCTCTTCGAGGGAGCCCGGATCTTCGACCCCACCCAAGACCGCGAGGGCATCGTGCAGTTCATCGGCGAGTGGGAGGACCCCCGCACCCAGCGTCTCATCCCGGAAGCAGTCTTCCTGCGTCCCGAGGGCGGCGGCACGGAGTGGGTGGTGAATGACCACCAGGCCCTGCGTCAGGCCGACGCCCGCTGAACCCGTCGACTTCCCGCCCCGCACCTCCTACAGCACCAGCGCCCGGGGCAGGTTCGCATCTTCCTCTCCGAACCTGACCGGCAGTCGGCACGGAGAGGAACGGCGTCGGGAACAGTCTGGGGACGTGATCCCCGGCGCGCCACCCATGCACCACTCGAAAGCAATCGAGAGGAGCACAGCCATGACCGTCATGCTGACCGCACCGGCCCAGCCGGAGGAGCGGACGTACCGCAACCCCCGGGACTACGTGAGCCCCGAGGTGTGGGACCGCGAGGTCACCCTGCTCATGCGCGACTACCCGTTCGACGAGGTGATGGCCACCCGCCTGTTCTACGCGGCCGTCTCGTACCTCGTCACCGCGATGGAGAAGTACGGCCAGCAGCTCGAAATGTGCTGCGGCCGGATCGTGGACATCGCCGTGCACGTGTTCATCCTGGACACCCAGAACTATCGCGAGTTCTCGCACAAGCACTTCGGCGGCCGGTTCCTGGAGCACATCCCCGAGATCGTGTTCAAGAACGACGGCTCGGTGGAGCGCACCGCGCAGATCATCCACCACAACGGGTTCGAGGTCGACTGGAAGCTGTGGGAGGCGGATTACGCCAAGTGCGGCCCCTGCCATCCGGGTTCCAACTGCCACTGACCCGAACATGAACGAGACAGACCGGGGCTACCTTCGGGTGGCTCCGGCCCTTTTTTATACTCTTTTGTGCAAGTTTCAGGCTTTCGCCCCCACCTCGGGAGCACCGCCGGTAGCGTCACGCGTACCGGAACCGAGAACCTCCCGAGGAGCCTCATGTCCAGCGCGGCACCCACCACCCCCGCCGAGTACTGGGACAAGTACCGACCCCACCGTGGCGAAGAACCGCAGCAGCGTCCTGCCGCGGAGCGCTTCGACTGGACCGGTCTCCCGGACTCCGGCCCCGGCGCCGAGATCCTCGGCACCCCGAAGACCGCTCTGGACCTCGGGCCGGCCGAGGGCGAGAACGCCGCGTTCCTCGCCCACTCCGGCGTGGAGGTGACCGCCGTCGACTTCTCCACCGTCCAGGCGGACCGGGCCCGCGGCTTCTGGAGCGACCTGGAGAACCTGGAGTTCGTCTGTGCGGACGCACTCGACTTCCTCGACCAGGACGTCCGGCTGTGGGACGTCGTCTACTCGACGTGGGGCGCGGTCTGGTTCACCGACCCCGACGAGCTGTTCCCCCGTATCGCCCGGCGCCTGGCCCCCGGCGGCACTTTCGCCTTCTCTCACCGCGAGCCGATCGTGGGCCAGTACGGCGCCCAGGAGATGGGCGGGAAGTGGCTGGAGGGCAGGCAGACGGAGCTGACAGTCCTGCGCTGGCAGCACACCCCCGAGCAGTGGACGGACCTGCTCAAGCGCCACGGCTTCGCCGACGTCAGCGCCGAGGTCATCCCTGCCCCGGACGGCGCCCTCGGCACGCTCCTGGTCACCGCGCGGGCGGCCGTATGACGAACACCTGGATCCCGCCCGAGGAGTACGTCAAGACCATCGCCAACGCCACGTCGGGCGCGAGCCTCTACTTCACCGACACCACCGGCTGCCCCATCCAGCTTCGCTCCGTCCACACGGCGCAGAACTGGCAATGGCCCGGCGGACACATGGACCACGGGGAGACACCCTGGGAGTGCGCGGTACGTGAGTGCCACGAGGAGACTGGCATTGTCTTCAAGGGCGAGAAGAAGCTTCTCGCGGTCTGCTTCTACAGCCAGGGATCCGGCAGACCGCTGAACAAGTTCGAGGTCATCTTCAACGGTGGCCGGCTCACTGACCAGCAGATCCAGGCCATCACCTTGGACGCCAAGGAGCACTCCGAGCTGCGGGTGCACACGCTGGAGGAGTGGGAAGGGATCATGACGCCGGTCGGCTTCGCCCGGCTGAAGGCCACCGAGGAGGCCCGGCGTACCGGAACCGTCGCCTACCTGGAGCGCTGACTCCCCACCCCACACAGCAGCGCCCCTCTCCCGCACGGATGAGGAAAAGGGGGCGCCGTCACAGGGGTCGTCACTCCCAGAACCACGCGGGTAGACACACTCCGCCTCGGGCAGCTTCTCCTCCGAAGGCACCGGTACCGGCTTGCGGTTCCAGGGCGCGGTCATGGCCCACTCCTGGCGCTGCTGGACCGTCAGCTCGGGCGGTACGATGCCAACGCACCTGCGCGTCTGGATGGCCCTCACCCACCAGCACCTTCCGCTCGAACGACTCGCCGTCCGGCTGAAATCGCCTCAATCTGGATCGGGAGTCTCGCAGCCACCGATCTCGTGTACTGCTGGAGCCGAGGGTCAGGGTGGGCGCGCAGGGCGGTGAAGACCTTCTCCCAGGTGCCGTCGGCGGCCCACTTCCGCAGCCGGTTGTGGGCGCCCTTCCACGAGCCAAAATGCTCGGGCAGGTCCATCCACGGCGTGCCCGTGCGGTACTTGAACGCGATCGCGTCGATCACCTGCCGGTGATCACGCCACCGCCCGCCCCGCTTCAGCGTCCGATCCGGCAGCAACCGCTCAATGCGCGCCCAGTGGGCGTAAGTCAACGACACACACCAACGATCGGATGATCCGAACGAAACGGCCTAGCTGTGCACGACGCCGGTACGGGCGGCGAGGCCTCGGAGCTCGGGTGTGGTGCGCCCGGAGAGCAGCAGGCCGGAGACGAGCGACTTCACAGCTGGGCGGGCATGGGTCTCCTGGGGCGCCCAGTACTCGGCCTGGAGGAGAGCACGAATGCATTCGTCTCGTCGGCCCCACTGAGCGAACGCCTTCGCCCTGTCGGTGAAGTAGAGCGCGCGCCGCTCCGTGGTGGGGAGCGCTCGGGGGGCAAGAGCATCCGCGGCAGCGATGGCGGCCGAAGGATCGCCGGCGGTGTTCTCCGCCGAGATCAGGTGCAGCTGTACGGTGGCCCAGCTGAACCCACCATTGGTATCCCGAAGGTGGGTTACGGCGCCCAGGCTCTTGGCGATGGCGGTGGCCTCGCTGGTGAGCTCGCGCATGCCGGCTTGATCGCGTTGGTGGGCGACGGTGTAGGCGGCGCACTGGACCAGCAGCCCTCGCTGGGCGATGCCCGCGTTCCCGAGCTCGCGCAGGGCCGGGTCGTCGGCGGCGTTCAGAGCGAGGGTGAGGGCCTGGTCGTGCCAGCCTGCCTTGCGGGCGAGGACGGCCTGCTGGCGGGCCGCCTCCGCGACCGCCACGGGCACCCCGCCGGCGGCGGCGAAGTGCCGGGCGCGGTCGGCTGCCATCCAGCCGAGTTGCGGCTCGTCGAGCTTGATGAGGATGCGCGTCGCCAGGAGGTAGGCCTGCGCCAGCACGCGGAAGTTGTTGCTGTCGCTGGTGGACTGGTGTCCGGCGGCGATCAGGCGTGGGAGCCGAAGGGCGAGGCTGGAGTAGGCGCAGTCGTTGAAGTCGGCCGAGGCCCGGTGCAGTTCCGCCGCAAGCAGGTCCAGGGGCATGCCGGGGGCTGTGCGGCCGAGTCCCAGCATCGCGTCGCGTAGCCCCGCGACGAGCGTCTCGCCGAGCTGCGCCTCCTCGGTCTTGGCCGGAACGGCGCCGGCGATCGGAGCGCCCATGGCGGCCGCCGCGGTGACCGCCAAGTTCGCGAGTAGTTGCCTTCGCCGCAGCACCGGGTCCTCTCCGCCTTCGCGCCCTGGGATTCCCAGAGTAGGGGCGGGCAGGCTGGGATACGGCCCGGTTCGCTGACTGAGTGGGTCCGGATCGGCGCCCGTGGTCGGTGCGAGGCCGAGGGCCTGCGGTGGGATGTCCAGGGCTCGGGCGAACCTCTGGAGTACGGAGAGGTCTGTCATGGCGGACTTTCCGCGCTCTAGGCGGGATACCTGGGCGGCCGAGTAGCCGGTCAGCGACCCGAGCTTGGCCAGGGTCATGCCCTGGGTTCTGCGCGTTGTGCGGATCACCTCGCCTGGTGTTGCCGTCGCTGTGGCTGTCACCTGCGGCTTTCGAACTGCATCCATAACCCCGTCCCGATGTAGCCGAGGCTGCGTGGCCCCTCAGAGCAGGGACTCGGCACGCGGCCGTCCGTACTTGCATGAGATGCAAACTCCTTGCAGCCCTATCGCTACCGACTGTTGTACCGCGTCCTGGTGCGGTGGTCTTGCACTTGCAGCGGTCCACCACCGCCGCGCACTCCCGGCCCACCCAGTGAGCACTCCCAAGAAGGGACTTCTCCGTGGATTCGTACTTGCCGCGTCGCGAACGTCTGCTGACGTCGTCCAGGCCCTTGCCGGACTTCGATGTCGTGGGATCGAACGGACCCTGGCTGCACCGCGCCGACGGCCGCCGGATCCTCGACGGATCGAGCGGCCTCCTCTGCGTGAACGTCGGGCAGGGCAGTCCCGCAGTCTTCTCACGCATCGAGCAGCAGTTCTCCCGCTACTCGTTCGGTGGCGCCGCCGCCGTCCAGCCCCATATCCAGATGGAGCTGATGCACCGCCTGTGCCGCGCCGTGGGCCGCCCAGAGGACTCCGTCGCACTGACCACGTGCGGGACTCTCGGCGTGGAGGTCGCGGTCGCACTGGCGCGGAACATCACGCGGGTCCGCGACGGGAAGCGGCGCGGGGACATCCTGACATCCAACTTGTCGTACCACGGCAACAGCATGTTCACCCTCGGGGTCGCGGGCAACCAGATCCGCAACCCCCGCCCAGAAGACCGGTACGGTCTCGGCCCCGCCTTCCCGGCGCCCTACCCGCCGACGCACGGCTACGCCCATGGAGGGCACGGGTGCGATGCCTTGTGTGCCGACGAGGTGGCGCGGGCGATCGACAACAGGGGTGCGGAGAACGTCGCCGCGGTACTGATCGAGCCCGTCAACGGGACCACGGGGGGCGCCTTTACGCCCCCGGGGGGTTACCTGCGGCGGGTGTCGGAGATCTGCCGGGCGCGGGATGTCCTGGTCATCCACGACGAGGTCCTGACCGGGCTGTGGCGCACCGGCACGCCTCTGGCGAGTCATCACTGGGACGAGTGCGAGCCCGATCTGGTCATCCTATCCAAGGGCTTGGGTGCCGGCTACGTCGGTGTGGGCGCGGTGCTGGTGTCGCCGGAGATCGCGCCGCTGCTGCGGCACAAGGACGTGGACCCGCTGCCCGCGATGGGCACCATGGCCACCCACCCTCTCCAGGCAGCGGCCTGCCTCGGGGTCCTCGATGAGCTGGAAGCAATGGACATCGGCGCGTTCACGGCTCGCGGAGAGCTCCTGGGAACGTCTTTGCAATCCCTGTCCGGCCGGGCGCCAGTGCGGGACGTCCGGGGCGTCGGTCATCTGTACGGGGTGGAGGTCGCCCCTGGCCTGCTCTGGCGCCTGATGGAGGAGTGCGAGCGGCGCGGCGTCTTCTTCTACCCGTTCACCGGAGCCGGTGACCCGCGCAGCGAGGGCGTGGTCGTCGCGCCCCCGCTGAACTCCAGCGACGAGGAGATCGACTTCCTGACTGGCGCGCTCGCCGACGCGGTGGCCGCCCTCAGCTAGCCCACCCGCCGCTCCTCCTCCAAGGGGGCGGACCGTTTCGATTCAGAGATCGAGGACACGACATGCAGTTTCCCGTCACGGTCATCGACCAGCTCGATGAGGCCCAGCTCCGCAAGTGGCACGACTTCTACGGGTTGGCCGCGGACCGGCCCCGCTTCGAGGAGGAGGGCATCTGGCGGCGCACCCAGCAGGAGGAGACCGCCTCCAACTCCGGCTGGACGGGTGAGGGTGACGCGCGCCGCCGCATCGTCCACTACTGGCACCAGTACGGGCTTGTGGACACCACCGCGGCGCCGTCGCTGGCCATGCAGCAGCTGTACCTGTACCACTCGGTGGCGGCGCCGCAAGCCGAGATCGAGGAGGCGTGGGAGCAGAACCACGCCATGCTGGCCGAGGGCGGCTGGAAGCAGGTCGGTCCGGGCCGGTTCGAGCTGGGTGACCTGCGCGTCCACATGATCCGCGTCGAGTTGCACCCGGAGGATCTGCGGGCGGGCCGCCGGCTTCCGGCGGACTACGAGGTCATCGATACCACGTTCACGTCCGTCAACACGTTCCCGCCGCGGACGGTCCGCCGTCGGCCGTGGGAGGTTCTGACCCACGGGGTCCGGGTCAAGGACTCCCCCGGGCAGCCGGTCTACGCCGACAGTTTGGCGCAGCTCACGGATTTCCTGCCGTTCCAGGTCGAGGTCGGCTGCGGGGTCTCCTACGAGGCCGGGATCCCGCCGCTGCACAGGCTCCACGAGATGTACCACGTCAACGAGATCGAGGACGAGCTGCTCGGCAAGGGCTTCACGTTCGTCCTCGCGCCGGGCCGGGACCCGCTGCTCGCGGAGATGCTCCTCAACACCGAGGACAAGGTCAGCGAGCTCTCGGACATGTACCGGGCCTGCTTCAACGCCGAGGTCACCCCGACCTTGCACGCGCTCAAGCGCATGGAGGAGGCCGGAAACATGGTCGGGCCGTTCATCACGAACAATTTTGACGCGCTCGGCGCACGCGCCGGGTTCGAGGAGCAATTCATGCGCCGCTACGACCAGCGGATCCCGCCGGTCACCTTCCACCCCGACGCGAAGGCCCTGGTCGTGATCGGGCTGCACGCCGACCGCCGATGGGTGGCCAAGCGGGCCCGCGCGGCAGGCCTCAAGGTGTTCATCGTCGACCCGGAGGGATTCCCCCGTCCGGACGGCTCCTGGTTCGAGTACCCGCTGGAGGCGCCGCAGTCCGGTGACGTCGTCGTACGGCAGACGGCCGCCTGCGCGATCAGCGAGCTGGAGCGGCTGCTGATCTCAACGCGGACAACGCGTGAACTCGGGGTCGGGGAACGGCGCTAGCCTCTGGGCTTGTTCCCCGGCCCCGCACACGGGCCCCTCCCAGGATGAGAGTCAAGGATGCGCATTTCAGTAATCGGCTGCGGGCACCTCGGCATCCCGCACGCGGCGGCGATGGCCGAACTGGGTCACGAAGTCATCGGTGTCGACGTCGACCAGGCCAAGGTCGACAGCCTGAACTCCGGCCAGTGCCCCATCTACGAGACCGGCCTTCCCGAGCTCCTCGCCCGCCACACCGCCAGCCGTCGCCTGCGGTTCACCACCGACATCCGCGAGGCCGCCGACTTCGCCGAACTGCACTTCATCGGTGTCGGCACCCCCATCGATGCCGACGGCCGCTCCTACGACACCGCACAGGTCTACGGCGCCATCCGCCAACTCGCCCCCCACCTCGACCAGCCGTGCACCATCGTCGGCAAGAGCACGGTCACCGTCGGCACCACCGTCCAGGTCACCGCCCTCGCCCAGCGCCTAGCCCCCGCCGGCGAGCGCGTCGACGTCGTGTGGAACCCGGAATTCCTCCGCGAGGGGCACGCGGTGGAGGACACCCTTCGGCCGGACCGCATCATCGCCGGCCTCACCACCGCCGAGGCGGAGAAGGCGATTCGCGCCGTCTACGCCCCCATCCTGGACTCCGGCGTCCCGATCTTCGTCACCGATCCGGCGACCGCCGAACTCGCCAAGGGAGCGGCAAACACCTTCCTCGGGCTCAAGATTTCCTACATCAACGCAGTCGCCGACATGTGCGACGCGGCGGGCGGCGACATCTCCCAGATCGTGGACATCCTCGGCATCGACCCCCGCATCGGAAGCGGCGGCATGAGGCCCGGCATCGGCTACGGAGGCGGCTGCCTCCCCAAGGACGTCCGCGCCTTCACCGCCTCCGCCCGCCAGCTCGGCGCCGACCAAGCCGCTACCCTCCTGCGCGCCGCCGAGAAGATCAACGAGAACCGAACCGACGTCGCCATGGACCTCATCACCCGCGCCCTGGGCGACCGCCCCATCAAGGGCGCCCGGGTCACAGTGTGGGGCGCCGCCTTCAAGCCCGGCACCAACGACGTCCGCGAAAGCCCTGCCCTCGCCCTCGCCCACGCGCTCCAGCAGGCCGGCGGCACCATCACCGTGCACGACCCGCAGGCCGTGGCCACCGCCATGACCCGCAACCCGGAGCTGGAGTACACCGACGACCTGGCCACATCCGTCGGCGGAGCCGACCTCGTCGTCCTGGCCACCGAATGGCCGGAGTACCAGCACGCCAACTCCCAGGACCTGGCGGCCCGCCCGGCCACCCCCCTGATCGTCGACTGCCGCACCATCCTCGACCCGGAGCCCTGGCGCGCGGCCGGCTGGACCGTTCACCAGCTCGGACGACCCGGCAAGTAGAACCGGGCCCGCACGAAAGCCCCGCACCACGTCATCAGTCCCCCTGGAACGCCGGAGGTACCGCGCTATGACCAGTGACGCCGTTGTTCTCCGGCGTGCCAGCGGCGCCGACGCGCTCGCCGCGGCCGATGTGTGGCTCCGCTCCTTCACCGCCGCACTGCCGACCGTGCACTGCGCACACGACCAAGCAGAGGTACGCGACTGGTTCGCACGCGTGCTCGTGCCGAAATACGAGACCTGGGTGGCGGTCACCGAGAACAGTGTGGTGGGGCTCCTGGTACTCAACGGCGCGGAACTGAAACAGCTCTACCTCGATCCAGCGTGGCGCGGGCGGGGCCTCGGCGACCGATTCATGTCCCTGGCCAAGCGGCAGCAGCCGGACGGGCTGGCACTGTGGACGTTCCAGGCGAACGAATCAGCGCAACGATTCTACCAGCGGCACGGCTTCAACGCGGTCGAGCGAACGGACGGGCTACGCAACGACGAGCGAGAGCCGGACATCCGCTACATCTGGCAACCCTAGACGTAGCAATGTGGGAGGAGAGCGGTCGGCCACCCACCCGGCCCGAGCGATCTGCCACGACGCGCGACGCCGACACGGCCCTCGGACTGGTCAAGGGGCTGGTGTGACCAGTGCTTGGGGTGCTCACGCAGGTCGTGAGCAGCAGTCTGCGCAGTAGATCCTCTGGCGGAGTGGCCGGTTCGCCGGTTTCAGCTCGCTGTGGCCAGGCGGCGGTGCAGGGATCCCGAGCTGCTGAAATGGATCACCGGGCAGCGGGCGGTGTCGACGTACACGTCAATGTGCACAGTGCAGCACACAGATACGTGCTCAGGTGCCGCTGCCAGGGCATGCGCGGGACCGTGCCGGGACCCGAACGAGTCCCGTAGCGGTCGTGTAGCCGGCCATGTCATTCTTCGAGCGGCAGCGTGCTCTTCCCGCCGGAGGTCGACGTGGCGCTCCTTCCCGACATCACCGCCTTCTATGGTGGCGGCGATGAGGCCGGCCGTCTCACATCCGGGCGCACCATCGGGACAATCGAGCTGGTGCGGACGCAGGAACTCCTGCGCGCTCACCTTCCGCCCCCGCCCGCGTCCGTCCTGGATGTCGGTGGCGGGCCTGGGGCGCACGCTCGCTGGCTCACCGACAGCGGCTACCAAGTGCTCGTCGTCGACCCGGTGGCGCAGCACGTACAGCAGGCCCGGAACCAGGGTCTGGCTGCCTTCGTGGGGGACGCGCGGTGCCTCGACCAGGCGGACGGTTCGTTCGACGCTGTGCTGATGCTCGGTCCCCTCTACCACCTGCCGGACGGCGCCGGGCGTGGCCGTGCATGGCGGGAGGCTCACCGTGTCGTCAAGCCTGGTGGCCTGGTCGCTGCGGCCGCCCTCAACCGGTACGCCAAGCTCCTAAACCTGGGCTCGCCCGGTGCGCTGGACATCGCAATGACCGGGCTGCGCGTCCGCCGGGACGGCCCCACCACGTATTATCACGACCCCTCAGGGCTCCGCGCCGAAGCCCGCCAGGCCGGCTTCGGCGACCTTACGGTCTACGGGGTTCACGGGCCTGCCTACGAGGCGCTGAGAGCCGAAGAGCGCCGGACCGGGAGAAAGGATCTGGGTGGGAAGGTGCTTGAAACCGCCCTCGCTGCCGCGCGGTTTGCCGACAGTCACCCAGAACTCGCGGTGTCCAGCCTGCACCTGCTGGCTGTCGCGCGTCGATCGCGCACTGCCGATCAACGGGGCTGCTCTGGTTCGGCGCCGGCCGGGATCTCGTAGATCTTTCCGTCGACGCCCGCCCGGTAGAACCTGCCGGCCGAGAAGCCGCGCTCGCCCTGTCCGTAGGTGATCTGGGTGGAGAGGTGCATTCCCGAGGCCACCGTGCACAGGCTCCCGCCCTCCACCCGCCAAATCTGCCCCGCCGCGTGGGTGGCGACCAGCGGCCGCCCCCGACCGTCGAGCGTCAGGCCGTCGGGGAGGGCGAGGACGTCGGAGAGGCCGGCGGAGATCCAGCGCTGCGGGTGCGCCGGGTCGCCTACGGGAATCCGGTACAGCCCTGGGGCGACCGTGGTCTGAACAACGTAGATCTGTTCGCCATCCGGGGATACGGCAATCCCGTTGGCCTGCGGGACACGTGCCCAGGCGGGATCGGCCCGCCCGTCGGGCGTGACACGGCCTATGTTGCGGCCGCCCAACGTCGTCGTGTAGACGGTGCCGTCGGGTGCGAGAGCGACGCCGTCGATGCCGCCGAGTCCGGAGGCGTACGTGCTGACCGCCCCGGATTCCGGGTCCACTTGCAAGAGCTTGGACAGTGGGAAGGCATCACCCGTGAGCGAGTGCGCCAGGTCGTTGCCCGTGCCGACGAGGAGCCGGCCGTCACCGCCGACGACGATCCCGCCGTTGGCGCCGATGTTCCCGGTAATCGGGACGGGCGCGCTTCCCGGCGCGTCGATGCGGTAGACGCGGCCCGTGTAGTACGCGGTGGCGAACATCCGGCCCCGCTTGTCGACGACGATCGACTCCGCCCAATCGGGTATCTGCGCCACTTCGACCGGCGGCTCCGACCCGGTGGCGTCACACGCCGGTGCCGCATGGGCGGAAGCAGGCGCGAACACACTCGCCGCTGCAGCCAGTACGACCGCCGACGCCATGGCGCGGCGCGGCCCGCGTAAGGCAGTGCGGAATACCTCGGTCAGCTTCATCGATTCCCCTCCATCGTCGGGTTCTTCTGCCCGGCGCAGTATCGACCGCAAGCCCCTCCCGCACCACCCCGCCCTCGCCGTCACGGCAAGCGGCCCGGTGACCTCGCCACTTGAGACGACCACTTGTCGTCTGGCAAGACGTATCCAGACGAAGGGCATCCGGGAATTCGATGTGATCTCTCCCCCTCCGCGCAGCCAGCTCCACCAGGTGCGACCACGCACGTAGGCGGCTACTACCGCAACGGCTCCTACGTGCGGCTGCACTCCCGCCGCGTCAGCGGCCCTGTGACCGCGACTGCGGGAGGAGGGCTGCTACTCCTGATTCTCGCGCTCGCCGTCCCGAGCAGCGGCGGTTCCGCGGACACTCGGTCGAGAACCCGACCCCGGCCGGCAGCGCAAGCGGTGGCTTACCCCGGTAGCAAGGGTTACGACAGGGGCTCCGGGCGGCCTCCCGTCCGGGGCTTCGCCATTCGCGCTCGGACCCAACGGCCTGCAACCCAAGGCAAGTGCCGGCCTGGCGATCACGAGCCAAGCCGAATCGTGAGGGCGGTGGCAGGGACGGTACCGAGGAGCACGTAGGCCCGCTTGTCGTGGCTAGTCGTCGCAAGTGCTGGGGCACCCCTTCGGCTGTACTTCGCCAGAAACCCCCCAAACAACCATGGTTAATGTGTTGTACTGGTTCCACAGCAAGACAGGGAGGAGCACACATGCCGTTGCAGCGATGGCGCGACCTGGCCGACCGCTTGGCGGAGCGCATCGAGTCGGAGGAGTTTCCGCCCGGCTCGAAGATGCCGACCACTGTGGAGTTGATGTCTGAGGGAGAGTCAAAGCCGTCCATCGAACGGGCTTACCGGGAGCTTGTCGACCGCGGTCTTGTTGTGCGCAAGCCGCGGGTGGGAACGGTTGTCCGCAACCGCTCTCGCGTGCGTGTCCCGTTGAGCCGCTACGGTTCCGTACTGCGACCGGGTGGGGCCAAGGGGCCATGGGAGACTGCCACCGCGTCAGCGGGTCTGGACGGCAGCGTCGTTCCCTTGTCCGTGGAGCGCATCACCGCTACGGCCACGATTGCCGCGCTGCTCGGAGTCGAACCCGGCTCTCCTGTTGTTCGCCGCAGCAGGCATGCCGTGATCGACGGTGAGGTGGTGCAGGTCCAGGATGCCTACTATGCGGCCGAGTTGGCTGCTGCATCCGGACTCGACGCACCGGGCAAGGTCATTGGCGGTGTGTTCGGCGCCATGACCGCAGCTGGGCTGGATCCCCAGAGCGCCGACGAGACGGTCACAGCGCGGCCGCCGACCAAGGCCGAGGCATCAGAGCTCGGCATCGGGGAGCGGGTACCGGTCCTGTGTATCGAGCGCCTGGTGCGCAGCCGGAGCGGCCAAGTCCTCGAAGTGCTTCGGATGGTGGGCGCTGCCGACCGCCTGGAGCTCCACTATGGGGGGTTGCCGCTGGTCGGAAGCCTGCCGTAGCGGGCGGCAGAACCTCGCCGGTAAGTCACCGGATGCGCCGTCGCCCAGTTGTGATGCGACGCGGGGCACACCGGTCATCAGGACGGTGATGCCTGTGCCGTTGTGTAGGGCATGACAACTCGCCCGTACCGAACGAGCCCCGCCACGGGTGGCGGGGCTCGCAGGTCCTCGTACAGGCCTGGACCGCCTGTGCGGGGAAGAGCACCCAGTTGCGTGAACTGAGAGGTGCGCTGAGCCATGAGCTTATGCGGAATTATCCCGAGGGCGCCACAGGCCCCTTCCCACGACATCACCGGGTTCACCCTGGATGTGGTGGTGTGCCATGGCACTTGAGCCCATCCTGTGGGCCTTGCACGACAGCCCCGTCAGCAGTACGACGGACAGGATGCTGCTGGCCGGCCTGGCAGAGAAGGCGGATCCGGACGGCACCAACGCCTTCCCGTCACGGCGGACGCTGGCCCGGATCGCGCTGTGCGACGTCAAGACGGTACAGCGGCGTCTGGCCTCCCTCGCCGAACGGGGGGTGATCATGCTGGGAGACCAGGCGGCCGCCCGGTACATCCCCGCGCACGCCCGCCCCAAGGTCTACGACCTGCAGATTCCGGCGGCCTGGTACGGGCCGGAGCGGCTGGCGCGGGTGAACGAGGACCGGGCACACCGCGGTCTGCCGCCGCTGACACAGCAGACCCGTCCGGCGCTGTCGCCGGCCCCGCCGCGAACAGAGCGCAGCGACAAGGGCAAGCCGCGCCAAGGAGGAGGGGACTCTCAGTCCCCTCCCGCAGAACACCCCGGCTCCGAGGGGAGGGGGGACTCTCAGTCCCGCACCAGGGGGGATTGGCAATCCCCGCAGGGGGGACTTTCAGTCCCCCAACCCTCTCCTTTAACCCTGCCCTTCCAAGAAACCCCGACAGCGCCTGCGGCGCGCAGCGCCGATGACGCCCGCAGGGCTTCTGCAGGTAGTAGCGCGCGGAAGGCCAGCGGCTGCGCCGCGCCCGCGGGCGCTGGCGCGCCCTCACCGGCAGCCAGGTCGAGGAAGACGGCCGGCGAGCGGATGCCGCGGGGACGGGCAGACTCGGTCAGGGCAGTGGAAGCGGGATGGCCGCGCGAGCTGGCCGCTCTGCTGCCGCCCCACCGTCCAGCCGTGCTGCGGGAGGCGATCCTGCAAGCCCTGGACGGCGGACGGACGCCGCAGCAGCTGCTCGAGCGGATCGGGCGCCGATGGTGGACCCATGGCTACGCCCGTGCCCTGGCCGAAGGAGAGCTGTCCTCCCCCGTCGGGGTCGCGGTGGGATTGGTGCGCCCGTCCGCGGACTGCCCAGACCCGATGTGCGAGGACGGCACAACCCTGCACCTGGAACAGGCGTGCCCCAAGTGTGCAGAGCGTCGAGCCGACCGCCGCCAGGGCCGACTATCCGCACAACGGGAGAAACATCCGCGGCCGCAGTGGTGGGAGTGCGCGGGCGAGGACTGTTCGGCAGCCGGCAAAGGACCACGGCCCGAGGACGGGCTGTGCTGGCAGTGCCGGGACCGGGCTGAGCTGGCCGAGGTCCAGCGCGCAACGGCAGGCCTGATGGCCGAAGCCGAAACGGCACAGGAAGCAGAACGCCTGCGGCAGACAATCCGGTGGCAGCGCCTGCTCGATGACGCCTACGCCGAACACGCCGAACGAAACCGCACCGCACAGGAACAGGACGAAGCCGACCGGCAAGCCGACGCCGATGCCCAGCAAGTACGCCACCTGCGAGAACAACTCCTACGCCAACACCCTGAGCTGGCGGCCTACGCCCAGCAACACACATGACCAGCCCCGCTCCCGCCCCGAACAGCACGACCGGCGTCATCTACGGCCATGCGCATGGGGGCGGGCCCCAGTTCACGCCGCAGCTGCAGGTGACCCTCCTCGAATATCGGACCGCCCGGCTATCCGGAATGAACCTGCGGCGACTTCACCTGCCGCCGCCGGTCCATCTGCCGGATGTCGGCGCGATACAGGGCCAGCCGCCGGACAACAGGCTCAGCCTCAAGGAGTTCCTCCTGCCCCGCGAGACGCAGCTCCATCTCCTCTCGGACGAGGGCCCTCGTGCGAGGGGAGAGGCTCCCCATGCGATTGAACAGTCCGTTGAAGACGTCGATGATCCGTTCGACTTCGCTGGCCTCGTATTGCTCGCGAAACAGCGCGACCACTTCGTCCTGCACGCGGGTGACATGCCGGTCCAGGTCGCCCCGACTCATGTCCACCACGCGATCGGGGTCGTGGTACTCACGGCTCGGCACGAGGAAGGAGGTCAACACGTCTGGCACGGCAGCCGGCCGTGCCGCGATGTCCCGCCGCCACTGGCCGACAGAGCGGTTCCGCTTGCTGCTGTTGCAACTCCGGCAGGCCGGCACAAGGTTGGTGACGTCGTCACGGCCGCCCTCATCGAGCGGCACAAGGTGATCGACCGCTGCCGCGTTCACCCACAAGCAGTACGTGCAGCCTTCCCCATTGGCGTTCAGCACGCAGTCACGGACCGTTCGGGGCAGCGATCCCCTGTCGCTGGGTTCCATCCACGCAGTATGAACTCCCACACTGACAGTGCCAGTACCGAACCACTGGCCCAGGGACTGCCCTCCTCGGTCTCGCTGTCCTTGCCGTGCGCGGCCGGCTGAAACGCTAGAAGCCTCGCTGCAGTCAACACGAAGGAACGGGACGCTTAGCAACACGCACTGGAACCGCTCGATCGTGAACGCTTCCGGCGTTCGGCTCAGTTCCATGCCGTCCAGGCTGCGTTCTGGCGGCGCCATCAGGGGCTCCGTATCACCCGCCGTGGATCAGGCCAGGGCTGGCTCGACGAATTCGCCAACCGCCTCGCAACGTTGCTCACGGATGCTCCACGCGGCGGAGAATGCAGCAGAGCGGGCCCGCCGCACATGTCGTACGGCGGGCTGTCTCTGGCAGTGGCCGGGGCGGGATTTGAACCCGCGACCTCTGGGCTATGAGCCCAGCGAGCTGCCGACCTGCTCCACCCGGCGGCCTCCACACTAGGCAGCGGTCGCCTGCGGACGCGAGCGAATATCGGGGGCCGTCAGCGTCGTGATGGCCCTGGGTCTAGCCCGTTGTGGACAGGACACTCCTCTCCAGCCCGTCACCCGCAGCCCCTGGTTCCTCCCTTGGTGAGGTACGGGCTCCGAAGTTGTCTTCCCGTGGCGCGGGCTGGGTGCTGCCAGCGACGACGAGGGCGAGGAGGACGGCGGCGGCCTCACTCTGCAGGATCCGGGCGGCCTGCCTCAGGCGGCGGGGGTCGGGGACCGGGATGGACAGGGCGACGCATTCGGCGTTCGGTCCGGCCGTGATCGGCACCGCCGCGCACACTGTGCCCAGCGCGTACTCCTGGAGGTCGAGGAGGGGGGCGTTGGGCCGGCGGGTGTCGAGTTGGTGGAAGAGAGCCTGTTGGCTGGTGAGGGTGTGGGCGGTGAAGCGCGTGAGGGAGTGGCGGTCGAGGTGATCTTTACGGGCGTCGTAGTCGAGCTGGGTGAGAAGTGCCTTGCCGACCGCGGAGGCGTGGGCTGCCGAGCGGAAGTCGACCCATTCCTCCACGACGGGGGTCGCCGGGCCGTCTGCATACTGGGTGATGGAGACTTCGCCGTCGGTGTAGCGGGCGACATAGACGGCGGCGCCGACGGCATCGCGGACCCAGGCGAGGGTCTCCCGCATCTGTCCGCGCCCGTCTTCGCCCGCTTTCTGGGTGAGCAGGAGTGCGCTACCGGCGATGTAGGCGTCGGGGCCGATCAAGGTGGTGAGGTTCGCGCGGGTCAGCTGATCCATCGCGCGGGCGAGTGCCAGTTGCGGTAGGTGGGTCTCGCGGGCGATCTGGCTGAGGTTGACGCCTCCTGAGTAGCGGTTGACGACTTCAAGGACGCGCAGGGCTTGGTGGACCGATTCCAGCGGGGCGGGGGCCGGGCGGCCTTCGGGGGACTTGCGGGCGGCGTGTGTCAGCTGGGGTTGCTTGAGTGCCTCAAGTGCCCACGCGTTCGCGTCGGTCGTCAGATGTACGGGGCTGAGGCGTGCGTGCCGTGCGATCGCGATCGCAACAGGGGGGCCTGGTGTGTACACCTCGCCCAGGTCTGGGTGCTCCTGGGCCGGCAGAGCTGCCACGGCGTGGCGGAGTCGGGTGGGGAGCCGGTAGTAGCGGGTGCGCGGCGGCCGGAGGGTGATGGTGGTGAGGTCCTGGGTGGTGATGGGCACTGAGGGCCAGATGACGGAGGCGTCGAGTGCTTCTTCGAGATCGTCGGGGATGCGCGGCAGGAGCGGTAGGCCCTGATCCGGGGCCAAGGCGTGGGCCTGCTGCTTCCAGTGGCGGGCGGTGGCAACCTCCGCGTGGGCAAGGTGGATGAGGTAGAGGCAGCGGGCGGCGGTCTGCGATCCGGCGCCGGCCGCGTACTGGAACCAGAATTGGGCGCCGTCCGGCTTCCCGGCCAGATGCAGGAGACTGGCGAAGTAGAGCGCCGATTCGACGCTGTGGGGCCAGGAGGCGGGGCTCAGTGCGTGCTGGGCGAACGTCCGGCTCTCCACCAGCGTGTGGGCGGTGTCCTGAAGAACGCGGCCCGCCCGTACGTGGCAAGCAGCATCGAGCACCAGGTCCTCGCCTCCGCCGGCGGGAAGCCAGTGGCCGGGCCAGAGCCCCCTGGCGGTCATGACGGCCGCCGAGCGGGCGCGGTCCGCCACGACACGGCGCGCGATACGGCGCCTGGCCCCGTACTCGTCGTATCCGGCGTACTCGTTCGCGAGGACTGTCGCGTTCTCCAGTGCCGTGTCCACTTCGCACAGCGCCATGTCGCGGTCGCGGGCCATGTCGCTCACTGATCCTTCTCCTCTCCGGGGATCCAGTCCACCCCGAGCTTGCGTGACAGGTTTCGGCGGGCGCCACGGATGTGCGAGCGGACCGTCGCGGGGGTGATCCCCATCATCCGGGCAACCGTGTCGGAGTCGTGGCCGAGCACGAAGGTAAGCAGGACCACGTCGTAGTGCTTCTCAGAGGCCAGCTCCGCGATCGCCGTGTACAGGCCGAGCTTGGACTCCAGCAGCTCCAGCTGCTCCTTGGATGTGCGGCGCAGTTCGGCGAAGGCCGCCGTCTCCACGATCGCGACCTGCCGGCCCGATGCCGCAAGTCTGCGCTCGATGTGCTCGCGCAGGACGGTCCAGGCGAACGTGCGGGCTGGGCTGCCGCAGGACATGCCGCCACTCCTTGAGCAGCAGCGCGAACACGTCGTCGACGACCTCTTCGGCGTCCCGCGCGTTGCCGAGCTGGAGGTGCGTGTAGCGCAGGTAGGCGCGATGGTGCTGGGAGTGGAAGGCGGTGTAGTCCACGGGCAGTACGCCCGCGAGCTCGCTGGAGACCGCCTGGTCTCCCGATGGGTCGAACTCTCCCTCGCTCATGCACTCCCCCACGGCTGCTCGTCGCCGCCCAAGGGGGCGGCGGGGACCTCACGATGGTGGGGCGTGTGGGCGGGGCGGCGGCGGCCAGCCGAGAGCTCGGCGGCTCCCACCCTGACTCCCGCGCCCAGCAGGCGCCGCCACACCCTGACCACGTCAACAGCGAAGACACGGACCGCGGTGGCGGCTATCAGTACGAGGGCAACGATCTCGACAACATTCACGTCGGCGCGAAACCTTCCAAGTGGCGTGTGCGTAACCGGCGTACCTGCCCCCAGGTCCGGCAGCCGTAGAGCGCCAGGCGCTCCTAATCACCACTCCATCGAAAAACACGCCCGATCGTGCAAGCCGGTCCCAGAAAATCTTCTGGAGGAAGCGCGTCCGCTTCCGCGTGCGCCCTCACCACACCCGCGCACGCCTGCGCACACCCACCCGGACCCCACGGGCTGGGGCACCAACGAGCCGCCTGCCCTTGCCGGACCCCCGTCGTGGATACTGGCACGCGTCGGTGGGCTCATCACCGTGTGACTGTTCTGCCGAATGCTCAAATCATCTGGCGTCTGCCTCCCCTTGCCTAGACGCCACGTCGACCTGGAGAACGTCTTCGCCCCCTGACAACCCTCGCTGGGGCGGCACTGCTCCTCTACCTCGCACGCAACCCCGACACCCGGGTCCTGCTTGCCGACGGCAGAACCCGCTGCGGGTAGAAGAGACTGCAACGCCGACTCAGGCCAGCTCAGGTACGGATCGCGCCTCAGACCCCCACCTGACCTGCGGTCTGCTCAGCAACCAGGCACCCATGCGGGAAACCTTGGACACAAGCGAAGGCCCACCCCCAAGGGATGGGCCCTTCCGCGACCGCAGAGTGTCCTATCTAGTCAGTCAGCATCGCTGGATTCGCCGCGAACGGCCGCGAGTTCGATCCCTCGTACCCGCCGAAGCCACCGCGCCAGGATGTACAAGCCCGCACCGAACAGCGTGCACGGCTCCCACACCTCCGTGAACAGAGCCGAGAGTCCTCCGTCGCCAACGATATAGACGGCCTGTCCCCCCACAGCCAATGCGATGAACCGGTTCGTGCGGGCCTCTCCTACCAGCAGCCAGTCCACTGGCAGCCACAGCGGAGAGACGAGATCACGCAGCCGCAACCGGACTGCTGCCCACAGAAAACCCAGGGCATACCCCAGCCTGCGGCCCGGGCGAAGAAGCAGACCCGTCTCCGGATCCCCGGCGAGCAGACCAGCCCATTCCTCCCGGAGATGAGCGCGATGTGCTCCCACGAGGGACGAGGCGATTCGCAGCGCCCGGTCCGCTGCCCCGCTGCTGAAGCGACCAGATGAAACCGCGCTTCCCGCCGGCCCCTCGCCGATCTCCACCGAACGCACCGCAGAGACCAGCAAGGCGACAGCTACGACCCCCAGGGACAGCGCCGTGACGGCGGCAAAAAGCCACCCTGCTGCCAGGAGCGTCTGGGAGACGGCGAGCCCGGGACCCACGGCCTGCACGGTGTAGCCGACGCTCAGGAAAATCACCGTGGCAGTTGCGCCGAGAACGGGCACAAGCGTCAGCACGACCGCGGCCATTCCCGCCGGCGGGAGGGATTGCTCCTCCTGGCTCACGCCCATCCCTCCTCCCCGACCACCCGAACAGCACCGAAGACGCGTGGCTTGCTCTCCTTCGCGCGCTGCGCCGCAACCTGGCCAACACCGGTGAGTTGGTAGTAGTAGCGCTTAGGCCGCCCAGGGTGCTCGCCCACCTCCTCGGTGCGCGCGACCCATCCCGCTTCGACCAGCCGTTCAAGAATCGGGTAGACCGTTCCCGAGCCGAGGCCGGCCTCCTCGCAGATCTTCAGACCCCACGCAGGGGCTTCCGGAGAGGAGGTCAGCAGTACCTTGATCACCTCAAGTGTCGGGCGTGTTAAGCGAATTGATGTCATATCTCGAGTGAAGCACGCACCTGAGCGTATGTCGAGAACGAGATATGTCGAAGCGTCTTGGGACGGATAGTCCCCCGACGCCCCGACGAATTGGGAATGGCCTCGGGCCAGCCATCAGGGCGACCCGGGGATGACAGTCAGGCACTGAGCTCCAGCTCAGAGAAGAGTTGGTGGTAGCGGTACGCACAGCCGTCACTGGCCACCACCAGCTCCGCGTACGCGACGAGCTCGTCGGTTCGCGCGAGCATCCCACGTGTGGTGAACGTAGCCCGCAGGGTGCCGGTGTCCCACAGCTCTGCGCGCCGTGCCAACGAACCGCGCTGCGCTCTGCGGGCTCAGCTTCGCCGAGGCAGAGCCAGGCCTCAGGGCCGGGGCCCTGCGCTTTGATCCGGACCGCTTCGTTACGGTTCCTCGGTCTGCTCGGGTTCCGCTGGACTGTTCAGTGCGTCGGCGAGGGCATCAGCCTCTTCCGGGGTCAGTTCGACCACGAGCCGACCGCCGCCTTCGAGCGGTACGCGCATGACGATGTTCTGCCCCTCCTTGGTGGCCTCAAGCGGACCGTCGCCTGTCCGCGGCCTGATCCTGGCGCGGGGGCTCAGCTGCTGAGTGGATTCACTGTCGTTGAGGGACAGTGCCTGGCAGCCGGAACCACTGATCGTCACCCGTGTCCCATTGCCCTCGGTCTTGACTGTGCACGTCCCCGGAGCGGGTGTCGCGGTGGCGGCAGGCGTGAGGACGACCGTGGTCCCCAGAAGGAACGATGAGGCGACGAGCGAGATGACGGAATTGCGTCGGATGCGCCGGGTCATGATGGGTGTCCTCCCTCGCGATGCGTGAAGGGGCCGCGGAAACACGGGGGCAAGTCGCCGCGCCAGAGCTCCGGGAGTGGTCCCTCCAGCCACAGCGCGACAACGGATGTACGGCTGTGGCGCCGCTGTGGCGCCGGACTGATCGGAAAGGCGCCCTGCACCATCCTCCCCCTCCCCGAAACGGGTGTCGACCGGACGGCCACCGTGAGCCGGCCTGGCGGCCAGGCCCAGCAGCTCGCCACAGGGCGGCTTGACGGCTTGGCTTCGTAAGGTGTCTACCGCCTCGCCACCACCCCGAGCGCGGGACGCCGACCGTTACCCGCCCCGGACACCCCTGCGGCCGGCGCCCCAGGAGGCCCGCGCAGCAGCCCGGACACGCGACAGCGCGGTCCAGGCCGTGCCCGGACTCGTCAGCGACGATGTCTCAAACGGAGCACCACAGGCCCCCTCTTTGCCGATCTCTTCGTGGGACGAGACCAGCGCCACGACGCCGAGCCAGCCCGCCGCGACGGCCACGGCAGAGTTCCGCTTCTCCCGGCACCGCCGACCACGACACCGCGCCCTGGCCCACGCACCCGTGCCCGGGGCCGTGCCCGAGGCCTGGGCCAGGGCCGGCTCAACGCGTCAACCGGTCGCCGGGATGGAGCCCGGCAGGCACGCGCCGGCGCCGGCTCTGCCCCAGGCCAGTGCCACGAGGACGGCGGTGTGCTACAGCCGCCGGTAGCGGTCCAGCAGATCCTCCGCCTGATCGCCGGTAACACCCAGCGCGGCACCGACCTCTTCCGGTTCCATCGACCGGTGCGCGGCGCGGGCTGCGTGGTATCCGATGGCTTGGGCGAGGATCTCCAGGCGGCGGGCGGCTTTGAGGGCGGCGGCGGGTGATTCGTCGGTGAGGCGGTCGAGTGCCTCGTTCGTTTTCGTCAGGAGGTCGTCGATTTCCGCAGGGAACGCGATGGTGGAGGCTTCGACTGTTTCGATGTGTCGGTCCCAGTCGTCGCGGCAGTTCTCGGCGTCCGTCCAGGTGGGCTCGTCCTCGTGGAGAGGAGTATCACCGATCCGCTGCCAGTCCAGCGGGTACTCCGTACCGGTCCAGCCGCATGTGCAGACCGCTCGCAGCATGTGCGCGCGCGGGCCGTAGAACGGCCGCCCGCTGTAGCCGGCCCAGAAGGCGCTAGTGTGCCCAGTCGAGGAGTTGCCGTCGAAGTACACCGGCTTGGGAACACTCCCGTCCTCCAATAGGACGCCCACCCGGCCCGCGTGCGATTTCCCGAACTCGTCTGTCTTCCACAACTCGTTCCGCATCTCCCGCATCCCTCCGCCTTGCTGGCGACCGCGCACGTGCGTGGCCGCGGACACACGACGACCATCCCGCACTCGGCGTCCCGCCAGGGGCAAAACCCGAAAGAACCAGCGCAGGTCGGCTGCGGGGCTTCAGTGACCGGCACCACCACAACCCCCCAGGCCCGACCCACCGACACTGCCCCACCACACCGCGCCATCGCCCTGCCCTGGCCCGAGACCCCACACGCCGTGCTCTGGCACGCCGCGCAGTAGGGGCAAGCCTCCATCTCCCGCAGACACCACGACGAAGGGCCGCCACCCCCGAGAGGGGGCGGCGGCCCTTCGGCCCAGCTCGGCCTCGCCTACGGGGCGGGGGTGAACTCCACCTCGGTGCCACCGCAACCGGCCGCGATGTCCCACAGCCGCTCCCGCTCCGCCTCGTCGACCGCCAGGCCCCAGCGAAGCTTGGTCGCGGTCCACTCCGCGCCGTAGCGGCACAGCGCCTCAGGCGACGGCGGCAGCCACTCCGCCGGGTCCTGGTCCGACTTCTGGCGGTTCGAGCGGGCCGTCACCGCCACCAGCGAGGACAGCTGGCCTTGGTCGTTCGCGTACGCCTCGCGCCTCTGTGCTGTCCACGAACTGGCGCCCGAATCCCACGCCTCGGCAAGCGGAACCATGTGGTCAATGTCGAGCCGGGCGGCGTCGGTGACGGTGGTGTCGTCGTAGTACGACAACCACATACCCCCGGTAAGGGTGCAGCCTGGACCGATGGCCGGGTAGTCCACGGCCTCCGACAACAGGACCTCTTGGCGGGTATTGCAACCGTCGGAGGGCAGGTCGCCGGCGTTCCAGTGCCGGAACTTGGTGCGCTGGTAGCCGGTCCGGTCCTCGACCGCGAGCGGGAGCGCGGACACCGCGACCCCGATCGGCAGGACCTGCGGGACGGCGTGCTGCTCGGCGGCAGTCGCGGTGGCGGCCGGCAGGGACAGGGTAAGAGCGGCGGCGGCCGCGACCGCGGCCCGCATCATGATCATCATGTACCGGTTGTACCGGCCCACACACCATCACCAACAGTCCCCCTGACCCCGGTTCACCCGGTCGGGGACAGCAGTTCACCGCCGAAACGGCACTGCACACGGTGTCGTAACGGCGGAGGGGTACCTGCCAGTATCGAGGGTGGTGCACCTGAGAAGCCCCCGGGGGTCGCTGTGTCCGCCCGGTGAACCACCGGGCGGACACAGGGGGTGCGCGTCAGACCCTCTCGGGCAGACGCCGCACTTCCTCGGTCACGGCCAGCTCCGTGGGCGTCACTTCTCCCCCGGACAGGCGGATACCGATCAGCTGGCACACCCGGCCGGCCCGCCGGCGCCAGCCGACGATCTTCGGGGCCCAGTACTCCCGGACCTGCTTGGCCACCGGCAGGCCGACGACCAACAGGACGGCGACCCCGACCATGACCACGATGCCAGGGTACTCCGCGGCCCAGTCCATGGCCGCCTCGACGATGCTCTTCAACTTGATCTCCACATCGATGAACGGGCGCTGCGCGCCCGGTCCGGAGGTCAGGCGGCCAGCACCCAGAAAGGGCTAGAGGCTTCGAGCTGGAGACCGAGTTGGGGCCCTCGGGGGACCTCGGGTGACGCCATGCGGATCACACCGCACGGTGAGCAGGAGAGTGGCGGCACGTGGTCCACGTACTGATACGCCAGCGGGGTCAGCCACCGCTGGATGACCGCCAGGAGGTCAGCGCGCCACACCGCCAGCAGGCCTGCGAGAGCGGCCAGCTGGTCGGCGTAGGAACGGGCGACCACTGCCGCTCCCCCGAGCAACTGACACAGGGTGGCGAGCGAGGGGGCATCCACCGTCGGACGCTGCATAGCCGCCGCGAACACGAACGCGCCGAAGACCTCCGGAGCGTCGGACTCCTTCGCCGGCCAGGTGTTCCCGAAACGTCGGCGTAGTTCGCGAACCCTCCCCACGGAGGGGACCACTCCCACAGCCTCGCCCAAGAGCAAAGCCAGAGGCGAGTTGTCGGAGAGCGGCGCCGCACCGAGCCAATGCGTGCGACTTCCTCGACGTAGGTCAGGTGAGAGAGGCTGGACCACAGCTCTCCCACCCGGGTCTTCGCTTCAACGACCACAAACCGATCGTTCTGCAGGAGCACAGCGTCGAAGACCTGAGCGAACCCGTCGCCGAGGTGTGAATCCGTGATCAGTGCAGCTTCGCGGACGTCAGGGGAAGCAGCACAGCGCACAAGCCTCGCGGCTACGGCCCTGTCCCACTGCTCCCACGTCGACATACACACGAGGATACCGGCGTGCTAGGCAGTGTCTTCAAACTGGTTTGATCCAGAGGAGGAGGGACGCGATCGTGACGGCTGCTTGGTAGGACTCCCGGGTTTTGTCGTATCTGGTGG
>NZ_JBHWUO010000050.1:0-54413 GCF_042736975.1 Streptomyces sp. NPDC059989
CCGGCGGGGCTGGATCTGCCCCGCCGGCGGGATCTTCAGCCTCGCCGGCGTTTGAGGCGCGGGGTCTGGGGCGGAGCCCCAGCGGCGGCGCCGCACCCGATGACCTCGTCGCCGGGCTGATCGCTGCGCTCGCTTTCCCCGAGCGGGTGGGCAGGGCCAAGGGCGAGGGAGCCTTCCTCATGGCCTCCGGAACCGCGGCCGAACTCCCGGACGGGTCACCGCTGCGCCGCGCGCCCTGGCTGGCCGTGGCCGTCGCCGATCGCGCCCCCCACTCCGCCTCCGCGCGGATCCGGCTCGCCGCCGTCATCGACGAGGACACGGCCCTGGCGGCGGCCGCCCATCTGCGAAGCGAAGGGGAAGAGGTGCGCTGGGAGGGCGGGGACCTCGTCGCCCGCGCAGCGGAACGGCTCGGGGCGATCGAGCTCGCCGCCCGCCCGCTGCGCAACCCCGACCCGGCCCTCGTACGGGCCGCACTGCTCGACGGCCTGCGCACCGAGGGGCTCGGCCTGCTGCGCTGGTCCCCGGACGCTCAGACGCTCCGCGCCCGCCTCGGCTTCCTGCACCGGACGCTCGGCGGCGCCTGGCCCGACGTGGCGGACGACGGCGCCCTGCTGGACCGCGCCGACGACTGGCTGGAGCCCGAGCTGTCCAGGGCCCGGCGCCGCGCGGACCTCGGGCGGATCGATGCCGGGCAGGCCCTGAACCGGCTGCTGCCCTGGGCCACCGGCGAGGCCTCCCGGCTGGACGAGCTGGCTCCGGCGCGGCTGGAGGTGCCCAGCGGATCGCGGATCCGCGTGGCCTACTCCGCCGAGCACGGGCAGCCGGTGCTCGCCGTCAAGCTCCAGGAGCTGTTCGGGCTGGCCGAGACCCCGCGGGTGGCGGGGGTGCCCGTACTCGTCCACCTGCTGTCGCCGGCCGGCCGGCCCGCCGCCGTCACGGCCGACCTCGCGTCCTTCTGGCAGGGCGGCTACCGCGCCGTCCGCGCCGAGCTGCGCGGCCGCTACCCCAAGCACCCCTGGCCGGAGGACCCTGCCACGGCCGAGCCCACCCGCCACACCAACGCCCGGCTCAGGCGCTGAGCCCCTCCGCTCCCGCTCCCGCCCCCGGCTCCCGGCGGCCGCGCGCCTCCAGCCACAGCGCCAGCCCCAGGAGCGCCAGCCCGCCGACCGCCAGGCCGATGGGCGCGTAGGTGTGCAGCGCGAGGACCTTCGTACGGTTCGACTTGACCAGGTCGACGGTGTAGTCGCTGTAGTCCTCGCGCATCTTCACGTGCCCGGCGAAGGCGGTGAGCTTGCCGTCGGGGCCGCCCGCCGCGATCCCGCCGCGCATCTCCTGCTGGATCTCCTGCTCGGCGTTGACGGGCGCCCCGGTCACCGGGTCGACCCAGAACATCGCCTTCGTCGTGTACCAGAGGGTGGTGCCGGTGGTCGCCTCGATCGTCGCCGGGTCGATGCCCTCGATCGGCATCTTCTTCGGCATGGGCACCTTGGTCCACGGGACGGTCTGCTCGAAGTAGTAGACGTCCATGCCCTTGAAAGTGCGCGGCCCGACGTAGTGGATCGGCGAGGACGTGCGGGTCTGCGCGTCGAAGTACAGGTAGTCGCGCGGCTCGGTGAAGAACGGCCACTTGAACTCGATGCCCTGGCGCTCGACCGCGTCGCCGTCGACCATCTCACCGGTGGCGTGCACCGGGTCCTGGGTGTGCGCGTCGAAGATGTAGCGCTCGGGGATCTGGGAGACCATCTTCCCTTCCGGGTCGATGATGTGCGTCAGCGTGTCCCAGACGACGACGTCCTTGCCCGCGCCGGCCTCGATCTCCTTGGACGCCTCCACATTGCCCTTGAGGGTCTGGACGATCGTGACCTTGTCGACCTTCTTGGGCTGCATGCCGTTGAAGTAGTCGAGGAGGGTCGCGTCCTTCGCCTCCAGGACCACTTCCTGGTACTGGTTCGGCGGGATCTTGGCGAGCCGCGGGTACGCGTACCAGCGCAGCAGCGGCGCCAGGGCCGCGAAGAAGACGGCCAGTGCCAACAGGACAAGGCTCGCTCTGCGTCGCATCGCCGGGCCCTCCTCTACTTTCCGGGCGCGGCGGGCGCGGTGGTGAGCAGGGGTTTGGGTGAGGTCTTGCCTTCGGGCGCCCCGAGCGCCGTGATGGCGAGGACGAGGAGCACCGCGAGGACGAGCCCGCTGGCGGCGGCGATGAATGCGCGCATGCCGGTGCCTCCGGAATCTGATAGGGCGTCAGGGCGGAGGCACCGTAGCAATGCGGACGCGAGATGAGAACCGTTTGACTACGGGGTTTCCCCCGGGCCCGTCGCCTCCGGCGCGGGGGACGCGGAGGAGGACCGTGCCGGTGACGGTGCCGGTGACGGTGAGGCGGACGGCTTGGGCGCCGGGGTCGGAGTCCGGGTCGGGCCGGCCGTGGGCGTCGGCTCGGGGCTGGGGGTGGGAGTCGGCGTCGGGGTGGGCGTGGGCGACGGAGTCGGCGTAGGAGTAGGAGTAGGAGTAGGAGTAGGGGTGGGAGTCGGCGTCGGGCTGGGAGTCGGCGTAGGACTCGGCTCCGGCTTCGGCGTGGGCGTCGGCGTGGGGATCGGCTTCGGGGTCGGGGGCGGCGTCGGCTTCGGCTGTGTCGCCGCCAGCGCGCCCGGGCCCGTACCGCCCGTGTCCGGGACCTCGTGCGCCCCCTGGAGGTAGTACGTGAACCAGGACCGCACCGTCCGCAGGTACTCCGTGGACCGGTTGTAGGAGAGCACGGCCCGGTCCAGGTCCGCGTCCAGCCGCAGGTTCCGGGTTCCGGCGCACAGGTAGCGCCCGGCCGCGAGGGCCGCGTCGTGCACGTTGTTCGGGTTGCGCCGGCCGTCGCCGTCCGCGTCCTGGCCCCACGCCGCCCAGGTGGAGGGGATGAACTGCATCGGCCCCACCGCCCGGTCGTACCGGGCGTCGCCGTCGTACGCCCCGCCGTCGGTGTCCGGGATGTTGGCGAATCCGTTGCCGTCGAGCACGGGCCCCAGGATGGGCCGCAGCGTGGTGCCGGCCGCGTCCACCCGGCCGCCGCCCGCCTGCCCCGACTCGACCTTGCCGATCGCGGCGAGGAGTTGCCAGCGCAGCCCGCATCCGGGGTCGCTCTTCCCCACCGTCTTCTCCGCGCCGACGTACGCCGCGAGCACGCTCGCCGGGATCCCCTGCGCCCCCGTCCCCGTCGCCGCCGGTTCGGTGGCCGGACCGGTCACGGCCGCCGCCTGCCCGGCGGGTGCGTTCGGTGCGGCCGGCGCGTCCTCGGTCGCCAGGAGCACGGCCGGCGGTGCGGGGCTCACCAGGGGCGGCAGTTCGGTGAAGTAGGAGGAGTCGCCGCCGCTTGCGGTCGCCGGAGGGGGCTGCGCGCTGCCCTCTCCGGCCGCCGCGACCCGGTCCGTGCGGCCGGCGGCCGGCCCCTGGGAGGCGGTCACCGCGGCGACCACCAGCGCGGAGACGAGGGCGGCCGCCCCGCCCCTGCGCAGCCTGCGTCCGAATATTCGAGCCGACATGAGCCGGGCCCCTCCCCCTCGACGTCCGCGCGACCCTACGTCAACTCCCTTCACAGGGCACGCATCATGGTCCGGAATTCACCACATCCCCACGTCCTGTGCGGCTCGCGCATACTGGCGTCGACCACCGGGCCCGTTCAGATTGGCAAGACGCACCATGCCGTTCACACTCAGCCATGCGGCCGCCGTACTTCCGGCCCTCCGCCGGACCGGGCGTGCCCGGGGGCCGCTGGTCGCCTCCGCGCTGGTCCTCGGGTCGTTCGCGCCGGACACCTTCTACTTCGCGGCCACGATCGTCTCCAGGGTCAAGCCGTACGGCACCTTCACGCACTCCCTGCCCGGCGTGCTGACCGCGGACGCCGCCCTGACTGCGGTCCTCGCGGCGTGCTGGCTGCTGCTGCGCGAGCCCCTGATCGCGCTGCTGCCGCGCGCCCGGCAGGGCCGTGTCCACGCCTTCGTGCGCGGGGAGCACTGGCGGCGGCGCCGACTGCCCTCGCTCGCGCTCTGGTTCTACCTCTCCGCGGTGGCCGGCTCCCTCACGCACGTGGTGTGGGACAGCTTCACGCACATGGACCGCTGGGGGATGCGCGCGCTGCCGCGGCTCGGCGAGCCGCTCGCCTTCGGCCTGCCGCTCTACTTGTACCTCCAGTACGGCACTTCGGTGCTGGCCGCCTGCGTCCTGCTCTGGTTCACGGTGACCGGCCTGCGCCGGCTCCCGGCGCAACCGGCCCCCGCGTCCGTGCCGGTGCTCGGCCGCGCGGAGGTGTGGGGCGGGCTCGCCCTGGTCGGGGTGTGCGTGGCGGTCGGGGTCACGCTGCGCGTGCTGCGCTTCTTCACCTTCTTCGACCGGATCCGTACGCCGCTCGACATCATCCCGACGGTCTGCTTTGGCGCGGGCGGCGGCCTCTGCGTGGGCCTGCTGCTGTACGGGGTCCTCGTACGGCTCCGGCACCGCGGCGACCGCAACGGAAGCCGGGACGGAAGCCGCGACGGGCAGCGGGCGGACGAGGACACGCGAACGCCCGTCCCCACCGCATAGCGGGGACGGGCGCCGACGGAACCTTCCGCGGGGATCAGTGCGCGGCGGACTCCCAGTCGGGGCCGACGCCCACGGACACGTCCAGCGGGGCCCGGAGCTCGACGGCGGCGCCCATCTCGCGGCGCACCAGCTCCTCCACCTTCTTCCGCTCGCCCGGGGCGATCTCCAGCACGATTTCGTCGTGGACCTGGAGCAGCATCCGCGACTTCAGCCCGGCCGCCACGATCGCCTTGTCCACGCGCAGCATCGCGACCTTGACGATGTCGGCGGCGGTGCCCTGGATCGGGGCGTTGAGCGCCATCCGCTCGGCGGCCTCGCGGCGCTGGCGGTTGTCGCTGTTGAGGTCGGGCAGGTACCGGCGGCGGCCGAAGACCGTCGCCGTGTAGCCGGTGGCCCTGGCTTCCTCGACGACGCGGCCCAGGTAGTCCCGGACCCCGCCGAACCGCTCGAAGAAGGTCTCCATCAGCCCCCGCGCCTCGGCGGGCTCGATGTTCAGCTGCTGTGCGAGACCGAAGGCGGAGAGCCCGTACGCGAGCCCGTACGACATGGCCTTGATCTTGCGGCGCATCTCGGCGTCGACGGCGGACCGCTCCACCCCGAACACCTGGGAGGCGACGGTGGTGTGCAGGTCCTCGCCGGACAGGAACGCCTCGATCAGGCCCTCGTCCTCGGAGAGGTGGGCCATGACGCGCAGCTCGATCTGGCTGTAGTCGGCCGTCATGAGGGACTCGAAGCCCTCGCCGACGACGAACCCGCGGCGGATGGCGCGGCCCTCGTCGGTGCGCACCGGCACGTTCTGCAGGTTGGGGTCGGTGGAGGACAGGCGTCCGGTCGCGGCGACGGTCTGGCTGAAGCTGGTGTGCACCCGGCCGTCGGCGGCGATGGTCTTGACCAGGCCTTCGACGGTGACGCGCAGCTTGGCCTGCTCCCGGTGGCGGAGCATGATCACCGGGAGTTCGTGGTCGGTCTGCGTGGCCAGCCAGGCCAGCGCGTCCGCGTCCGTGGTGTAGCCGGTCTTGGTCTTCTTCGTCTTCGGCAGGTCCAGCTCGCCGAAGAAGACCTCCTGGAGCTGCTTGGGCGAGCCGAGGTTGAACTCGTGGCCGACCGCCGCGTGCGCCTCCTTCACGGCCTGCTGCACCGCTCCGGCGAACTGCTGCTCCATGGCCTCCAGGTGGTCGCGGTCGGCGGCGATGCCGGCCCGCTCCATCCGGGCGAGCAGCTCTGAGGTCGGCAGCTCCATGTCGTGGAGCAGCTCGACGGCGCCCACCTCGGCGAGCTTCCCGGTGAAGGCCTCGCCGAGGTCCAGGACCGCGCGGGCCTGCGCCATCAGCGCCTCCGCCTCGGCCGTCTCGTCGGCGCCGAAGGCCAGCTGCCCGTCGGCCGCGGCCGGCGCGAGCTCGCGGTGCAGGTACTCGTTGGACAGTACGTCCAGGGCGAAGGACCGGCGGCCCGGCTTGACCAGGTAGGCGGCGAGCGCGGTGTCCATGGTGACGCCCGCCAGGCTCCAGCCGTGCTCGGGGAAGACCCGCATCAGGCCCTTGGCGTTGTGCACCACCTTCGGCTTCGCCGCATCGGCCGCCCAGGCCGCGAAGGCCCGCTCGTCGGCCTCGTCCAGCTCGGACGGCTCGAACCAGGCAGCGGCGCCCGCGGCCGAGGCCAGGGCGATCTCGCTGATGTTGCCCTGGCCCAGCGCCCAGCTGTCGACGGTGGACACGCCCAGCGGCGCGCCCGCGTGGGCTTCGAGCCACGGCGCGAGCTCGCCCGCACCCAGCACGGAGCCGTCCAGCTCCACACCGGCCGCCGCCGGAGCGGGGGCCGGCTCCTCGGCCGCGCCCGGGTCCACGGCCAGCAGCCGCTCGCGCAGCGAGGCGTTGCGGATCTCCAGCACGTCCAGCACACCGGTCAGCGCGGACCGGTCGTACGGCAGGCGGGCCAGGTCGGCGGGGGTCTTGGGCAGCTCCACGTCCTTGACCATCTCGGTCAGGACGCGGTTGAGCTTGACGGCCTCCAGGTGGTCCCGGAAGTTCTGCCCGGCCTTGCCCTTGACCTCATCGGCGCGCTCCACGAGCTCCGCGAACGACCCGAACTGGGTGATCCACTTGGCCGCCGTCTTCTCGCCGACGCCCGGGATGCCGGGGAGGTTGTCGGACGGGTCGCCGCGCAGCGCCGCGAAGTCCGGGTACTGCTGGGGGGTGAGCCCGTACTTCTCCTCGACCTTCTCCGGCGTGAAGCGGGTGAGCTCCGAGACGCCCTTGGTCGGGTAGAGCACGGTGGTGTGCTCGGAGACGAGCTGGAAGGAGTCGCGGTCGCCGGTGACGATCAGCACGTCGAAGCCGAGGGCCTCGGCCTGCGTCGCGAGCGTCGCGATCACGTCGTCGGCCTCGAAGCCGTCGACCGCGAACCGCGGCACGTGCATCGCGTCGAGCAGCTCGCCGATCAGCTCGACCTGGCCCTTGAACTCATCGGGGGTCTTGGAGCGGTTCGCCTTGTACTCGGGGAACTCCGTCGAGCGCCACGTCTTGCGGGACACGTCGAACGCCACCGCGAAATGCGTGGGCGCCTCGTCGCGCAGCGTGTTCGCCAGCATCGACGCGAAGCCGTAGATGGCGTTCGTCGGCTGGCCGGTCGCGGTGGTGAAGTTCTCCGCGGGCAGCGCGAAGAACGCCCGGTACGCCAGGGAGTGCCCGTCCATGAGCATCAGGCGGGGGCGGTCCGCTGCGGTCGTCTGGTCGGTCTTCTTCGATGCTGAATCTGCCACGCCCCCGATCCTAGGCGCCCCCACCGACAAATCCGCCGTCGGCGATGTCGGCCGGGCGTGACAGGATCGGATGTGTACGACATGAGTACGCGAAGACTGCTCAAAGGGGAGCGACATGGCCGCCAAGCCGCCCGTAGGTGATCCGGTTCAGGACGCGCCGCAGGTCGCGCCGCCGAAGCACGCGGCCGCCGGGCTGCCCGCGATCGGGCACACCCTGAAGATCGCGCAGCAGCAGATGGGCCTGGCCCGCACCGCCCGCACCCTGCTCAAGGTGAACCAGAAGGACGGCTTCGACTGCCCCGGCTGCGCCTGGCCCGAGGGCGACAAGCGGCACACCGCCGAATTCTGCGAGAACGGCGCCAAGGCCGTCGCGGAGGAGGCCACGCTGCGCCGGGTCACCCCGGAGTTCTTCGCCGCGCACCCGCTCTCCGACCTCGCCACGCGCTCCGGGTACTGGCTGGGCCAGCAGGGCCGGATCACCGAGCCCATGTACATGGCGGAGGGCGCGGACCGGTACGAGGCCGTGAGCTGGGATCGGGCCTTCGCGATCATCGCGGAGGAGCTGCGCGCCCTCGGCTCCCCCGACGAGGCCCTCTTCTACACCTCCGGCCGCACCAGCAACGAGGCCGCGTTCCTCTTCCAGCTCTTCGCCCGCGAGTTCGGCACCAACAACCTGCCCGACTGCTCCAACATGTGCCACGAGTCCTCGGGCTCCGCGCTGAACGAGACGATCGGCATCGGCAAGGGCAGCGTCTCCCTCGAAGACCTCCACCAGGCCGACCTGATCATCGTCGCCGGCCAGAACCCGGGCACCAACCACCCGCGCATGCTCTCCGCCCTGGAGCAGGCCAAGTCCGCCGGCGCGAAGATCATCTCGGTGAATCCGCTGCCCGAGGCCGGCATGGAGCGGTTCAAGAACCCGCAGACCCCCCTCGGCATGCTCAAGGGCACCGCCCTCAACGACCTCTTCCTGCAGATCCGCATCGGCGGCGACCAGGCCCTCTTCCGCCTCCTGAACAAGCTCGTCATCGAGGCGGGCGGCGCCACCGACGAGGACTTCATCCGCGAACACACCCACGGCTACGAGGAGTTCGCGGCCGCCGCCAAGGAAGCGGACTGGGACGAGACCCTCACCGCCACCGGCCTCACCCGCCCCGAGATCGAGCACGCCCTGGCCATGATCCTGGCCTCGCGGCGCACCATCGTCTGCTGGGCCATGGGCCTGACCCAGCACAAGCACGCCGTCGCCACCATCCGCGAGGTCGTCAACCTCCTCCTGCTCCGCGGCAACATCGGCCGCCCCGGCGCCGGCGTCTGCCCCGTCCGCGGCCACTCCAACGTGCAGGGCGACCGCACGATGGGGATCTTCGAACGCCCGGCCCCCGCCTTCCTCGACGCCCTCGACCGGGAATTCGGCATCACCTCGCCGCGCGAGCACGGCTTCGACGTGGTCCGCTCCATCCAGGCCCTGCGCGACGGCCGGGCCAAGGTGCTCTTCGCCATGGGCGGCAATTTCGTCGGCGCCACCCCCGACACCGAGGTCACCGAGGCCGCGATCCGCCGCGCCTCCCTGACCGTGCACGTCTCCACCAAGCTCAACCGCTCCCACGCGGTCACCGGCCGGCGCGCCCTGATCCTGCCCACCCTCGGCCGCACCGACAAGGACGTCCAGGCCACGGGCAAGCAGTTCGTCACCGTCGAGGACTCCATGGGCATGGTCCACTCCTCCCGCGGCAACCTCGCCCCCGCCGGCCCCCGCCTGCTCTCCGAGCCCGCCATCGTGGCCCGCATGGCCCGCGCGGTCCTCGGCGAGGCCTCGAAGACCCCGTGGGAGGAGTTCGAGCGCGACTACGGCACCATCCGCGATCGCATCTCCCGCGTGGTCCCCGGCTTCGAGGACTTCAACACCAAGGTCGCCCACCCCGGCGGCTTCCAGCTCCCGCACGCCCCGCGCGACGAGCGCCGCTTCCCCACCAAGACCGGCAAGGCGAACTTCACCGCCGCGCCCGTGGAGTACCCGAAGGTCCCGGCGGGACGGCTGCTCCTGCAGACCCTGCGCAGCCACGACCAGTACAACACCACGATCTACGGCCTCGACGACCGCTACCGCGGGATCACCGGCGGCCGCCGCGTGGTCATGGTCAACCCCGAGGACGCCGCCGAGCTGGGACTGGCCGACGGCTCCTACACGGACCTGGTGAGCGAGTGGAAGGACGGCGTGGAGCGGCGCGCGCCCGGCTTCCGCGTCGTGCACTACCCGACCGCCCGCGGCTGCGCCGCCGCCTACTACCCCGAGACCAATGTGCTGGTCCCGCTCGACTCCACCGCGGACACCAGCAACACCCCGGCGAGCAAGTCCGTCGTCATCCGCTTCGAACGGGCCTGATAGAACGACCCAGGACAAGATGGTTAACGAGCGTTGACGAACGGAGCCGGCCCATGGGCGAGCAGCACGCAGTGAAGTTCCCGCAGGAGGTACTCGACGAGTACGCGGCCCTGGGCCTGGACCTGCCCGCCCTCTTCTCGGCGGGCGCCCTCGGGCAGCGCATGGACATACAGATCCTGGAGGCCTCGGCCGAGCGGGTCGTGGCCACGATGCCGGTCGAGGGCAACACCCAGCCGTACGGGCTGCTGCACGGCGGGGCCTCCGCCGTGCTGGCCGAGACCCTCGGCTCGGTCGGCGCGATGATGCACGGCGGCATCACCAAGGTCGCCGTCGGCGTGGACCTGAACTGCACCCACCACCGGGGCGTGCGCTCCGGCATGGTCACCGGCGTCGCCACCCCCGTGCACCGGGGCCGCTCCACCGCCACCTACGAGGTCGTCATCAGCGACGAGCAGGAGCGGCGCGTCTGCACCGCCCGCCTGACCTGCCTCCTGCGCGACGCCGCCCCGGCCGGAGCCTGACCCCCTGCCGCCGAGCCGCAGGCCCGGACCCCGCCCCACTCGGCGAGGGCTCCCGGGCCTGCGCCCGTCTCCGCCCCACATCCCGAGTCGGCACCGCCGGGGCCGGGTGTGTGCCGGGGCGCCCCCGCAGGGCGCCGAACGCAACAAGGCTGTCACTCTCCGACCCCTGGCCACGTTCGGCGCCCGAGGAGGTGCCTCGGCGCGCGCCCGGCCCCGGCGGACCCCCCGCCGCTGCGCGGAGCTGGGAAGCCCGGCTCCGCCGGGACCTGGGGCTCCGCCCCAGACCCTCCCCCAGACTCCGTCCGGGGGGACCCCCACGCCTCAAACGCCGGCGAGGCTGGATTTCCCCGCCTCGCGCCCGGGTGCGGCTCAAAGACCGCACCTCAAACACCGGCGAGGCTGGATTGTGCCCACCCTGAGCGCCCTAGTCCGGCCTCACCCACCCGGAATCCGCCAGTCCGAAACCTCGCGCGCCCGCATGTGTTGTGTCACCGATGGTGACGGCCTACCTTCCCCTCATGGGGACCCCGCCACGCTCCACGGTCCGGTACGCCGCCTCCACCCTCCTCGCGGCGCTCGCCCTGACCGGATGCTCAGCCTCCACCCCACCACCCGAGGCCGACCGCTCCGCTTCCGAGAGCCCCGCCCCGAGCCCCTCCTCGCCCGCCCAGGTCTGCACCAGCCTGGTCTCGTACTGGGCCAAGGAGACTCTCCTCGGAACCAAATGGTCCGGTTTGGACTGGGAGCAGAAGGGTCTTTCCAACGAGCAGTACGCGATCCACGAGGACGCGGTCGCCGCGGGCCGCGCCGAGGAGCGAACTGCCGGACAGGCCAAGGCACTTGAGCTCATCGACCGATTCGTGGCCCAGCGCTGCGCGGAGCAGAACGGGGCGACCGGGAGCTCCGAGAACTGGCGCCCCCCGACGTGACCGGGGTCACCGCATTCCCGCGCGCACTGTCCGGCTTCCGGGCACATGCCACCCACATGCCACCGTACGGACGAACCGCAGGTGGCAGGCCCTACGACCACCGGAACAAGATCCATCCGAGCCGTTTGGATCAACCTCGTTCGTTACTCTACGTAATGAACATGCCGGATCGAATCCCCCTTTTCCCTTGGGAATGGCCACCCGGCGGATTCTTTCGGCCACGCGCTGCCACATTCGGCTGAATTGGATCAAAGACAGGTGCATGGAGGCCTCAAGCCCCTTAGGGGAGCAGGTATTTCTCACGATGCGGACATTCCCAGCCGTCGCTAAACGCCCGATCTGTCCACACTCCCACCACCCATTCTTGCCCTTGGCATAACAAGAGCGTCACATCATCCTTTCCCCGCTCCCCGTGCTCGCCACCTCGGGCCTAGAGTCACGGCCAGTCACCGCGCCGATGGGCGCGACTCAGCACGGCCGTGGACCTCCCAGTGCGGCCCGGCGACCTACCGGCACCTCGACAGAGGGCGCCGCGCCAGGGAAAGGAAGAATCGTGCGACACCGTTCTTTGCTCGTCCTCACCACCGTGATCACCACGGGAGCACTGACCCTCACCGCTTGCGGCTCGCGCGACGGAGAATCCAAGGACAACGGCGGCGGCAAGAAGACCGTCGTGGTCATCGGCGTGGACGCCCCCCTCACGGGCTCGCTCTCCGCGCTCGGCCAGGGCATCAAGAACTCCGTCGACCTCGCGGCCAAGACGGCCAACAAGAACAACGAGGTCCCCGGCATCGAGTTCAAGGTCGAGGCCCTCGACGACCAGGCGGTCCCCGCCTCCGGTCAGGCCAACGCCACCAAGCTCGTCGGCAACAAGGACGTCGTCGGCGTCGTCGGCCCCCTGAACTCCGGCGTCGCCCAGCAGATGCAGGGCGTCTTCGCCTCCGCCAAGCTGGCGCAGGTCTCGCCCGCCAACACCAACCCCTCGCTCAGCCAGGGCGACAACTGGGGCAAGGGCGAGTTCAAGCGCCCCTTCGACACCTACTTCCGCACCGCCGCCACCGACGTGGTCCAGGGCAAGTTCGCCGCCCAGTACCTCTTCAAGGACGCCGGCAAGAAGAAGGTCTTCGTCGTCGACGACAAGCAGACCTACGGCGCCGGCCTCGCCGCGATCTTCTCCGACGAGTTCAAGAAGCTCGGCGGCGAGGTCGTCGGCACCGACCACGTCACCGTGAAGGAGACCGACTTCTCCTCCACCGCCGACAAGGTCAAGACCTCCGGCGCCGACTCCGTCTACTTCGGCGGCCAGTACCCCGAGGGCGGCCTGCTCGCCGACCAGATCAAGAAGACCGGCGCCAACATCCCGCTCATGGGCGGCGACGGCATCCAGGACCCCGCCTTCATCAGCGCCTCCGGTGAGGCCAACGAGGGCGACCTCTCCACCTCCATCGGCTACCCGGTCGAGAAGCTCCCCACGGCCAAGCAGTTCATCGAGGACTACAAGGCCGCCGGCTACAAGGACCCGTACGCCGCCTACGGTGGCTACTCCTACGACGCCGGCTGGGCCGTCATCCAGGCCGTCAAGGCCGCTGTCGCCGCCAACGGCGGCAAGCTGCCCACCGACGCCCGCGCCAAGGTCGTCGAGGCTCTCGGCAAGGTCTCCTTCGAGGGCGTGACCGGCAAGGTCGCCTTCGACCAGTACGGCGACACCACCAACAAGCAGCTCACGGTCTACAAGGTCGAGGGCGGCAAGTGGATCGACGTCAAGAGCGACACCTTCAACCAGTAGCCCCCACGTCCCGCTAGCCGGGACCCCGGGCCGGTCCTTCCCGACGGCCTGACCCCCTCAAAAGAACCAGCCGCGCGAGGGCGCAAACAGCGCCCTCGCGCGGAGTCTTATCCGACACGCTCATCGGAGGCCCTGCGGTGCACGAACTGCCGCAACAGCTGGCCAACGGCCTTGCCCTCGGTGCCCTTTATGGCCTCATCGCCATCGGGTACACCATGGTCTACGGCATCGTCCAGCTCATCAACTTCGCCCACGGCGAGATCTTCATGATCGGCGGCTTCGGCGCGCTCACCGCCTACGCCATCCTCCCGACCGGCACCTCCCTGCTGATCGCGATACCCGTCATGATCGTCGGAGGCGCGCTCGCCTCGGTCCTCGTCGCCACCGCAGCCGAACGCTTCGCGTACCGACCCCTGCGCAGCGCCCCCCGACTGGCCCCGCTCATCACCGCAATCGGCCTCTCGATCGCGCTCCAGCAGCTCGTCTGGCAGTTCTACCCGGACGCCAAGAAGGCCGTCAGCTTCCCCGAGTTCAAGGGCGCCGCCTTCAAGATCACCGACAACCTGGCGATCCAGCGCGCGGACCTCTTCGTCCTCATCCTCGCCCCGCTCTGCATGCTCGCCCTCGGCGTCTTCGTCTCCAAGAGCCGCAGCGGCCGCGCCATGCAGGCCACCGCGCAGGACCCCGACACCGCCAAGCTCATGGGCATCAACACCGACCGCATCATCGTCATGGCCTTCGCCATCGGTGCCGCGTTCGCCGCCGTCGCCGCCGTCGCCTACGGCCTCGACAAGGGCCAGATCAACTTCGAGATGGGCTTCATCCTCGGCCTCAAGGCCTTCACCGCCGCAGTCCTCGGCGGCATCGGCAACATCTACGGCGCCATGGTCGGCGGCGTCGTCCTCGGCCTCGCCGAGGCCCTCTCGATCGCCTACATCGAAGAGATCCCCGGCATGCAGCAGCTCGGCGGTGGAGCCTGGTCCAACGTCTGGGCGTTCGTACTCCTCATCGTCGTCCTCCTCGTGCGGCCACAAGGCCTGCTCGGCGAGCGCGTCGCGGATCGGGCGTGAGAACCATGACCACCAACACCACCCCGCAGACCGCCGTCGCCAAGCAGGGCCCCGCCCCCGCCGCACTCCTCTACGCGGTCATCGGCGGCAGCCTCCTCACCATCGTCAGCGCCTTCCTCGCCTGGACCTGGACCGCCGAATTCCCCGGCGACCTGACCTACTACGGCAGCCCGGCGCCCATCCAGACCCTCAGCCTCGTCGCCGGACTCCTGACCGCCGCCTTCGCGCTCTCCGCGCTCGGCGTCAAGGGCCTGCGCTGGCTCACCCCCACCGGCGCCCGCAAGCCCGTCTGGATCCTCGCGCTCGGCACCCTCGCCGGCACCTGGTTCACGGTCATCTCCATCGCCGTGGTCCTCGGCGGCTTCGCCCACCTGGAACCCGGCGCCTACGTCGCCCTCGTCGGCTCGCTCATCCCGGCCCTCGCCGCGTACAAGCTCCCCGACGACAGCCACAAGGCGGCCCCCGCCAAGAAGCTGCCCTCCTGGGCCGAGATCCTCATCATCACCGGCGCCTTCGCCCTCGGCCTCTACGTCATCACCTTCGGCATCGACACCGATGACAAGGAACCGCAGCTCTTCGTCACCTACCTGATCATCGTTGGCTTCGCGGCCTTCGCCCTGCTCAAGTCCGGTCTCCTGGACCGCTTCAGCACGATCACCGCGAACAACCGCCAGGTCACCCTCATCGGGACCGCGGCCGCCGCGATCGCCTTCCCCTTCATCCAGCAGAGCGGCGACACCTACACGCTCATCGCGGTCAACATCCTGATCTTCGCGACCGTCGCCCTCGGCCTCAACGTCGTCGTCGGCCTCGCCGGCCTCCTCGACCTCGGCTACGTCGCCTTCCTCGGCGTCGGCGCCTACACCGCCGCCCTGGTCTCCGGAAGCACCGCCTCCGCCTTCGACGTCCGCCTCCCCTTCTGGGCAGCGATGATCGTCGGCGCCCTCGCCTCGCTCATCTTCGGCGTGGTCATCGGCGCACCCACCCTGCGCCTGCGCGGCGACTACCTCGCCATCGTCACCCTCGGCTTCGGAGAAATCTTCCGCATCGCCATGGGCAACCTCGACGGCGACTCCGGCCCCGACATCACCAACGGCCCCAACGGCATCCCCAACATCCCCCACCTCGAAATCTTCGGGTGGAACTTCGGGGAATCCCACACGGTCGGCGGCATCGTCCTCGGCGCCTACGCCAACTACTACTTCCTGATGCTGCTCGTCATGGCGCTGGTCATCCTGGTCTTCGCCCGCGCCGGCAACAGCCGCATCGGCCGCGCCTGGGTCGCCATCCGCGAGGACGAGACCGCCGCCGAAGCCATGGGCATCAACGGCTTCAAGGTCAAGCTCATCGCCTTCGCCCTCGGCGCCACCCTCGCCGGCCTCGCCGGCACCGTCCAGGCACACGTCAACAGCACGGTCGTCCCCGAGAACTACGTCTTCGCCGGGCCCGTCCCGCCGAACTCCGCGTTCCTCCTCGCCGCCGTCATCCTCGGCGGCATGGGCACCATCCGCGGCCCCATCCTCGGCGCCGCACTCCTCTTCCTGATCCCGGCGAAGCTGGCCTTCCTCCAGGACTACCAGCTCCTCGCCTTCGGCATCGCCCTCATCCTGCTCATGCGCTTCCGCCCCGAAGGCCTCATCGCCAACAAGCGGGCGCAGCTCGAGTACCACGACGAAGAGACGACTGACCAGGCCCCCACGGACCTGGCCACCGCCAAGGCGGGGGCGTGAACACCATGACCACCACAGACACCACCACCACGACCACCGTCCTCGAAGCCAGCGGCGTCACCATGCGCTTCGGCGGCCTCACCGCCGTCAAGGGCGTCGACCTCAAGGTCAACGCCGGCGAGATCGTCGGCCTCATCGGCCCCAACGGCGCCGGCAAGACCACCTTCTTCAACTGCCTCACCGGGCTGTACGTCCCCACCGAGGGCACCGTCAGCTACAAGGGCACCGTCCTGCCGCCCACGCCCCACAAGGTCACCGCAGCAGGCGTCGCCCGCACCTTCCAGAACATCCGGCTCTTCCACAACATGACCGTGCTGGAGAACGTCCTCGTCGGACGCCACACCCGCACCAAGGAAGGCCTCTGGTCCGCCCTCCTGCGCGGCCCCGGCTTCAAGCGCGCCGAAGCCGCCAGCGAAGCACGCGCCATGGAACTCCTCGAGTTCATCGGCCTCCAGAACAAGGCCGGACACCTCGCGAAGAACCTCCCCTACGGCGAACAGCGCAAGCTCGAAATCGCCCGCGCCCTCGCCAGCGACCCCGGCCTCATCCTCCTGGACGAGCCCACCGCCGGCATGAACCCGCAGGAAACCCGCGCCGCCGAAGAACTCATCTTCGCCATCCGCGACATGGGCATCGCCGTCCTCGTCATCGAGCACGACATGCGCTTCATCTTCAACCTCTGCGACCGCGTGGCCTGCCTCGTCCAGGGCGAAAAGCTCATCGAAGGCACCGCCGCCGAAGTCCAGGGCGACGAACGCGTCATCGCCGCCTACCTCGGCACCCCCTTCGAGGGCGCCCCCGGCGACGAAGAAGTCGCCGAGGTCGAAGCCGCCGAGGCCCACGCCGAAGCGGAAGCCGAGGCCGAAGTCGAGGCCGAGACCGCCGCGGACGCGGACGCTGACGCGGACAGCACCACCAGCACCACCAGCACGGAAGGAGAGGCCAAGTGACCGCACTGCTCAAGGTCGAAGACCTCAAGGTCGCCTACGGCAAGATCGAAGCCGTCAAGGGCATCTCCTTCGAGGTCAACGAAGGCGAAATCGTCTGCCTCGTCGGCACCAACGGCGCCGGCAAGACGACCACCCTGCGCACCCTCTCCGGGCTCCTCAAGCCCACCGCAGGCAACATCACCTTCGACGGCAAGCCGCTGGCCGGCGTACCCGCCCACAAGATCGTCTCCATGAAGCTGGCGCACTCCCCCGAGGGACGCCACATCTTCCCCCGGCTGACGATCGCCGAGAACCTCCAGCTCGGCGCCTTCCTGCGCAGCGACAAGGAAGGCATCGAGAAGGACATCCAGCGCGCCTACGACCTCTTCCCCATCCTGGGAGAGCGCCGCAAGCAGGCCGCCGGCACCCTCTCGGGCGGCGAGCAGCAGATGCTCGCCATGGGCCGCGCCCTCATGTGCCAGCCCAAGCTGCTCATGCTCGACGAGCCCTCCATGGGCCTCTCCCCGCTCATGATGCAGAAGATCATGGCGACCATCGCCGAGCTCAAGGCCACCGGCACCACCATCCTGCTCGTCGAGCAGAACGCCCAGGCCGCGCTCTCGCTGGCCGACCAGGCGCACGTGATGGAGATCGGCAAGATCGTGCTCTCCGGCACCGGCCAGGACCTCCTGCACAACGAGGACGTCCGCAAGGCCTACCTCGGCGAGGACTGACCCCGCCCTCCACGCCGTGAGGCCCGTCTCCCCTCGGGGGGAGACGGGCCTCACGCATGTTCCGGGGCCGGGGCCGGGGCCCTACTGGCCCTTGGCGGCGTCCTGCTGCTGCTTCTTCTCCTCGGCGTCCTCGATGACCGCCTCGGCGACCTGCTGCATGGACATGCGGCGGTCCATGGAGGTCTTCTGGATCCACCGGAACGCGGCCGGCTCGCTGAGCCCGTACTGGGTCTGCAGGATGCTCTTGGCCCGGTCCACGAGCTTGCGGGTCTCCAGGCGGAGCGAGAGGTCGGCGACCTCCTTCTCCAGCGCCTTCAGCTCGGCGAAACGGGAGACCGCCATCTCGATGGCGGGCACGACGTCGCTCTTGCTGAACGGCTTCACGAGGTACGCCATGGCCCCGGCGTCACGGGCCCGCTCGACCAGATCGCGCTGCGAGAACGCGGTCAGCATCAGCACCGGCGCGATGGACTCCTCCGCGATCTTCTCGGCGGCGGAGATCCCGTCCAGGACGGGCATCTTCACGTCGAGGATGACCAGGTCGGGCCGGTGCTCGCGCGCGAGCTCGACGGCCGTCTGCCCGTCCCCGGCCTCGCCGACGACGGCGTACCCCTCCTCCTCGAGCATCTCTTTCAGGTCCAGGCGGATGAGCGCCTCGTCCTCGGCGATGACGACGCGGGTCGTCAGCGGCGGAACGTGCGACTGGTCGGCGTCGGGCGTGGGCGTCGACTCGTGCTCGGCGGTCACGGGGGCTCCTTGTTGCAAGGCGATTCAGCTCCCCCGAGCCTACCTAGCTCCTGTATGTTTGTGACACGGAGGGTCTTAGGTATCCTTCGTTTCCAAGGGGCCCCGGTAGCCCAGCGGTAGAGGCGATGGATTCAAAACCCATTCAGCGTCGGTTCGAATCCGACCCGGGGTACTTCTCCTTTAGTTCCAAGGTCGCCAAGCGCATTTTGCGATCTTCACTCGTCACGGTGAACGAAACTTCGATTTACGGCCAACCGGACGATTGACGGCGAAGCTCCCGGGTGTGGAGCACAATCCTTCGATACGTGAAGAAGCAGTCTTGCTGCTACGCCGGGGCGTGACCAACCGGGTAGTGGCCGAGCACCTCGGCGTGCCGCGCGGCACCATCGGATGGTGGCGGCACGAGGACCGAAGACACCGCGGCGAGACCTACTTCCAGCCGACCGATTGCCCGAGGTGCACAGGCCGGGAATTCGATCAGCGCGCGTACGCCTACCTCTTGGGCCTCTACCTCGGTGACGGCCACATCATCTCGAAACGCAAGCAGCACCACCTGTCCATCTTCTGCGACGCGTCGCGGCCAGGGCTCATCGACGCCGCCGAGGAAGCGATGCACCTCGTCATGCATCAGCCCAGGGTGGGGCGACGCCTCAGGCAGGGCTGCGTGGAGGTCAAGTCGTACACGTGGCACTGGACATGCATGTTCCCGCAGCACGGGCCCGGCAAGAAGCACGAGCGCCGCATCGTCCTCGACGACTGGCAGCAGGAGATCCTCGATGCCCACCCGTGGGAGTTCATCCGGGGGCTCATCCACTCCGACGGATGCCGGACGATCAACTGGACCACGCGGATGGTCGGCGGCGAGCGGAAGCGGTACGAGTACCCGCGATACTTCTTCACCAACAAGTCGGACGACATCCGGAAGCTCTGTACCGACACGCTCACCAAGGTCGGCGTCCGGTGGACGATCCTGGCCCGGGGCAGCGACCCGTTCAACGTGTCCATCGCCCGCAAGGAATCCGTCGCGCTGATGGACGCCCACATCGGGCCCAAGTACTAGCCCCGCGCCTAAAGTGCCACTGTGAACGACAGCACCTATGACATACGGATCAGACCGGGCAGGCCGGAAGACGCGGCCGGCATTCTGGGGATGCTCGACGCCGCGGTGGTCTGGATGAACCAGCGCGGCAATACCGAGCAGTGGGGCACGACGCCGTACTCGGAGCGGCCCGGCGGGCCGGCGCGGGTCGAGCGGTACACGACCGAGAACGCCCCCTACATCGCGGAGTTGGACGGGACACCCGTCGGAGCCCTGGTGCTGGATTCCGGGCCCAGCCCGCAGATGCCGATCGCGGCGGCCGGTGAACCCGAGCGGTACGTCCGGCTGCTGGTGTCCGACCGGCGGTACGCGGGTCTGGGCATCGGGGCGGCGCTGCTGGCCCATGCCGTCGAGGAGGCCCGGCGGGCCGGGGTGGGCTTGCTGCGGGTGGACTGCTGGGCGGGTGGCGGGGGCGCTCTGGTCGCGTTCTACGAGCGCAACGGCTTCACCTCGACCGAGCGTTTCCTGTCCGGGGACTGGCCGGGGCAGGTGCTGGCCCGGCGGGTCGGTTAGGGAAGGTCGCCGTTGCCGCCGAGGTTGGCTACGAGGCGGCGCAGGACGTCGATGGTGGCCGCGTAGGCCGCGTCGTCGATGCCTTCCCGCATGCGGGCGTGGACCTTGGCGTTGCGGTCGCGGGCGCGGAGGCGGCCGGCTTCGCCCTGGTCCGTGAGGGTCAGGGTGTCGTCGGTTTCGGTGAGCCAGCCGCGGGCTTCGAGGTCGGCGAAGAGGGCCTCGAAGTCGGTGTCCTGGTCGTCGTAGGGGGCCAGCTTCGTGGTGAGGGCGGCGCGGGTCCACTCTCCGGGGGCGCCGGCGATGTGGTTGAGGGCCCACCAGTGGGGCTGGGTGAGGTCCTCCTCGGCGAGGGCGGCGCGGAGGCCGCCTATGGCGAGGTTGGCGGCTTCGCGGGTCCAGTAGCCGGTGGGCTGGGCGGCGAGCTGGTTTTGGGGGTATTCCTTGATCGACATGTTGTTGACCGTAGGACCTGAAGTCAGGTTGAGGTCAAGGCGTTCGATGAAGGGGACTGTGTGATGAGTGAGAAGGCCCGGAAGCTGTTCGAGGCGTTGGATTTGAACGCGGATGGTGAGCTGACCCGGCTGGAGGTGATCTCGGCGTTGCGGTCGAAGGGGCCGACGCTCGCTGCCCAGGGGGTTCTGCCGTTTTGGGGTGTGGGGGATGTGGACGCTTCGTCGGCGTTGTTCGATGCGGCGGACGCGAACGGGGATGCGGTGTTGACGTTCGAGGAGTTCGCGGCCGTGGTGGATCGGCGGTTCGGCTGGTAGTGCCTCATGGGCGGCGCGTGAGGCCGTTCAGGATGGTGGTGACGTGGGCTTCGGCGTCTGCCGGGTCGAGGGGGGCGTGGGCGATGAGGAGGCGGTACCAGAAGGGGCCGAAGATCAGGTCGGTGGCGTGGTCGAGGTCGGTGTCGGCGGGGATTTCTTCGCGGGTGATGGCGCGGGTGAGGAGGGTGGTGACGAGTTCGCGGCGGGTTTGGACCCAGGCGCGGAAGGGTTGGGCGAAGGCGGGGTCGAGTTGGGCTTCGGCCATGAGGCCGGTGAGGGCTTTGGTGCGGACGGGGTCGTTGCCGATGCGGTAGAGGTCGGTGACGAAGGCGGTGAGGTCGCCGGTGAGGGTGCCGGTGTCGGGTTCGGGGACGCGGGTGGCGGTTTCGTGGGCGTAGGCGTCCATGACGAGGGCGGGTTTGGATTTCCACCAGCGGTAGACGGTGCTTTTGGCGACGTTGGCGCGTTTGGCGACGCCTTCGATGGTGAGGGCGCCGTAGCCGTTTTCGACGAGTAGTGCTGCGGTGGCTTCGAGGACGGATTGGTGGGCGTCTTCGTTGCGGAGGCGGCCGCCCGTTCGGGGCGTGGGGTTCTGGGGAGTGGTTGACACGTCATCACGATAGCCCTACCTTTAATCGAAACGCTGCGTAGCGTTTCGATAGATCGAGATGGTGGGGGACAGTCATGAGCAGGATCGTGATCGCGCACGGGTACGGGATGAGCAGTGGCGAGCATTGGTACGGGTCCGTGGTGCAGGAGTTCTCCGGCGAGGGGCACGAGGTGCGGGTGCCGGACTTCCCGGAGCCGTTCGCGCCGGAGGCGGGCGCGTGGCTGAAGGGTTTGCGCGCGGAGACGGAGGGGGCTCCGGCCGGTGAGACCGTGCTGGTGGGACACAGTCTGGGCGGGGTGAATGTGGTGCGTCTGCTGCAGGAGCACGACACTGAGGCCGAGGGGGCGTTCGCGGGGGTGGTGTTCGTGGCGTCGATGTCCGGCGAGGTGGGTTATGACGCTCTGGCGCCGTTCTTCTCGTCTGAGTTCGACTGGGCGAGGATCCGTGGGGCGGCGCGGGGGTTCCGGGTGTTGCATGCGGCCGATGACCCGGTGACCGGGGCGAAGACCTCGGAGCACGTGATGCGGTTCGTGTCGGAGCTGGGGGCGACGGCGCGGGTGACCGCGTCGGGCGGGCATTTCCCCAGTACGGGTGAGAGCCTGTTGGAGCTGCCCGACGCGGTGCGTCTTATACGTGAGGTGCTGTAGCCGCAGTGGCTGCGGGTGGTCAGCGGACGGCGTCGCCGATGTGGTGGATGCGGACCAGGTTGGTGGATCCGCTGACGCCGGGGGGTGAGCCGGCGGTGATGACGACGATGTCGCCGGGGACGCAGCGGCCGATGCGCAGGAGTTCTTCTTCGACCTGGGCGACCATGGCGTCGGTGGAGTCGACGTGGGGGCCGAGGAAGGTTTCGACGCCCCAGGTGAGGTTGAGCTGGGAGCGGGTGGCGGGGTCGGGGGTGAAGGCGAGGAGGGGGATGGGTGAGCGGTAGCGGGAGAGCCGGCGGACGGTGTCTCCGCTCTGGGTGAAGGCGACGAGGAATTTGGCGTCGAGGAAGTCGCCCATTTCGGCGGCGGCTCGGGCCACGGCTCCGCCTTGGGTGCGGGGCTTGTTGCGCTCGGTGAGGGGCGGGAGGCCCTTGGCGAGGATGTCCTCTTCGGCGGCTTCGACGATGCGGGACATGGTGCGGACGGTTTCGACGGGGTATTTGCCGACGCTGGTTTCACCCGAAAGCATCACGGCGTCGGTGCCGTCGATGACGGCGTTGGCGACGTCGGAGGCTTCGGCGCGGGTGGGCCGGGAGTTGTCGATCATCGAGTCGAGCATCTGGGTGGCGACGATGACGGGTTTGGCGTTGCGCTTGGCGAGTTTGATGGCTCGCTTCTGGACGATCGGGACCTGTTCCAGGGGCATTTCGACGCCGAGGTCGCCGCGGGCGACCATGATGCCGTCGAAGGCGGCGACGATGTCGTCGATGTTGTCGACGGCCTGGGGCTTTTCGACCTTGGCGATGACGGGGAGGCGGCGGCCTTCCTCGTTCATGATGCGGTGGACGTCGTCGATGTCGCGGCCGCTGCGGACGAAGGAGAGGGCGATGACGTCGGCGCCGATGCGCAGGGCCCAGCGGAGGTCTTCGATGTCTTTTTCGGAGAGGGCGGGGACGGAGACGGCGACGCCGGGGAGGTTGAGGCCCTTGTGGTCGGAGACCATGCCGCCTTCGACGACGCGGGTGTGGACGCGGGGGCCGTCGACCGCGGTGACTTCGAGGGTGACGCGGCCGTCGTCGACGAGGATGCGTTCGCCGGTGGTGACGTCCTGGGCGAGGCCCTTGTAGGTGGTGCCGCAGGTGTGGCGGTCGCCTTCGTGGTCTTCGACGGTGATGGTGAACTCGTCGCCGCGTTCAAGGAGTACGGGTCCTTCGCGGAAGCGGCCGAGGCGGATCTTCGGGCCTTGAAGGTCGGCGAGGATCCCGACGCTGCGGCCGGTCTCGTCGGCGGCCTTGCGTACGCGCTGGTAGCGCTCTTCGTGTTCGGCGTAGGTGCCGTGGCTGAGATTGAAGCGGGCGATGTCCATTCCGGCTTCGACCAGGGCTTTGATCTGGTCGTATGAGTCGGTGGCGGGGCCCAGGGTACATACGATTTTCGCTCGGCGCATGAGGCGAGCGTATTCCCCTACCAGGCAGTAGGAAATTGGTTCCGGGTGTCCACTCAACAACCTTTGGGCAAAAGCTTGTTGACAATTGTTGAATGTGCATGGGGGTGCTCTGATGAGCACCCCCGGGGTGCCGATTCCGCAGTTTTTCAGAGTTGCGGAGGGGTCATGGTGAAGCGGGCGTTCACCTGGGCGTAGACGGTCTGGCGCTGTGGTTCGAGGTCGAGGGGCGGGGGGCCGGCGTCCTCGGCGGCGCTGAAGGCCATGGTGCGCATTCCGGCGCCGGGGGCGGGCTGGAAGGGGGCGGCGTTCTCGGCTCCGAGGTCGGCGAGTTCGACGAGGGCGGCGAGGCGGGCGCCGAGTGCTTCGGCGTATTCGCGGGCGCGCTGGACGGCTTCGAGTACGGCTTGGCGGCGGGCTTCGCCGTGGGCGGGCGAGGTGGGGCGCAGGGCCCACCAGGGGCCGTCGACCTCGGTGAGTTCGAGGTCGGCGAGGCGGGTGGTGAGTTCGCCGAGGGTGGTGAAGTCGTTGAGCTCGGCGGTGATGTGGACGCGGCCGTGGTAGGCGCGGATGCGTTCGCCGCGGCCGTGGCGGGTGAGTTCGGGGGTGATGGAGAAGGAGCCGGTTTCGAGTTTCTCGACGGGGTCGCCGTAGCCCTTGACGAGGTCGAGGACGGTGTTGTTGCGGCGGGTGAGGTCGTCGAGTGCGGTGCGCCGGTCGGTGCCGCGGGCGCTGACGGTGATGCCGATGCGGGCGATCTCGGGGTCGACTTCGATGCGGGCTTCGCCGCGGACGGCGACGCGGGGTACCTCGGGGGTTCCGTAGGGCTGGTGCGATGCGTGCGATGCGTCCTGGGTCATGGTTTCACTCTCGCACTGTCGCTCGTACCGGTCCGGTCATCGGATCGAAACCCGGGCGGGGTGTTGCTGCTTGTTACCGATGGGTCAGAATCTACGCGCGTTGTTGAGCTCACAAGGGGAGATGGCATGGCGTTCGACCGTAGGGCGTTTCTGGGGACCACGGCCGCGACAGGTGCGGCCGTTGCGTTGGCGGGGGCCACGAGCACCCCGGCCGCCGCTCAGGCCGGGTCGGGGAAGCCGCAGCCGCGGACGTACTCGTTCACGGTGATGGGCACGACCGATCTGCACGGGAATGTCTTCAACTGGGACTATTTCACGGACAAGGAGTTCGACGACAAGGCGCACAACGACGTGGGTCTGGCGAAGATCTCCACGCTGGTGAAGCAGGTGCGGGCGGAGAAGGGGCGGTGCAACACGCTGCTGATCGACGCGGGTGACACGATCCAGGGCACGCAGCTTTCGTACTACTACGCCAAGGTGGACCCGATCACCGCGCGGCGGGGTCCGGTGCATCCGATGGCCCAGGCGATGAACGCGATCGGCTACGACGCGGCGGCGCTGGGGAACCACGAGTTCAACTACGGCATTCCGGTGCTGCGCAAGTTCGAGCAGCAGTGTGACTTCCCGCTGCTGGGGGCGAACGCGCTGGATGCGAAGACGCTGCGGCCGGCGTTCGCGCCGTACAGCATGCACCGGCTGCGGACCCCGCACGGGCCGGATGTGAAGGTGGCGGTGCTGGGGCTGACGAACCCGGGGATCGCGATCTGGGACAAGGCCAATGTCCAGGGGAAGATGACCTTCCCGGGGCTGGAGGAGCAGGCGGCGAAGTACGTGCCGAAGCTGCGTTCGATGGGCGCCGACGTGGTGATCGTGTCCGCGCACTCGGGGTCGAGCGGGACGTCCTCGTACGGGGATCAGCTGCCGTACATCGAGAACGCGGCCGGGCTGGTGGCGGAGCAGGTGCCGGGGATCGACGCGATCCTGGTGGGGCACGCGCACACGGAGATCCCCGAGTACCGGGTGAAGAACAAGGCGACCGGCAAGGACGTGGTGCTGTCGGAGCCGCTGAAGTGGGGGCAGCGTCTGACGCTGTTCGACTTCCAGCTGGTGTGGGCGAAGGGCCGCTGGTCGGTGGCGCAGGTGTCGGCGAAGGTGCTGAACTCGAACACGGCGGTGGAGGACCCGGAGATCACGGGGCTGCTGTCGGACGAGCACCGCAAGGTCGTGGCGTACGTGAACCAGGTGATCGGCACCTCGACGCAGGCGATGTCCTCGGCGGACGGGCCGGTCAAGGACGTGGCGATCATCGATCTGATCAACCATGTCCAGGCGGAGACGGTGAAGGCGGCCCTCTCGGGTACGGAGTGGGCGGCGCTGCCGGTGGTGTCGCAGGCCTCGTGCTTCTCGCGGACGGCGTCGATCCCGGCGGGTCAGGTGACGATCAGGGACGCGGCGGGCCTGTACCCGTTCGAGAACACGCTGGAGGCGCGGCTGCTGACCGGTGCGCAGTTGAAGGACTATCTGGAGTACTCGGCGCGGTACTACGTGCGGACCGCCCCGGGTGATGTGGTGGATCCGGCGAAGCTGACGAACTCCGAGAGCATTCCGGACTACAACTACGACGCCGTGTACGGGTTCACGTACGACATCGACATCGCGCAGCCGGTCGGTTCGCGGATCACGGGGCTGTCGTTCCAGGGGAAGCCGGTGGATCCGGCGGGGCAGTTCGTGCTCGCGGTGAACAACTACCGGGCGTCGGGGGGCGGGAACTTCCCGCACGTGCCGCAGGCGAAGCAGCTGTGGGCGAATTCGGACGAGATACGCAACACGATCATCCAGTGGGTGAAGGCGAAGGGGACGGTGGATCCGGCGCAGTTCGCGGCGGTGGACTGGCGGCTGACCCGGGCGGGTACGCCGGTCTTCTAGTCGGGGTACCCGTGTGGACGGGGGCCGGGGTCCGCTGTGGCGGGCCCCGGCCCCTTGCGGGTTGAGGGGGCGGTGCGCACGAGGTGGGCCGGTATGGCGGCGACCCTGGCGCCGGGGGTGGGGCGGACACCCTCTAGGGGTGTTCGACCAGTGGGAGGAGGTCGACGGTCGGTTGGGGGCGGGTGTGTTCGCGTTGTTCGAGGCCGAAGGTGGTGAAGGCGGTGCGTTCGGGCTGGGGGTAGGGGTCTTTGCCCGTGAGGGTGTTGAGGATGGCGGCGCTGCGCCAGGCGGCGAGGCCGAGGTCGGGGGCTCCGACGCCGTGGGTGTGGCGTTCGCCGTTCTGGACGAAGATGCTGCCGGTGACGGCCGGGTCGGTGATCATCCGGTAGTGGTCGTCGATGCGGGGGCGGCCTGAGGAGTCCTTGCGCAGGTAGGGGTCGAGGCCTGCGAGGAGGCTGGTGAGGGGGCGTTCGCGGTAGCCGGTGGCGAGGACGACGGCGTCGGTGGTGAGGCGGGAGCGGGTGCCCTGTTCCACGTGTTCGAGGTGGAGTTCGACCTTGGTGGTGGCGACGCGGCCGGCGGTGCGGACGCTGACTCCGGGGGTGAGGACGGCGTCGGGCCAGCCGCCGTGGAGGGTGCGGCGGTAGAGCTCCTCGTGGATGGCGGCGATGGTGTCGGCGTCGATGCCCTTGTGGAGCTGCCATTGGGCGGGGACGAGCTTGTCGCGGACGGGTTCGGGGAGGCCGTGGAAGTAGCGGGTGTAGTCGGGGGTGAAGTGTTCCAGGCCGAGCTTGGAGTACTCCATGGGGGCGAAGGAGGGGGTGCGGGCGAGCCAGGTGAGGCGTTCGCGGCCGTGGGGGCGGGCGCGCAGGAGGTCGAGGAAGACTTCGGCGCCTGATTGGCCCGATCCGATGACGGTGACGTGTTCGGCGCCGATGATGCGTGCGCGGTTGTCGAGGTAGTCGGCGGAGTGGACGACGGGGACGGTGGGGGCGTCGACGAGGGGGCGCAGGGGTTCGGGGACGAAGGGGGCGGTGCCGACGCCGAGGGCGAGGTGGCGGGTGTAGGTGCGGCCGAGGGCTTCGGCTTCGCCGTCGGTGTCGAGTTCGGTGAAGTCGACTTCGAAGAGGTCGCGTTCGGGGTTCCAGCGGACGGCGTCGACCTGGTGGCCGAAGTGGAGGCCGGGCAGGCGGCCGGCGACCCAGCGGCAGTAGGCGTCGTATTCGGCGCGCTGGATGTGGAACTGCTCGGCGAAGTAGAAGGGGAAGAGCCGTTCCTTGTGCTTGAGGTAGCTGAGGAAGCTCCAGGGGCTGGCCGGGTCGGCGAGGGTGACGAGATCGGCGAGGAAGGGGACTTGGAGGGTGGCTCCGTCGATGAGCAGGCCGGGGTGCCAGCGGAAGTCGCGGCGCTGGTCGTAGAAGGCGGTGGCGAGTTCGCCCGCTCCTAGGTGCGGCAGGCCGTGGGCGAGGGCGGCGAGGGAGAGGTTGAAGGGTCCGATGCCGATTCCGACGAGGTCGTGGGGTGCATCGAGCTGGGCGGTCATCGGTGGGTGCTGCCTTCCAGGAGGGTGACGAGGGTGTCCAGGTCCCGCGCGGTGGCGTGGGGGTTGAGCAGGGTGGCTTTGAGCCAGAGGCGGCCGTCGGCGTGGGTGCGGCCGAGGACGGCGCGGCCTTCGTGGAGCAGGGTGCGGCGCAGGGTGGCGACCTGGGTGTCGTCGGCGTGGGTGGGCCGGAAGAGCACGGTGGTGAGGGTGGGCGGGGAGTGGAGTGTGAAGCGGGGGTGGGTGTCGAGGAGCCGGGCGAGGTGTTGGGCGAGTGCGCAGGTGTGGTCGATGAGGCGGGCTAGTCCGTCGCGGCCGAGTGAGCGCAGGGTGGTGGCGATCTTGAGGGCGTCGGGGCGGCGGGTGGTGCGCAGGGAGCGGCCGAGGAGGTCGGGCAGGCCGGCTTCGGTGTCGTCGGTGGCGTTGAGGTAGTCGGCCTGGTGGGCGAGGGGGGCGAGCAGGGCGGTGTCGGGGACGGCGAGGAGTCCGGCGGCGACGGGCTGCCAGCCGAGTTTGTGCAGGTCGACGGTGAGGGAGTGGGCGCGGGCGAGGCCGTCGACTGTGGTGCGGTGGCGGGGGCTGAGGGCGAGGAGGCCGCCGTATGCGGCGTCGATGTGGAGGTCGGCGCCGTAGCGGTCGCAGAGGTCGGCGATGCGGTGGAGGGGGTCGATGAGTCCGGCGTCGGTGGTGCCGGCGGTGGCGGTGACGAGGACGGGGCCGGGGGTGGCGGCGAGGGCCTCGGCGAGGGTGGCGGGGTCGAGGGTGCCGGTGGGGGTGGGGAGGGCGCGGGCGGGCGGGAGGCCGAGGAGCCAGGCGGAGCGCGGGATGGAGTGGTGGGCGTTGGCGCCGTGCAGGACGGTGAGGCCGGGTCCGTGGCGTTCGCGGGCGAGGAGGAGGGCGAGCTGGTTGGCTTCGGTGCCGCCGGTGGTGACGAGGGCGTCGGGGTGGGGGGCGTCGGGGTAGAACTCGGCGGCGAGGGTGCGGGTGAGGAGGGCCTCGATGGTGGCGGCGGCGGGGGCCTGGTCCCAGGAGTCGAGGGAGGGGTTGAGGGCGGAGGCGGCGAGGTCGGCGGCGGCCGCGACGGCGAGCGGCGGGCAGTGCAGGTGGGCGGCGCAGAGGGGATCGGCGGGGTCGGCCGCGCCGGCGGCGAGGGTGTGCACGAGGGTCCGGAGCGCTTCGTGATCGCCGTGGCCCTTTTCGGGGAGTACGTCGCCCAGCGCGGCCTGGACGCGGGCCGCGAGCGCGTCGGGGCCGCCGGCCGGAATGGGCCCGCCGCGCTCCTGGGCTCCGGTGTGCAGGGCGTCCAGGACGGTGTCGAGGAGGGGCCGCAGGGCTTCGGCGCCGTGGAGGCCGCCGGCGAGCGGGGGCGGTGTGCCGGGCGGCTCTGTCATGCGGGGTCCTCCGGAGGCTGGGGCGGGCTGGGTGGCTGCGCTTCGGCTGCGCCGGGGCTGGGCTGGGCGGTGCGGTGCGGGGCTGGGCTGGGCTGGGCGGTGCGGGCACCCGGCCGGTACAACGATCAGACCCGAATGGGGTAACCGCCGGGGTTTGTCCGGATCGCCTACCTGCCGGTTCCCTGCGGGGGCGGCGGCGGGGGCGGGGGCGGGGGCGGGGCATGCGGGTGCGGCGCCGCTGCCGGGGCTCCGCCCCGGACCCCGCGCCTCAAACGCCGGCGAGGCTGGATGTGCCCGCGCCTCGAACGCCAGTGAGGCTGGATGTGCCCCGTGCCTCGAACTCCCCCAGCTACCGCTGGGAGGTGCCCCCAGGCGAGGCTGGATGTGACGCCGGTGGGGCCGGAGGGGACCCGGAGCGCCGGTGGGGTCGGATGTCAGACTCGATCTTCATGAGCGATTGGTTCTTGCAGCAGGGGCACGGGGTTCGGTTCGAGTGGGGGCCCGCCGGTGCGAGGGAGTTGGCGGCGGGTGGCGGCTGCCTGGTGGTGGTCGACGTGCTGTCGTTCACGACGGCGGTGAGCGTGGCCGTCGAGGCGGGCACCCGGGTCTTCCCCTATGGCTGGCGGGACGAGACGGCGGTCGCCTTCGCGCGGAGCAAGTCGGCGGCGCTGGCCGTAGGGCGGAGCGCCGCGAGCCCGGCCTCTCCGTGGTCGCTGTCTCCCGCGGCGCTCCGGCGGGCCCCGTATGCGCCCCGGCTCGTGCTGCCCTCGCCCAACGGATCCGCCATCTCCGCGGCGGCGGGCGATGCCACGGTGGTGGCGGCCTGTCTGCGCAACGCCAAGGCGGTCGGGCAGTGGCTGGCCGGGCACGGTTACGGGACGGCGGAGCGGCCCGTCCTGGTGGTCGCGGCCGGTGAGCGGTGGCCCGACGGGGGGCTGCGGCCGGCGCTGGAGGATCTGCTGGGTGCGGGGGCGGTCATCGCCGCCCTGGCCTCGCAGGGCGTCGGCTCCCTGTCCCCCGAGGCCGCTGCCGCCCGGGGCTGTTTCACGCAGACCGCCGATGTCGCCGGGGCGGTGGCCGGCTGTTCCTCGGGGATCGAGCTGGCCCGGGGCGGGTTCGCCGACGACGTGGCCGTCGCTGCCGAGCTCGACGCGAGCGCGGTCGTGCCCGTACTCGCCGACGGGGCCTTCGCGCAGGGCGCCGACGTCCCGTAGGCCGCCGGCGCCCGCCCCTCGGTGGGGCGGGCGCCGGTCGGATCAGGAGGTGCGGACGCGCAGGGCGCGGGCGAGGTCGTCGAGCTGGTCGACGAGCTTGCGGCGGAGCAGGGGGAGGATCTCCGGGTCCTCCAGGCAGGAGCGTCCGGCCTGGAGGTTGATCTCGTCGATGGCGTAGGCGGGGAAGGCCCAGCGGCCGGCGGCCTCGGCGATGGCGGGGCCGCGGCGGGCGCCGAGGGCGACGGCCTCCGGGTAGAAGCGGGTCACGTACTCCCGTACGAGGTCGGCCTGTTCGGGCTGCCAGAAGCCCTGGGCGGTGGCGCTGAAGAGGTAGTTGGAGAGGCTGTCGTCGTGGAAGAGGCGCTGCCAGGCGGCGGCCTTGGCCTCCGCCGAGGGGAGCGCGGCGCGGCAGCGGGCGGCGCCTTCCTCGCCGGTGGCGCTGGGGTCGGCGGCGAGGGCGGCGTCGATGTCCCGCTCGCCGACGGCGCCGAGGACGGCGAGGCGGGCCAGGATGCGCCAGCGCAGTTCGGGGTCGAGCTCGGGGCCGCCGGGGACGGTGTCGTCGGCGAGCCAGGCGGCGATGGTGTCGGGCTGGGTGGCGCTGTCGACGAGGGTGCGGACGGCGGTGAGCCGCAGGCCGGGCTCGGAGCCGTCCTCGGTGCGCCGCAGCAGGTCGCGGGCGATGGAGGTGATGGTGGCCAGGGCCGCCGGCCGCTCCTCGGGAGCGACGTAGCGCACGGCGACCTGGTGGCGGGCGAAGGCGAGGACGCCCTGGACGACGGCCAGGTCGCGTTCCTGGTGGAGGTGGGCGGCGGCGGTCATCAGGTAGGTCTCCGGCTCCAGTTCTCCGTCGCGGACCATGTCGCGCAGGGAGTTCCAGACGACGGCGCGGGTGAGCGGGTCGGGGATGCCGGAGAGGCTGCTGAGGGCGGTTGCGACGGAGGTGTCGTCGAGGCGGACCTTGGCGTAGGTGAGGTCGGCGTCGTTGAGGACGAGGAGGGCGGGGCGCGGGCCGCTCGCGGAGACGATGTCGCCGGAGGGGACGTCGAGGTCGAGGAGTTCGCGCAGTTCCAGGATGTGGGCGTCGACGGGGTCGTGGTCGTAGAGGCCGACGGCGATGTGGTGGGGGCGGCTGCCGCGGCGGTCGACGGTGAGGGTCCAGCCCTCGGGGGCCTCCTCGATCTGCGGGGTGAGGGTGTCGATGCCGGTGGTGCGCAGCCAGATGTCGGCCCAGGCGTGGACGTCGCGTTCGGTGTGGGCGGCGAGGGAGTCCACGAAGTCGGCGAGGGAGGCGTTGGCGAACTTGTGGCGGGCGAAGTGGGTGTTGATGCCGGCGAGGAAGTCCTTCTCGCCGAGCCAGGCGACGAGCTGGCGCAGGGCGGAGGCGCCCTTGGCGTAGGAGATGCCGTCGAAGTTGAGGAGGGCGGAGGCGGTGTCGGGGACGTCCTCGGGGGCGGGGGCGACGGGGTGGGTGGAGGGCCGCTGGTCGGCGTCGTAGCCCCAGGGCTTGCGCTCCATGCCGAATTCGGTCCAGGTGCCGGTGAAGCGGGTGGCTTCGGTGAGGGTCTGGTAGCCCATGTACTCGGCGAAGGACTCGTTCAGCCAGATGTCGTCGAACCAGGCGAGGGTGACGAGGTCGCCGAACCACATGTGGGCCATCTCGTGCGCGATGACCATGGCGCGGCGCTGGCGTTCGGTGTCGGTGACGGCGGAGCGGAAGATGAACTCGTCGCGGAAGGTGACGAGGCCGGGGTTCTCCATGGCGCCGGCGTTGAACTCGGGGACGAAGGCCTGGTCGTAGGAGTCGAAGGGGTACGGCTCGGTGAACTTCTCGTGGTAGCGGTCGAAGCAGGCCGTGGTGATGGAGAGGATCTCTCCGGCGTCGGCGTCCAGGTGGGGGGCCAGGGACTGGCGGCAGTGGATGCCGAAGGGCAGTCCGGCGTGCTCGGTGCGGACGCTGTGCCAGGGGCCTGCGGCGAAGGCGGCGAGGTAGGTGGAGATGACGGGGGTGGCGGCGGACTGCCAGATGCCGGCGCCGTCCGTGTCCCGGTCGGCGAGGCGCGTGGTGATGCCGTTGGCGAGGACGCTCCAGTGCGCGGGGGCGGTGATCGTGAACTCGAAGACGGCCTTGAGGTCGGGCTGGTCGAAGGCGGGGAAGACCCGCTGGACGTCGTCCAGGAACATCTGGGTGTAGACGTACGTCTCCCCGTCCGCGGGGTCGGTGAAGCGGTGCAGGCCCTCGCCGGTGCGGGAGTAGCGCATGCGGGCGTCGATGTGCAGCTCGTGGGGGCCGGGGGTGAGGCCGGTGAGCGGGAGGCGGTTGCCGTCGAGGGAGGCCGGGTCGAGGGGGTGGCCGTCGAGGGCGACGGAGCGCAGGACGTCCGGTTTCAGCTCCAGGAAGGTGTCTCCGGCGGTGCGGGCGGTGAACCGGATGACGGTGGTGGAGTCGAAGGTGTCGTCGCCGACGGTGAGGTCGAGGCGGACGGCGTAGTGGTGGACGTCGAGGAGCTGTGCTCGGAGCTGCGCTTCGTTGCGCGTCATTGCGGACATGGGGCCCATGCTGCCTGACCGCTGCGCTGGGCTGTAGGCCGTCCCCGGGCGGTGCCGGACCCGGAGCCGCCGTGCCGGGCGGCGGCCGTGCCGGGCGGCGGCCGTGCCGGGCGGCGGCCGTGCCGGGCGGCGGCCGTGCGCGGGGTCTCTCCGGAGTGTCTCCTCGTCCTCGCGCACCAAGCCTTGTCTCGGCGTTCAGGGTGGTTGCGCGCTCGTCCTGCGGGGACCCTCCTGCGCGCCCCCGCACACGGCCGCCGCCCGGCCCGGCGGGGCCCGAGGGTCGGGGGGCCCGAGGTCAGGGGCCGTCGACATGGCGCAAGTGCCGCGGCGGTGACCTGGGGGCGGGCCTGGCCCCGCCGGGCGGGCGGGGGCTGGGCGGCGCCGGATCCGGGGCTGTTACTGCTCGCCCGCGGCGATGGTCTCGTGGTGGCGGATGACCTCGGCGATGATGAAGTTGAGGAGCTTCTCGGCGAAGGCCGGGTCGAGCTTGGCGTTCTCGGCGAGCTGGCGGAGCCGGGCGATCTGGCTGGCCTCGCGGCCGGGGTCGGCCGGGGGCAGGTGGTGCCGGGCCTTGAGGTGACCGACCTGCTGGGTGCACTTGAAGCGCTCGGCGAGCATGTGGACCACGGCCGCGTCGATGTTGTCGATGCTGTCCCGCAGGCGGGCGAGCTCGGCGGTGACGGCCTCGTCGGTCTCGTCGATGTCGCTGTTGTTCATGGTTCCCGAGAATACGTGGCGCAGGCGGGTGGTCGTCGGGCCAGTCGGCCAGTGAGACGGATACCGGCCGGGGCGCTCCCCTCCTCCCCTTACAGGGGCAGGGTCGCGGTGACCAGCCAGCCGCCTTCCGGGGCGGGGCCGGCGGTGAGGGAGCCGCCGAGGGCCTCGGCGCGTTCGGCCATGCCGGCCAGTCCGTAGCCGCCGCCGCGGGCGTTCTCGGAGAGTCTGGCGGGGCGTCCGCCGTCGTCGGCGATGCGGACCTCCAGGCCGGCGGGGACGGTGCGCAGCCCGATGCGGACCGCGGTGGCGGTCGCGGCGTGCTTGCCGATGTTGGTGAGGGCCTCCAGGACGATGCGGTGGGCGGTGGCGGCGACGTGGGCGGGCAGGCGGTCCTCCAGGCCCGCCTCCACGTACAGGACGACGGGCGGGCCGGTGACGGAGAAGCGTTCGGTGAGCACGCGGATGTCGGCGAGGCCGGCGACGGGGCTGGTGCCGCCGCCGGGGGTCTCGGCGCCGCCCGGGCCGCCCGGACCGTCGGTCTCGCGGAGGATCGTGACGAGGCGGCGCATGGAGCCGAGGGCCTCGTCGCCGGCGTTCTCGATCCGGCCGAAGATCTCGCCGGCGCGTTCGGCGGAGACCTTGGTGAAGCGGGCGGCGCGCGCCTCGACGACGATGCCGGTGACGTGGTGGGCGACGAGGTCGTGGAGCTCGCGGGCGAGCTCCAGGCGTTCGGCGGTGCGTACGGCGCGCAGTTCGCGCACGCGCTGGGCGGCCTGGAGGCGCAGGAGGAGGGAGTACGCCGCGACGACGACGGCCAGGACGGAGAAGAGGAGGGTGAACCGGCCGGGGTCGGTGTCCCGGACGGGCACGGCCGTGCAGCCGAGGCCGAGGAGGGGGCCGAGGACGGCGGCGGTCCGGGCGGGGGCGCGCAGCAGGACCTGGGTGAGGAGGACGAGGAGGGCCACGGCCTCGCCGCCGCCCCAGACGACGATGGGGTGGTTGCCGAAGATGAGGAGGAGGGTGGCGGTCCAGGTGACGGCGGCGGCGAACCAGGCGCGGGTGAGGAGGGGGATGCGGGGCCAGGGCGCTGCGCTGAGGCACACGAGGATGCCGGACACCCAGACGGTGGCGTGCGGGAGGCTGGGCCGGCGGGCCAGGACGACGCCCTCGAAGGTGACGAGGGCGAGGAGGACGAGGGAGAGGCAGAGGCGGGCCCAGTTGGCGGTGTGGGGGTTGCGGCGGGCCCAGCCGGAGAGGGGGCTCATGGGGTCTTCCCGCTGCGCGGGGGGCTGGGCGTACGGGTTCCCGTGGCGGTGGGGGTGTGCGGCGTCGGGGCGGCTGCGCCGCGGCTTCCCGGGGCTCCGCCCCGCACCCCGCGCCTCAATCGCCGGCGGGGCTGGATTTGGCGGTCCGCAGCCCCGGAGTGGGGCGAGAGGCACCGCAGCAGGGCTCCTGCGGACCGGCCTCCTGGGGCTCCGCCGCGCCTCAAACGCCGGCGGGGCTGGATGTGGCGGGGCCGGGTGGTCCGGTGCGGGTCACCGATCGGGGCTCCGCCCCGCACCCCGCGCCTCAAACTCCCCCGGCTACCACTGGGAGGTACCCCCAGGCGAGGCTGGAATTGCCCGGCCCGGACCCTCAGGCGAGGCTGCAGGTTCACGCCGTTGCGGCGGCCAGGCCGCTTTCCCAGGCCCAGGCGGCGATTTCGACGCGGTTGCGGGCGTCGAGTTTGGCCTGGACGTTGGCCAGGTGGGTTTTGACCGTGGACAGGGAGACGAAGAGCTCGCCGGCGATCTCGGCGTTGGTCAGGCCGCGGGCGAGGCAGCGGACGACCTCGCGTTCCCGGTCGGTCAGGGGTTCGACGGGGCGGCGGGCCGCCTGGGCGGCGGGGGTGCGCGGGGCCATCTCGCGCAGCAGGCGGACGGTGATGGCCGGGGAGACCAGGGAGTCGCCTACGGCGGCCGCGCGGACCGCTTCAACCAGCATGGCCGGGCTGGCGTCCTTCAGGAGGAAGCCGGATGCTCCGCCGTGGAGCGCCGCGTGGACGTACTCGTCGAGGTCGAAGGTGGTGACGATGACGATGCGTGGTGTGTCGTTGCCCGAGGTGCCCGTGGTGCCCGAGGTGCCCCTGGTGGCGGAGAGGCGGCGGGTCACTTCCAGGCCGTCGAGCTTCGGCATGCGGATGTCGAGGAGGAGGACGTCCGGGCGGTGTTCGGCGACGGCGGCCAGTGCGGCCTCGCCGTCGACCACGTCGGCGACGACCTCGATGTCCGGCTGGCTTTCGAGGATCATCCGGAATCCGGTTCTGACCATCTCCTGGTCGTCCGCGATGACCACTCTGATCGCCATGCCCTGCCTGCCCCACTGTCGCCCGGTGCGTTCTGTCCATGGGACCGGCGCGTGCGGCGGCCCGCAACCGCAGCCGTGCTGCCCGTCAGCCGACGATACGTACATTTGGGGCATGGCGCCTCGTCCTTCCGGCCGGTTCCCGCCCGGCCGGAAGAACGGGGCGGTTCGGCTACAGGGTCGCCGCGGCGGCCTTGATCGCGGAGGCGAAGGTGGAGACCTCGGTGTAGACGCCGGGGTAGTCGGGCCGGGCGCAGCCTTCGCCCCAGCTGACGATGCCGACCTGGATCCAGGCTCCGGCGTTGTCGCGGCGGAACATGGGGCCGCCGGAGTCGCCCTGGCAGGTGTCGACGCCGCCCTCGTCGAGGAAGCCGGCGCAGATCTCCTCGTTCGGTACGAGGGAGGAGCCGTACGCGGCCTTGCAGGCGGCGTCGGAGACGAAGGGGACGGTGGCCTTCATGAGGTAGCGCTGCTGGCCGCCGCCCTCGCGGGTGGCGCCCCAGCCGGCGACGGTGAAGGTGCCGTTGTCGTAGGCCTTGGTGTCGGCGATCTTGAGGGTCGGGAGGTTGATGGGCCTGGCGAGCTTGATCAGCGCCCAGTCCTTGCCCGTGCCGTTGTAGCCGGGGGCCTGGAGGACCTTGGTGGACTTGACCTTGATGGCGCTGGAGCTGTTGAGGTCGACGACTCCGGCGGTGGCGGTGATGGAGGTGTTGTTGCCGGAGCCGTTCACACAGTGGGCGGCGGTGAGGACGATCTGCTGGGTGTAGAGGGCGCCGCCGCAGCCCATGGAGAGGCGCACCATGAAGGGGAACTCGCCCTGGGCGGCGCGGGTGCCGCCGACGACGGGCGCGGTGGAGGCGGTGGCGGAGCCGGGCTGGAGGCTGACGGCCGCGAGGGCGACCGCGCCGGCTGCCAGGGTGCGCTTCGCGAAGCGGGCAAGGGTGGTCACAGTCAACACACTGCCTTTCGTGGGGGGTTGGGCCGTGCGCGTCATCGGGTGAATGACACGTCCATGACACATCCGATGTATGGCGGGCATCAAGAACGCGTTTTCGGACAACTTCCGGCCCTGGGGGCGGCATGACGGAGAACAGCGGGCCCGGCAGCCCGATCGAGCACGGATTTCCGCACCTGGAGACCGTGCGCGCCTCGATCGCCGCGCTGTTCCGGCGCCTGTCCGCCGACGGGGTCCGCGCCTACGCCGGCAGCCTCGCCCCCGCGGACGCCGCCTTCACGGCCGAGGACGACCTGCACCTGGGAGCCCAGCGGGTGGCCTCGGCGGTGGTGCGCGCGCTGCGGCTGCCCGACGCGCGCATGGTGGTGAGCTTCCGGCCGATGGAGGAGGCGGCGACCGTGGAACTGGCGGCGGGGCCCGAGTACTTCATCGAGGTCAACGACCGCTTCCGCGTCCACCGGCGCGATCTGGCGGCGGCCCTCGCCCACGAGGTCACCCACGTCCTGCTGCACCGCCTGGACCTCTCCTTTCCCGCCACCGCGAAGAACGAGATCCTCACCGACACCGCCGCCGCCCACCTCGGCGTCGGCTGGCTGCTGCTCGACGCGTACCGCGAGGACGCGCTGACCCACCAGAAGCTCGGCTACCTCACCCCCGAGGAGTTCGGGTACGTCCTCGCCCGGCGCGCCCGGCTGACCGGCGAGGACCTCTCCGCCTGGTTCACCAGCCCGCAGGCGTACGAGGCCTACGCGCGCGGCCGCGCCATGGCCGAGCGGGATCTGCGCCGGCCTCCGCTCGCCGCCGCGGGCCCGGTGGCGCGGCTGCGCTACGCCAAGGACCGCCGGGCCGGGGCCGCTTCGGGGCGGGGGGCGGCGTACCGCTTCGAACGCCTCGACGACGGCCTGCGGGTGAGCTTCCCCTGCCCGGTGTGCGAGCAGCGGCTGCGGGTGCCGGTGCGCGGGCGGCTGAGGGTGCGGTGCGGGCTGTGCCGCACGGTCCTGGACTGCGATACGTAGCGCCGCGGGGCGGGGGGTTCACCGGGTGGCCACAAAAAGTTTCCTACCGGCCGGTAGACAACGGTGCGGATCTCGCCAACTCTGATCACGTACATGTCAACGCGTGATCGAGGAGCGTCCCCCCATGCGCAGCACCCGTACCGCCACCGCCGCCGCGGTGGCCGCAGCGGCCGCCGTCCTGACCCTGGTTCCGGCCACCGCCGCCCAGGCGGCCCCGGCCGCCCCGGCGTCCGTCACCGCGTCCGCGCCTGGCGGAAACGCTGCGATCCTCGGCATCGACTACGCCACCTGGCAGCGCGATGTCGCCGCCGTCATCGACGCCGCGCGTCCCGCCATCGAGCAGCGCATCGCCGCCGCCCCGGCCGGTGAGAAGCCGGCGATCGTCCTCGACATCGACAACAGCTCGCTGGAGACGGACTTCCACTGGTTCTGGACCTTCCCGACCCCCGCGATCTCCAAGGTCCGCGAGCTGACCCGGTACGCGAACGACCGCGGGGTGGCGATCTTCTTCGTCACCGCCCGCCCCGGGATCATCCACTCCCTCACCGAGCGCAACCTCAAGGCGGTCGGCTACCCCGTCTCCGGCCTCTACGTCCGCGATCTGCCCGACCTGTTCGACGAGGTCAGCGCCTACAAGACGGGCAAGCGCGCCGAGATCGAGGCCCGCGGCTACACGATCATCGCCAACATCGGCAACAACGAGAGCGACCTGGTCGGCGGCCACGCCGAGCGCACCGTCAAGCTGCCGGACTACGACGGCAAGCTGTCCTGACGGCCGAGGGCCGCGGTGATGGCGTTGACCGCGGCCCAGCCGAAGGCCATGGCCGGGCCGATCGTCGCGCCCGGCCCGGGGTAGGTCTCCCCCATCACCGCCGCCGAGCAGTTGCCGGACGCGTAGAGGCCCTCGACGGGTGAGGAGTCCTCGCGGAGCACCCGGCCGTCGCCGTCCGTGACCAGGCCTCCCTTGGTGCCGATGTCCCCCGGGTGCACGGGCACCGCGTAGAAGGGGGCCTTCACGATCGGCGCCAGGTTCGGGTTCGGCAGCGTCGGGTCCCCGTAGTAGCGGTCGTAGACGCTCTCGCCGCGCCCGAAGTCCTCGTCCGTGCCCGCCTCGGCGAAGCCGTTGAAGCGGCGGATCGCCGCGGGCAGGCCGGGCGCTGCGATCCGCCGGGCCAGCTCCTCCACGGTGTCCGCCTCCTTCAGGAAGCCGCTCTCCCGCCACGCCTTGGGGAAGGGCTGCCCGGGGAAGAGGCCGGCGAACAGGTAGCGGGCCTTGGAGCGGGCGTCGAGGATCAGCCAGGACGGCACCGTCCGGGCCTCCGGGCGGTCGGCGGCGTACATCCGGTCCACGAACGCGTGGTACGGCAGCGCCTCGTTGGCGTACCGCTCCCCCGCCTCGTTGACGATCACCATCCCCGGGATGCCGCGGTCGGCGACCAGGAAGAACGGCTTCTCCCCCGGCGGGCACACCGAGGGCGCGCCCCAGACCTTGTCCAGCAGGTCGGTGGCGGCCCCCAGTTCGCCGGCGAGCCGCAGGGCGTCGCCGGTCTGGCCCTCCGCGGCGTGCGTCCAGGCCGTCGAGGTGGGCGCGGGCAGGTGCTTCTCCCGTAGCGCCTGGTCGTGCGAGAAGCCGCCCGAGGCCAGGACCACCCCGCCCCGGGCCCGTACGGCCACCTCGCGGCCGTCCCGCTCCACCCGTACGCCCGTCACCCGGCCCGCGGCGTCCGTGACCAGCCCGGTCAGCGGCGCCGACAGCCACAGCTCCCCGCCGAGCCGCTCCAGCGAGAGCCGCATCCGGGCGATCAGCGCCTCGCCGAGGGAGAGCAGCCTGCGGCCGGTGGCCAGCGCCTTGACGGCCCGCGCCCCGACCTTCAGGGACGCCTTCTTGCCGGCCCAGGTGCGGCCGACCATGTTCAGGAAGCGGAAGTCGTACGAGGTCATGGTCAGCCCGTAGGTGGGCAGGCCCGCCCGGCGCATGCCGTGGCGCAGGGCGCCCAGGCGGTTGAAGTCCACGATGCACGGCTCGACGGAGCGGCCCTGGGCCATGCCGCCCTGGGCCTCGGGGAAGTAGTCCGCGTAGCCGGGGGTGTACATGAAGCGGATCTCGGTGCGGTCGTGGAACTCGCGGACCATGCGCGGCCCGTGGGAGAGGTACGCGTCCTTGCGGGCGGCCGGGACACGGTCGCCGACGGTGGCGTCGAGGTAGGCGCGGGCCTTGTCGTAGGTGTCGGCGAGGCCCGCCCGGTCGAGGTGGAAGTTGCCGGGGACCCAGATGGCCCCGCCGGACAGGGCGGTGGAGCCGCCGTACTTGTCGGTCTTCTCCACGACGAGGGCGGTCAGGCCGCGCAGGCGGGCGGTGACGGCCGCGGCGAGGCCGGCCGCGCCGGACCCCACCACGACCACGTCGTACTCGTACTCGAACCCGTACTCGGGCGCGTTGTCGGATGTCACGATGCGAAGGCTCCGGTGGCGTAGTCGCTGCGGAAGTACAGCAGGGGCGATCCGCCGTCGCGGGCGGTCGGTTCGAGGACCCGGGCGGTGACCAGGTAGTGGTCGCCGGCCTCGTGGACCTCTTCGAGGGCGCAGTCGACGGTGGCGAGGGCCCCGGAGATCCGGACGGCGCCGTGCTGTGACAGCTCCCAGTCGACCCCGTCGAACTTCTCGCCGCCGCGCCGCCCGAGGGCCTGGCACACCTCCCGCTGTTCCTCGGCGAGGATGCTGACCCCGAACCGGCCGGCCGCCCGGACGGCGGGCCAGCTGGAGGAGGACCTGCCCACGCACAGCAGGACCAGCGGCGGATCCAGGGACAGGGAGGCGAAGGACTGGCAGGCCAGGCCCGCCGGACTGCCGTCCTCCCCGACGGCCGCGACGACGGTGATGCCGGAGGCGAAGGCTCCGAGCACCTCGCGGAACGAGGCCGGGTCGATCAGCCGTTCCACTGGTGGCCCCAGAAGCTGTCCGCGGTGATCTCCTTCGCCGTCCAGGTGGCGGGGTCGACGACGAGTCCGTCCCAGCCGTATTCGACCTGGAAGCCGCCGGGGGCCTGCGCGTAGAAGGAGACCATGTGGTCGTTGGAGTGCCGGCCGAGGGTGGAGGCGATGGGGATGCCCGCCCGGTTCATGCGGTCCAGGCAGTAGCCGACGTCGTCGAGCCGCTCCAGTTCGACCATGAAGTGGACGATGCCGGGCGGCAGCGCGCCCGGGTAGAGGCCGAGGCTGTGGTGGCGGCGGTTGGGGCTGAGGAAGTGCATCCAGTGGAAGTCGCGGCCGGGCTCGCCGGTGGGGACCGCGACCGGGGGCAGCCTCATCGAATCGCGCAGCTGGAAGCCGAGGAGGTTCTCGTAGAAGTCGAGGGTGGCCCCGGTGTCGGGGGCCGGGAGGACGACGTGGCCGAGGCCGAGGTCCCCGTGGGGGCCGCCCGTGACGAAGCGGTTCCCGTACGGGGCGGCGAGCGGGCTGTGGTCCTGGGCCTGGCCCCAGTAGATCTCCAGCGGATTGCCGCTGGGGTCCTCGCAGTGGACGAGTCCCTGGACGCGCCGGTCGGCGAGGGTGGCGGCGTCGCCCTCCTTGACGGCGAACCCGGCGGCCTCCAGCTCGGTGGCCGCGTCCTCCAGCGCGCGGGAGTTCGCGACCTCGAAGCCGGCGGCGAGCAGCCGGTCCTGGCTGCCGGCGACGAACTGGAAGCGGTGGACGCGGTCGTCGATCCGGACGTTGAGGAGGGTGTCGGTGGTGCCCTCGGCCTCGGCCATGCCGAGGATGTCGAGGACGTACGTGCGCCAGGCGGCGAGGTCGGCGGTCTCGATGCGGAGGTAGCCGAGTGCGCGGATGTCCATGTGAAGGCTCCCTAGTACCGGAAGAAGGCGGTGGCGAGGCGGTTGAACTCGGCGGCGGCCTCGGTCTGCGCCCAGTGGCCGCAGCGCGGGAAGACGTGGAGCCGGGCGTCGGGGATGGCCTTCAGGGCGAGGAAGGCGCCGTCGACGGGGTTGACGCGGTCCTCGCGGCCCCAGGTCAGGAGCACGGGCCGGGTGATGCGGTGGGCCTCGCGCCAGAGCATGGTGTCCTCGGGCCACCTGGCGAAGGTGGCGGCCATGCGGGCGTTGCCGAGCCGGGCCTGCGGGTCGGTGGCCTGGGCGTAGCGCTCCTCGACGAGCGCGTCGGTGACGAGCGCCGGGTCGTGGACGAGGGTGGTGAGGAAGGTGCGCATCTGCTCGCGGGTGGGGTCGGGCGCGAGGCTGAACTCGAAGAGCCGCTTGATGCCTTCGGTGGGGTCGGCGGAGAACAGGTTGAGGGAGATCCCGCCGGGGCCCATCAGCAGGAGCTTGTCGACCCGGTCGGGGTGGTCGAGGGCGAGGCGGGTGGCGGTGCCGCCGCCGAGGGAGTTCCCGATGAAGTGGGCGCGCTCGATGCGCAGTTCGTCCATGAGGGCGACGAGCGCGCGGGCGCTGTAGGTGAAGTAGTCGCGGTCGGGCTCGGGTTTGTCGGAGCGGCCGTAGCAGGGCTGGTCGACGAGCAGGGTGCGGAAGTGCTCGGCGAAGTGGGGCAGGTTGCCGCCGAAGTTGGACCAGCCGGAGGCGCCGGGGCCGCCGCCGTGCAGCATGATCACGGCGGGTGCCTGCGGGTCCGCCGGTCCGGCCTCGTGGAAGTGGAGGGTCAGGCCCGCGGCCTTGGCGGTCCGGGAGGTGTTCTCGTACGTGAGGCTCACAGCATCGTGTCCTGGATGTCGAGGCCGAGGGCGCCCTGGCCGAAGAGGACCAGGGCCCGCTCGGGGTCGTTGGCGGCGTGGCCGCGCCCGGTGTGGACGTCGCGCCAGGCCCTCTGGACGGGGTTGGGGCCGGTGCGCAGGGCGCTGCCGCCCGCGTTCTCCATGAGGAGGTCGACGGCGGCGACGCAGCGCTCGGTGGCCAGGACCTGGTCGCGGCGGGCCCGGGTGCGCAGGGGTGTCGGCAGCTCCTCGCCGCGTTCGGCGAGGGCGTACAGCTCGGCGATGTTGCGCCGGAGCTGGAGCCAGGAGGCGTCGATGTCGCTCGCGGCGCGGGCGATGCGGACCTGCGCGAAGGGGTCCTCGGCGACCTGCTGGCCGTAGGAGATGCGGAAGCGCTCGCGGGTGGCGGCGACGTAGTCCTCGTACGCGCCCTCGGCGATCCCGACGATCGGGGTCGAGATGGTGGTGGTGAAGACGGCGGCGTACGGGAGCCGGTAGAGCGGTTCGGGGTTGAGCCGGTGGCCGGGGACCTGGAGGGCGGTGACCGGGCCGAAGCTCAGGGCGCGGTGCTCGGGGACGAACACCTGGTCCAGGGTGATGTCGTTGGAGCCGGAGCCGCGCAGGCCGACGGTGTCCCAGACCTCGTCGATGCGGTACTGGGAGCGGGGGACGAGGAAGGTCCGCATGTCCACGGGCCGGCCTTCGGCGTCGGTGACGAGTCCGCCGAGCAGGGCCCAGTCGGCGTGGTCGCAGCCGGAGGAGAAGTGCCAGCGGCCGCTGATGGTGAACCCCCCGTCGACGGGGGTGACCTTGCCGGTGGGCGCGTAGGAGGAGCAGATGCGGGTGTCGGGGTCCTCGCCCCAGACCTCTTCCTGGGCGCGGGGGTCGTAGAGGGCGACGTGCCAGGGGTGCACGCCGACGACGGAGGCGACCCAGCCGGTGGAGCCGCAGGCCTTGGCTATCTCCTTGACGGCGGCGTAGAAGACGGCGGGGTCGGCGGCGAGGCCGCCGTGGGCCTTGGGCTGGAGGAGGCGGAAGAAGCCGGTGTCGGCCAGCTCCTTGATGCTGGCCTCGGGCACTTTGCGCAGGGCTTCGGCCTCGGCGGTGCGCTCGCGGAGGCCGGGGGCGAGTGCGCGGACCGCTGCGAGGACCTCTTCGTCGCTCATGGTGTCCCCTTGCTGCGTCGGACGTCGGGATCGATGGCGTGGAACGTACGCCGGGTGCCGCGGGCGCGGAACGCGCCGTTCCCGCTGAGTGGGAAGCCGGTCCGGGGCTCGGGCTCGCGCCCCGCCCGGCGCGCATCCGACCCACACCTGGCTACCCAAAGTATTACTGAATGAAATACCTCGGTCCGGGTTCTTCCCTCCGCCCCGGGGCCCGTGGCAGGGTCGCCCCAACGCCTCACGCAGGGGGTTCCTCGTGCTTGACCAGGTCATGGAGTCCGCGCTCGCACCGCTGTCGCTGCTGGAGAAGGCCGCGCGGGTGCTGGGCGCCTTCGAGGGTCCGGAGCCGCGGCTCTCGCTCACCGAGGTCGTACGCCGCTCCGGAATCCCGCGCTCCTCCGCCCACCGGATCCTCGACCAGCTGGTGCAGCTGCGCTGGCTGGACCGCGAGGGCCGGGACTACCGGATGGGCATGCGCATGCTGGAGCTGGGGGCGCTGGCCTCCCACCACAACCGGCTGCGCCGGGCCGCCCTCCCCCTGCTGCACGCGCTCCACGAGCAGACCGGGCAGCTGGTGCACCTGTCGGTGCTGGACGGGGCCGAGGTGGTCTGCCTGGAGCGGATCGGCGGCTCGGAGGCCACCGCCGTGCCCTCCCGGGTGGGCGGGCGGATGCCCGCGTACTGCACGGCCGCCGGCAAGGCGGTGCTCGCGTTCGGCGATCCGGCGGCGGTGGAGCACGTCCTGGCCCAGGGGCTGCGGCCGCGCACGGCCCGCACGCTCATCCGGCCGCTCGCGCTGCGCTCGGAGCTGGCGGCCACCCGCGAGCGCGGGGTGGCCTACGACCGGGAGGAGAGCTTCCGCGGGATCTCCTGCGTGGCCGCCCCGCTGCGGGGCGCGGGCCGGGCCGTCGCCGCGGTCTCGGTCTCCTCCTGCCGGAGCGAGCGCGAACTGGCCCGGCTGGGACCGGTGGTCGCGGCGTGCGCGCGGGCCGTGTGGCGCGAGCTGTACGGACCGGGGCGCGCGGGGCGTTCGGCGGCCGCTCCGTCGCGGGATCCGGAACCGGCGGTGTCCGCGCAGGCGATGGACAACATGATGGGCTGGCTGCGGTTCAGCGAGTGGATGTAGCGGGTACAGATATCCCACGGACCCGACCCCTCGCCAGGGGGCCGGGCCCGATACTTTTGGTCCCCATGACCACTTTGGAGACCATCCACGACGTTCCCGTCATGATGTACCCCGCCGTGGGCGCGCCCATCGCCGCCGAGGCCGACGCCCTGGATCTCATCGGCGATGCCTCGTACCAGGGCGCCCAGTGGGCCGTCGTCCCCGCCGAGCGGTTCGACGACGCCTTCTTCCGGCTGCGCACCCGCGTCGCCGGCGACATCATCCAGAAGTTCGCCCAGTACCGCATGGGCCTCGTCGTCCTCGGCGACGTCTCCCGGCACACGGAGGCCAGTTCGGCGCTGCGGGACTTCGTCCGCGAGTGCAACCGCGGACGCCAGACCTGGTTCCTGGCCGATGTCGAAGAGCTCCGGGAACGCCTGAAGGGCTGAGGCGGCGCAGGTCAGTCCGCGACGGCGGCCGGCTGCGGCCCCACGGTCTCGACCGTGCCGTCCCGCCGGGCGCGTTCGGCGGCGAGGACGGTCAGGTGGCTGGTGAGGGACTCCCGCGGGCCGGACTTCACCAGCTCGGGATCGCCGGTGGCGACGGCGGCGACGAAGGTGTCCATGAGGCCCGCGTCGCCGCCGCCGTGGCCGCCCGCCGCGTCCATCGCCCCCGCGTCGCCGCCCAGTGCGACCTGCTCCTCGGTGCGCGTCAGGAAGTCGTAGACCCGCAGGCTCCGCCCGTCGCCGCGCAGTTCGCCGCGGGTGCCGAAGACGCGGGTCTGGCGGTCCGCCTGCTCGGTGAAGGCGGTCATGGTGAAGGTGGCCGTGGCCCCGGAGTCGAACTCCATGGCCACCACCTGGTGGTCGACCACGTCGTTGTCGCAGGCGTACACGCACCGCCCGTACGGTCCTTCGCGCAGCGCGCTCTCCAGTGCCCGCGGGGTGAACTCGTCGAGCACCACGTTCAGCGGCCAGGAGTGCTCGCCGCGGGCCAGCCGGTCGCCGTACTCGCGGGTGGCGGAGTACGGGCAGGTGCTCTCCACGGCGCAGTCCAGGCAGCGGTCCGCCGCGCCGGCGGGCCTGTTCCCGGGCCTGAAGTGGGAGAGGCGGCCGAAGCTGGAGACGCGGACGGGCGGCCGGCCGAGCACGTACTGGAGCCAGTCCAGATCGTGGCAGGACTTGGCCATCAGCATGGACGTCGCCTGGTCCTCGCGGCGCCAGTTGCCCCGTACGAACGAGTGGGCCTGGTGCCAGAAGCCGACCGGCTCCAGGTGCTGGACGCTGACGACGTCCCCGAGCCGGCCGGAGTCGACGACGGCCTTCAGCGCCCGCGTGTAGGGGGTGTAGCGCAGGACGTGGCCGACCGCGAGGGTCACCCCGGCCTCCTCCACCGCGTCCACGATCCGCCGGCACTCCGCCTCCGTCAGCGCCATCGGCTTCTCGAGCAGGATGTGGTAGCCGAGCGCGGCGAAGGCCAGGACGGGCTCCAGGTGGTCCCGGTCCAGGGTGCAGATCAGCACCGCGTCGGCGATCCGCCCGCGGGCGGCCAGCTCCCGCCAGTCGCCCACGGCCGCCCCGGGCCCGATCCCGTGGTCGGCCGCGAGCCTCTCCCGCCGGACCGTGCGCGGTTCGGCCACGGCGACGACCTTCGCCCGCTCCGGGTGGGCCAGGACCCAGCGGGCGTAGCCGGTTCCCCGGTTTCCGGCGCCGACGACGGCGAGAGTGACAACGGCAGGCATGCGTAAGCCTTTCCCTGCGGCCCGCCGTTCCAGTCGGTGCCGGCCGGTGCTAGTGCTGTGACCGGAAAGGTTCACCGGGTCGCGGCGCCCGGCACGGCACCTCGCCGCGTTGTCGGACCACGCAAGTACGTCCAGTACGAGCCGCGGTCCTCCGCCTTGCGATGCACCGCACCGGACGCCGCGACCCGGCAAACCTTTCCGGCCACAGCACTAGTCGTAGGTGATCCGCACCCGCGCCCGGCCTTCCGCGCGTGCCTGGCAGGCCAGGACGTAGCCCTCGGCCAGGTCCTCCCGGTCGAGGACCTCGTTGCGGGCCATGGTGACCTCGCCCGCCACGACCCGGCAGCAGCATGCGCTGCAGGCCCCCTCCCGGCAGGAGTACGGGGCCGCGACGCCCGCCGCGAGGAGCGCGTCGAGCAGCGGGGTCCCCTCGGGCCAGGGCACGGTGTGCCGTTCTCCGTCGAGCTCCACCTCGGCGGTGGTCCCGTCGGTCGCGGGGGTCGGCGCCGGCCCCGGGGCGAAGACGTCCGCGCTCAGGGAGAAGTAGCGCTCGCGGTGGATCCGGTCCGGCGCGGCCCCGGCCGAGCGGAGCGCGGTCTCGGCGGCGTCCATCAGCGGGCCGGGCCCGCACAGGTAGGCATCACGACCGGCGTACGGGGCCACCTGCGCGCCGAGTCGCACGGCGGTCGGCAGCCCCTGGAGGGTCTCCAGCCAGTGGATGACGGTCAGCCGCCCCGGATGTGCCTCGGCCAGCCTCCACAGCTCGTCCCGGAAGATCACCGACTCGGGGTCGCGGTTGGCGTACAGCAGGGCGACGCTCCCGCGGCCCGCCGCCAGCGCCGACTTCGCGAGGGAGAGCACGGGGGTGATGCCGCTGCCGCCCGCCACGAGGAGGAGGTCCCGGTCGAGGCCGCCGGGCCCGGGGGTGAAGGTGCCGGCGGGCGGCAGGACCTCCAGCTCGTCGCCCGGGGCCACCGCGTCGCAGATCCAGCCGGAGCCGAGCCCGCCGGGCACCCGCTTGGCGGTGATCCGCATCGGCTCGCCGGTGTGCGGGGAGCTGGCCAGCGAGTAGCAGCGGGCGGCGCCGCCCGGGATCCGGAGGGTGAGGAACTGCCCGGGGCGGTAGGGGAGTTCCGGGTACAGGACGAGGGAGACGGCCTCCGGGGTCTCCTGGATCCGCTCCACGACGCGGACCCGCAGCGTGCCGGGGGCTCCGCCCGGGGACGGAGCCGGGGCCGCGGCCGGGACCGGGGCCGGGCGGGCCGACGTAGAAGCGTGGTCACGGGACATCGGCGGGCACCTCCAGACGGCCCTCCCGGACGGCGGCCTCGATGCTCGCGCGCAGGGCCGGGCAGGAGCGGACGCGGGCGCTGAGCTCCCCGGACGCCACCTCGGCGGCGATGCGCGGGCAGAGGGCGGCGGCCTCGCCGGTCCACTGGACCTGGGTGTGCGCGGGGCTGAACTTCTCGCACAGCACGCCGGCGCCGCACTCCGCGCAGACGAGGGGGCGCATCACGGGGCCTCGGCCCGGCGGGCGAGGTTCTCGGCGACCTCGGCCTTCCAGGCGGCGGTGGCGCGGGTGGTGTCGATCTCGAACTCGAAGCGGCGGACCATCTCCTCGCGGACGTCGGCTGCGTCCACGTAGAACTGCTCGTACCAGCGGCGGAGCTGGTAGACGGGGCCGTCCTCCTCGGTGAGGAGGGGGTTGTCGATGCGGGTCTTGTTCCGCCAGATCTCGACGTCCTGCTCGAATCCGACGGCGAGGCCCTCGGAGGTGAGGCGGGCGGCGTCGGCGGCCTGCTCGTCGCTCATGCCGGGGAGCTTCCTGACGATGGCCCCGTACATGAGCATGAAGCTGTTCTCGTCGATCGGGTAGTGGCAGTTGATGAGGACCGATTCGAGCTCGACGCCGCCGCCGACGTCGCTCCACAGCTTGTCGATCATGTAGGAGGGGCCGTGGTAGGAGGCGTCGGAGCGCAGGCCGCCGCCGGTGGAGAGGGTGCCGAGGTCGACGTCGCCGCGCGGGGTGGACTCCATGTACTGGGTGGCGACGTGGCCGTCGAAGACGTTCTTGAAGTAGTGGGGGAAGGCGTAGTGCACGTAGTAGAAGTGCGCCATGTCCACGACGTTGTCGACGATCTCGCGGCAGTTGGAGTTCTCGACGCGCAGGAAGTTCCAGCTCCAGTCGCTCCACTCGGGGCTGCCGACGCCCTCGATCTCGGGGATGGTGACGCCGGCGGGCGGCGGGTTGCCCTCGGGGTCGTGCCAGACGTAGAGCTGGGCGTTGCGCTCCAGGGTGGTCCAGGCGTGGGTCCGGGCGCGGGGCGGGATGCGGCGGGCGTAGGGGATGGCGGCGCAGCGGCCGTTGCCGGACCAGCGCCAGTCGTGGAAGGGGCAGGCGAGGGTGTCGCCCTTGACGGTGCCGTGGGCGAGGTTGCCGCCCATGTGGGGGCAGTAGGCGTTCAGGACGTGCAGTTCGCCGGTGTCCTGGCCCTGGAAGACGACGAGCCGGGTGCCGAAGGCTTCGATTTCGTGGGGGGTTCCGTCCCGGAAGGGGGCGGCCAGTCCTAGGCAGTGCCAGCCGCGGGCGAAGCGGGTTGGCACTGCGGCCGCCTCGATGGTGCGGGGTTCTTCTTCGGCTGGGGTCGTTTCGGCCATCGGTGGCCCTCCACTTCGTTGTGGTGTCGTACGGCAGGTTCGAGGTCGGGCTGGCCGCCGTGTCCTGGAGCTCCGCCCCAGACCCCGCGCCTCAAACGCCGGCGGGGCTGGATTTGCCCGCCCCAAGTCCGCAAGTGCGGGCACAGGACCGGGGCTGCGCGCCCTAGCGCTCCGCGGCGAGTTCGAGGGCGATGTCGATCAGTTGGTCCTCCTGGCCGCCGACCAGGCGGCGTTCGCCCGCGCGCAGGAGGATCTCGGCGCCGGAGACGCCGTAGCGTTCGGCCTGGCGGTAGGCGTGCTTGAGGAAGCTGGAGTAGACCCCGGCGTGGCCCATGAGCAGGGCCATGCGGTCGAGTCGGCACTCCTCGTCCATGACGGGCCGGACCACGTCCTCCGCCGCGTCGATGATCTTCAGGACGTCGATGCCGGTGCGCAGGCCCATCTTCTGGCAGACGGCGGCGAAGGCCTCGACGGGCGTGTTGCCCGCGCCTGCGCCGAGGCGGCGGGTGGAGCCGTCGATCTGGAGCGCCCCGGCTCGGACGGCGGCGACCGAGTTGCCGACGCCGAGGCCGAGGTTCTCGTGGCCGTGGAAGCCGACCTGGGCGTCCCGGCCGAGTTCGGCGACGAGCGCGGCGACCCGGTCGGTGACCTCGTCCATGACCATGGCGCCGGCGGAGTCGACGACGTACACGCACTGGCAGCCGGCGTCGGCCATGATGCGGGCCTGGCGGGCGAGGTTCTCGGGGGTGGTGGAGTGGGCCATCATCAGGAAGCCGACGGTCTCCAGGCCCATCTCGCGGGCGAGCCCGAAGTGCTGGACCGAGATGTCGGCCTCGGTGCAGTGCGTGGCGATCCGGCAGATCTCGCCGCCGTTGCCGTGGGCGGCGCGGATGTCGTCCTTGACGCCGAGGCCCGGCAGCATCAGGAAGGCGATCTTCGCGTTCCGCGCCGTGTCCGCGGCGATCTTGATGAGCTCCTGCTCGGGGGTCTTCGAGAAGCCGTAGTTGAAGGAGGAGCCGCCGAGCCCGTCCCCGTGGGCGACCTCGATGACGGGGACGCCGGCGGCGTCGAGGGCGGTGACGACGGACCGTACGTCCTCGCCCGTGAACCGGTGGCGTTTGGCGTGGGAGCCGTCGCGCAGCGAGGAGTCGGTGATCCGGATGTCGAGGGTGTCGGAGTACGGGTGCGTGTTCACGCGGTGAGCCCCTTCGCGAACTCCTCGCCGACCTTGGTGGCGGCGGCGGTCATGATGTCGAGGTTTCCGGCGTACGGGGGCAGGTAGTCGCCCGCGCCCTCCACCTCCAGGAAGATCGCGACGCGGGCCGTTGCGCCGTTCAGCGGAGAGGGGTCGTCGAACTGCGGCTCGGTGCGCAGCCGGTAGCCCGGTACGTACGAGGCCACGTCCTCGGCGACCTGTTTGACGGAGGCGGCGACGGCCTCGCGGTCGGCGTCGGCCGGGATCGCGCAGAAGACGGTGTCGCGCATGATGACGGGCGGCTCGGCGGGGTTGAGGATGATGATGGCCTTGCCGCGTGCGGCGCCGCCGATCTCCTCGATGCCCCGCGCGGTGGTGCGGGTGAACTCGTCGATGTTGGCGCGGGTGCCGGGGCCCGCCGAGACGGAGGCGACCGAGGCGACGATCTCGGCGTAGGCGACGGGGACCACGCGGGAGACGGCGTACACCATGGGGATGGTGGCCTGCCCGCCGCAGGTGATCATGTTGACGTTGGCCTGGTCGAGGTGGGCGGTCAGGTTCGCGGGCGGGACGACGGCGGGGCCGACGGCCGCCGGGGTCAGGTCGATGGCCTTGATGCCGAGGGCGGCGTAGCGCGGAGCGTTGGCGCGGTGCACGTACGCCGAGGTGGCCTCGAAGACGAGGTCGGGGAGTTCGTCCTGGGCCAGCAGCCGGTCGACGCCCTCGTGGGTGGTCTCCAGTCCGGCGCGGCGGGCGCGGGCGAGGCCCTCGCTGTCCGGGTCGACGCCGATCATCCAGCGGGGCTCGATGTGCGGGGAGCGCAGGAGCTTGTGGAGCAGGTCGGTTCCGATGTTGCCGGAGCCGACGATGGCGGCGGTCGCTTTCCTCACGGGGTACCTCGCTCAGGGCTCAGGAGAAGGAGAGGGACACCGAGCCGAGCCCGGTGAACTCGGCGGTGTACGTGCGTCCGGCGGCCACGTCCACGGCGCGGGTGCACGATCCGGGCAGGACGAGGTGGCCCTTGCGCAGCGGGACGCCGAAGCGGGCGACGGTGCGGGCCAGCCAGGCGACGGCGGTGGCGGGGTCGCCGAGGACGGCGTCGGAGCGGCCGGCGGCGAGGGTCTCGCCACCGCTGTCGAGCCGGGCCTCGATCGCCTTCAGGTCCAGCTCGCGCGGGTCGCGGCCCTCCCCGATGACGTATCCGGCGGAGGAGGCGTTGTCGGCGATGGTGTCGGCGAGGGAGATCCGCCAGTCGGCGATCCGGCTGTCGATGAGCTCCAGGGCGGGGACGACGCGTGCGGTGGCGGCGAGGACGTCGGCCTCGGTGCAGCCCTCGCCCGGCAGGTCGGCGCCGAGGACGAAGCCGACCTCGACCTCGATGCGGGGCGCGCAGTACGCGGCTGCCGGGACGGGGGTGTCCTCGCGGAGCTCCATCGCGTCGAGGAGGTGCCCGTAGTCGGGCTCGTCGACGCCCATCATGGCCTGCATGACGGGGGACGAGAGCCCGACCTTGTGCCCGGTGACGACGGCTCCGTCCGCGCAGCGCGCCCGGATGCCCAGGAGTTGGATCTCGTACGCGTCCTGCGCGCCGATGCCCTCGTACAGCTCGGTCAGCGGCCTCATGGGGGCCCGCCGCCGCTCCGCCGCGCTCAGCAGCTCGGCGGCCTCGCGCCGGTGCCGGTCGTTCAGCATGGGGTCCTCCCGGCTGCGGTGGTGTGTGGTGCGGCAGACGGTAGGCGGGGGGCGGGGGCGGGCGGGAGGCCGTGTTCCCGCTGAGCGGGAAAGGCCTTGGGCGGCCTTTCCCGGCTCTTACGCGGCCTTACGCGGTCACGGTCTCGGGGTGCGGCTGCGACTGCGGCTCCGGGGACACGGCGGTGCGGGGCAGCGCCAGGCACAGCACCGCGCTGAGCAGGAACCCGGCGGTCACCCAGGGCATGGCGGTGGTCAGGGCGTGGGTGGAGCCGCCGTCGGCGACGGCGCCGAAGAAGACGGAACCGATGACGGCCGCGCCGAGGGCGCCGCCGAACTGCTGGGCGGTGGAGAAGATTCCGGAGGCGCCGCCGGCGATGTCGGCGGGGACGGCGGAGAGCACCACGTTGACCAGCGGCACCACGAGGAAGCCGAGTCCGGCGCCCGCGACGAGCAGGCCGGGCACGAGCGGCCAGGCACCGGTGTGCGCGGCGGTGGAGTGGGCGACTGCGTACCAGACCCAGGCGAAGCCGCCCGCCATCATGAGCGCGCCGGCGGCCAGGACGAGGCGGCCGAAGCGGACGGCGAGGGTGTCGGCGGCCGGGGCGGTGAGGAAGCCGCCGACGGAGAAGGCGACGGTGACCAGGCCCGCCTGCATCGGGGTGTAGCCCTCGCTGCCCTGGAGCCAGATCGCGAAGATCAGGAAGAAGCCCTGCATGCCGACGGAGAAGAGGAGTTGGACGGCGAGGCCGAAGGAGAAGGCGGGCAGCCGGAACGCGCGGACGGGCAGCAGGGGCACGGTCGCCGCCGCGCGCCGGCGGGCTTCGAGGACGCCGAGGCCGGCCACGGCGAGGACGCCGGCGGCCAGGCAGAGCCAGCCCCACAGCGGCCATCCGTTGGCCTCGCCCTGCACCAGCGGCAGCACGATGGCGATCAGACCGCCGGCGAGGACGAGGCTGCCGAGCAGGTCGGGCCGGCCGGCGCCGCGCTCGCGGGTGGCGGGGACCAGGACGGCGCCGGCGGCGAGGGTGACCAGGGAGACGGGCACGTTGACGAGGAAGACGGAGCGCCAGCCCCAGCCGAAGAGGTCGGCGTCGGTGAGCAGGCCGCCGAGCAGCAGCCCGACGGCGGAGGCGAAGCCGGCGACGGCCCCGTACATCCCGAAGACCGCCCCGCGCTCCTTGCCGTGGAAGAGGGTGCGGAAGGAGCCGAGCACCTGGGGCATCAGCAGGGCGGCCGTCACGCCCTGCACGGCGCGGGCGGCGATCAGCTGGCCGGGGCTCTGGGCGATGCCGCAGGCCAGGCTGGCCAGTCCGAAGCCGGCGGTCCCGGCGAGGAAGAGCGCCTTGCGGCCGTACCGGTCGCCGAGGTGGCCGGAGACGATCAGGGTGGCGGCGAAGCCGAGGAGATAGGCGGAGACGAGCCACTGGAGGGCGCTCTCCGAGGCGTGCAGATCACGGCCTATGGAAGGAATGGCGACGTTGACGATGGTCACGTCGAGCAGGTCCATGAGCGCGGCGACCATCATGACGACGGCGGCGGCCCAGCGGCGTGGATACGGGGTCATGGCGGTCTCCAAGTCTTTCGTTCGGACAAACGAAAGACTTGCACGCGGGTACGGTTGATCACAACTCTTTCGTTCGTCCGAACTAAATTCTTGCTACGGTGACCCCATGAGCGAAGACGCGGAGGCTCGGCGCGCGGCGGTCCTGGAGGAGCTCAACCGGACGGGCCGGGCGACGAGCGCGGCGACGGTGATGTTCCACGAGGCGGCGGCCGCGAAGCAGGGGCTGAGCGCGACGGAGTCGAAGACCCTGGACCTGCTCCAGCAGCGCGGCCCGCTGACGGCCAAGGAGCTGTCGCAGCACACCGCGCTCGCCCCGGCGTCGGTGACGGGCCTGATCGACCGGCTGGAACGGAAGGGCTACGTCCGCCGCGTCAAGCACCCCACGGACAAGCGGCGGATCCTGGTCGAGGCACTCCCCGACCGCCTGGACGCGCTCCGGCCGGTGTTCGACGACTGGGCCCGCGAGGTCTCGGAACTGTGCGGCGAGTTCACCACGGAGGAACTGGAAACGGTGATCCGCTTCCTCCACGGCTCCAACACCCGCCAACTCCGCGCGGCGGCCCGCCTGTCGGACTGACGCCGAGTGGTCGGGCGCGGCTCCGCTGCTGGGGCTCCGCCCCAGACCCCGCGCCTCAAACGCCGGCGAGGCTTGGGTTTGTCCCCCCGGGCGGGATCTCGATCGCCGGGCCTGTCCGCGGGGTCCCTCCGGGACGTCTCCTCGTCCTCGCGCACCAAGCCTCGTCACTGGCGTGCGGCTTTGGTTGCGCGCTCGTCCTGCGGGGACGCCCCTGCGCGCCCCCGCTCCCCCCGCGGGTCCCAGGGCCCCGGCTCGGTGTAGGGGGAGTCGAT
>NZ_JBHWUO010000051.1:0-49746 GCF_042736975.1 Streptomyces sp. NPDC059989
GCACGGTCATCGGCGTCCGGGGCCGCCGGCACGGCGGTCAGGATGTTCTGCCAGGTTCCGTCGACGGCCCATCTGATCAGCCGTTTGTGGGCGGTGTGGAACGGGCCGAGCTCGTCGGGCAGGTCCCGCCAGGGCGAGTTGGTGCGGTACTTCCACGCGATGGCCTCAAGGGTGCGGCGGTGATCGGCCCACCGCCTGCCGCGGACCGGATCGGCCGGCATCAGCGGCTCGATCCGGCCCCACATCGCATCAGTGATCACTAATCGGGCAGACACATCCGATCAACCGACCAACCCATCAAAGAGACACGCGCTAGCCGATCGGGTGCGCTCTGTGAGGCGTCGGTTGTGGGGACCCGAGGGAAGTCGCACGTTTTGAGCATGTTCAAATATGGATGTACGGCCGCATGGTCGGACATCGAACTTCTGGGGAGGGGTCTGTGAACATGCGCGGATGGCGTGTGATCGTTCTCGCGGTGACTGGGGTGGTGCTCACTGCGTCCTGTGGGTATGCCGCAGCGATCCACTCGGCGGAGATTCCGCAGGAGCAATTGGTAGGGGCATGGACCAGCGCTGCCGGGACGTCCCTGACCTTTTCGAAGGAGCACACCTTCGCCGGAACGGGTTTCGACAAGGTCGAGGCGATGGCTGATTGCGCTCACCCCGAGACACTGTCCACTGGCCGCTGGGCCTTCTACGTCAGCCCCGAAGGCAACGGTTTCATCGTCCCCGACGAGACTGCCACACATGGCCATGAACTCCAGTTGTCTTTCACCGAGGATCCGACGTGCACGGTGTGGGTCTACCTCTACGGGTACTTCGGCGACGCCGAGGACCCCAGCATGTGCCCCACAAGGGACCCGGACGCCGGCTGCCCTCTGGGCGGTTACCTGAAGCGGGATAAGGCCGCTTCCCACTCCTGACGCCCATTGCCGCCGGCGGGAACGCATAATCTTGCGGCGCCCGCCGCACCAAATGACCGTCGGCTCGAACCTCTCAACCGCCGGGACCAGACAGGAAAACCGCGCGTCTCGAATGACGCTCTCCGCCAGCTGGTGGCTACGGCTGGACGGCGGAGCGGCGCCGCCGGTACGCGAAGGACCTGGGCAGCGAGGTGACGTTGGTCGGGCTCACGGCCCTTTCCCATCGTGTTGAGCGACGTTCTGTATGAACAGGAACGAGAGACTTGGCGACACTCGCGGCGGAGACGTTCAGGTGAGGTATGTGATGACTGAGAAGACTCCGTGCGCGGCGACATGGTGAGAACGGAGAGGGGCTTGGCTTTGTTCATAAGAAACGGACGGCAGATGTTCGCGACTTCGGGAGGCACCGAAGCACGCTGAGAATTCGAACGCTGCTTGAGTTTCGACCTGAGAGGCGACTGCCGAGGTCTGGCAGGCGGTGTGCGGCGGCCTACCTGCCGCCACCCATGCGAGCGTAGCCGCGACGTCCCGCGATCTCGTGTGTGCGGCGCCGACTGCTTCAGAGTCGCGCAGGCGGGCTGGGCGGCTCAGCGGTCGCCTGCGTGCGGGCGGCGGGGAGGTGGCAGTGGCTGGCGCCAGTCGCCCAGTCTCGTGAGGAGAAACTGGCGGGCGAGAGAACGTATGTCGTCCCACACGGGATCTGTGGCCAGGGCGTTGTCCCAGAGGCCGACGCGGCAGCTGGCATCGATCTCGCCGAGGCGACGGCCGATGGCCCGAAGGTTGTGCAGATCCTCGGGCTCGAAGAATCCGCGCTCCGCGAGTCCTTCAGAGACGCGGCAGAGTAGCTCTACCTCTTCAACGACGCTCTTCGTGTCCTCTTCACGCTTGCCCAGCCAGGCAAGTTGATCCTGGGTGTCGGCTGCCAGGAGGGTCATAAAGCGCATCGTCCAGTTGCGCAGGTGTTCGTCGCCGAGATGGTTCATACATGCAGGATCTCACCTGGCTTCCGCAACCGTGTTCGATGGCACGGAGGGAGGGCAGCGGCCGGCGCGGCGCCCCGTGGAGGTTGAAGCTCGATTGCTGCTGCCGCAATCGAACAGCGCCGGACAGCGGTACCTCCCGAAGTCGTGAACATCTGCCGTCCGTGCTCATGAACAATCCCAGGGGCTCGCGCGAGCAACTACGCGTCCGGGCGTGCCCATCGCTTTATGATGTGCGGCTGGGCGTACGGGGCCGGCCAGGCTTGCAGTCGGATCTCCTCGGTGTCCTCCGGCTCGTCCTCGCAGTCGGGGTCGGCTGCGGCGGCGAGGTTCCGTCGGGAAGCACGGATGCGGGTCCACCCGTCGGGCATGACGAAGCGTGCGGCATCGGGGAAGTAGTCGGTGCAGCCCAGTACGACGAGTCTTCCCGAGACCAGGTTGAGGCTTGCTTCGACGATGTGGTCGAAGGCGTCGTTGTCGTCGTCCGGATGATGCGTGAGGACGTGGACGCTGACTGCCACGGTGACGTTGACGTCGGTGCCGATGGCCAGGGCATCGTCAGTGACGCCGAGTCCGTCCAGGACGGCTTGGTCGGTCCACACATCACTCAGGTCACCCTCGGACTCGTCGTCCAGGACGTGGATCTGGAAGTAGTCCGCAAAGAGCTCAAGGTCTGTCACCACGGGGCCATCATCGCTGCTGCTCAGGAAGGGCAGAGTGGCGGGGTGGGGCTGTCGTCGAAGCGAGGCCGCTGACCGGGTGATCCGAACATGAATGCTGGCACGTCTGGAGAGATTCCGGCTGATTGCTGCAGGTCAGGCGGAGGTTTCGGTGCTGATCCTGGACTCGGACGTCCTGTTGTTAGAACGCCGGCTGCGGGCCGGTGAACTGATATGTCCCTCATGCGGGGGTCGTGCCTGCCCCGTGGGGGCACGGGCGGCCGCGGGAGGTCCGTGGTGATCTCGAAGCCCGGCTGTTCGCAAGTCCTCGTCGCTCGCGCTGTACGGGCTGCCAGGGCACGCACGTTTTGCTGCCGGAAGTGGTCTGGCCGCGGCGGATGGATGCGGCTGAGGTGATTGGGGCCGGGCTGGAGATAGCGGCCCTGGGCATGGGGCACCGGCAGATCGCCGCCTGTCTGGTCTTGGCCGAGGGAACGCCTCCGCAAAGCAGCCGGATCAGAACGGCCCAAAGCGCGGCTTGACGGGACCGATCTCGCCGCGCTCTGCCAGTTCGTTCAGGTCTTTCAGCTCGAGGAACTCCAAGAGATCAGGGTCGATCCGGTGGTGCGGGTCCACGTCGCGCAGGCGCTTGACGAAGGCGATCACGAAGTCGGTGAACGCTCCAGCGAAGACCTCGGGGTCGGCCCCGTTGATGTTCGTGACGATCTTCCAGCGGTCCGGGTCCGCGTCGCATGACCAGAAGAAGTGCTCGTCACCGGAGTAGTCGTATCCCCAGGAGATAAGGCCGCCCAGAACTGCGACGCCGTCTTCGCCCGGCCGTAGACGTGGCAGAACAACCGCTCCGCCGATCACGGCGCGTCCGAGCGAAGCCAAGGCGACACATCGACCACCAGCACCAGCACCAGACGCCCGCCGTCGAAACGCGGCAGCGACAGCCCGGCCAGCACAGTCCGCGGTCGGCCGGTGTCGATCCGGCCCTGGTTCAGGCCGCCGTACATTGCTCCGTGCCCGCGACGATGCTCGGTCTACGTCCGTCTCGACCCCGCCCGGCCGCCGCGTCTGGGCGGGGGTGTACTGTGGCGAACGCTTGAACGTGTTCAATTTCAAGATCGCCCGGCACCCCCGGAGCGAGCAGGGGGTGTGCGCAGCGGTGCGGAAGATGACGGGCAGGCGGACCCTGTGCGTCGCGGGGTACGCGACAACGGCCCAGTATGCGGCCATCGGCATCGTCCTGATCGCACTGTCGCTGGTCACCGAGGGGCTGCCCATCGAGCGCAGCGACTGGCTGTACTCGCTGGTGTGGCTCGCCTTCCTTAGCGTCGTCCTGGGGCTGGTCCAAGCCGTGCTGTTCGCCACTCCGACGGCCTTGATCGGTGAAGCCCTGGCCCGGCGGCTGCCCGGCGGCCGGATCTTGTGGCACCTGGCACCCGTCCCCATCCTGCCGCTCATCCCGGCCGCTGTCGCCTACTCCTTCGACGGCGCGGCCTGGCAGTGGTGGGCCTACCTGACCCTGCTGGGCTGCGTCCCCGCTCTGGCAGCGGGGCGGGTTCGGGCCCCGGCTGCCCTGTTCGCCTCCTAGGGTGCGTATCGAGTTGTGATCAAAGGGGGGTTCTCGTGAGGTCCTTGAGCGAGATCATCGAGGCGTGCAGGTGAAGGCCGGCGAGGTAGCTGTCCGGGGTCTTGTCGTACGGGGGGCGATGCCTGGCCAGGCTTGCAGCTTGTTGATCAGGCGCTCGCAGCCCCCTCCTCGACTCACAGCGGTCCCGACAGGGGCAGACCAGAGCCGCCAGGACGCACGACCACGCGTACGTGGCCACCGCGCTGCCATTCGCCCGCAGTGCCTGCAGCGTGTAGAACCACGTGTCCCCCGGGGCGGCCGGGGCGGCCGAGTAGTTCCTGTCCGTCGCCGGCAGCAGCCCCGGAGTGCAGCGGTTCGTATGCCTTCGAGGACGCGTTCCACCGCGCGACCCGGTAGCCGGAGACGGAGTGTCTGACCTGGCGCTTGCCCGGAATCCGCAACGACTGCACGGCGCGGGAGGAATCCGGTGCCAAAGCTGCCGTCGATCACGCAAAGGGTAGGGACCATCTGAGCAGGTTTGGCCAGCCCTGGAGCAGCAGAGCGAAAGAGCACGGTTTCAGTCGTGCCCATGGCAGAGCCTTCCGATATGTTCTTCCGGGCTCGCGGCGACGAGTCTCAGGCGCTTTGGAGGGGGAAGCGTGCCAGGTTAGCGGCTTGACGCGGAGTGGGTCCGATCCTGGTGGGAGCATGTCGATGCGGCAGTCACGAAGCTGATGCGGTCGTTCCTCACGATGCATGGCTTCCCGCCCGACCAAAACGTCGTGACGCTCGCAACGGACGACAGCCACCAGGCGACGGCCGCACTCGTGGGCCTGACGCCGGTCCCCTCCGATCTGACCGCGTTCTACTGGGTGATCAGCGAGGCTTCGCTGCCCGATGTCGACAAGGGTTACTTCATCCACTCACCCTCGACCGTCGCAGGGCACTTCCGCGAGTACGGGCCTCCTCTGATCGGCGGGGAACGGGGTGCATTGGTATTCGCGAGCGACGGCGGGGGCCATCTGTTCGCGATCGGAGACAGCGGACGGGTCTGGAGATCGACCACAGCTTCCTGGTTTGACGACTTCGAGGTCGCCGCAGCCAGCCTGCAGGAGTTCCTCGAACAACTCGATCGGCGGATCACGAACCAGCTCTGATCACCCGTCGACGAGCCATCTTCTACCTCTCCGCCCAGACCGCCGCCCGCTTCTGCCCCACGTCCAAGACCTTCTACGACCGCAAGCGAGCTGAAGGCGAGAGCCACAAGCAGGCAGTCCTCGCCCCAGCAAGCCGCCGCCTCGACGTTCCGCGGGCCCTCATCCGCGACCAACGCCACTGGACAGCGCAGCCACCGCAACCGGGCCTGACCAGCGCCGCATAACGTCGGCCGAGCCGGTGAAGGTAGGTTGATCACCGGTTGGCTGGAGGCCGTGGGGAGGAGCTGCTGTGAAAGAGATCGAGGTCCCGGGGCCTGATCCCGACTGGCAGCCGGCTACACAGCCGCGCCACTACACCGGCAGGAATCCCGCCCATCAGTACAGCGTTTGGGAGCACTCCGCCCCGCTGTTCCAGATGATCGGAGTGCTGGCGCTGCCGGTGCAGCCCGTGGCTCAGCGGCTACGTCTGCACGTGGAGCGGTCGTGGGACGGGCTGGACGACCTCGACGTCGTAATGTTCCGGCTGAAGGGATTCAGCTTCGCGATCAGCAAGCACGACGGCAATCCGGTCGGCGTCTCGTATGTCTGGCTCACCCAACCACACGAGCAAGCCGACAAGGCCCTGGACACCCTCCTGGAGGTAGTCGGGATCGGGGAGGCCGCCGTCGCATTCCGCGGAGACGCTCACGAGGACCCAACAGAGCCGACCGCCACGGCGCAGGATGCCGGCTCTCAGGATGAAGTCGCTGACGTCACCTTGCCGACCTCTCTATGGGCAAGGTTCCGGCGTGCCATCGGCAGAATCCAGTAAGCACCTTCGACGCTTGACAACGGTCATTGGGAATCAGTCTCATGCAATGAGCCGCTCCATGGCCGGGCACGAGCATCCCGAGCTCCCCGGGCTTCCTCGGAGTCGCATGAACCGGCCCACCCGTCCAGACGCCGATAGCAGATGAGGGTGGCGGCGATGCCGGCGAACGCGAGGAAGTGTTCGGCCTTGCGCTCGTAGCGGCGGTGCAGACGGCGGCACCCGGCGAGCCAGGCCACCGTCCGCTCCACGGTACAACGGTGGCGGCCCAGGCGCTGAGCCCGGCTGACCGGGGCGGCGGCGGGTCGGGTGTACGGCTGCGGGCGGTCAAGCAGTGCGGCTGGCACGGGCTTTGGTGATGAGCCGTTTGGCGGTGCGGGTGCTGACGTCGACTGCCGGTGCGGTCGTCCCCGTCCTGCTCCCGGTCCTCGACGCGCAGTGGTGGCCGTTGCCGCCTACCGCGCGGAGGCCGCCCTTCCCGGCTGTTGCCCGTCGACCAGATGGACCCGAACGAGGTGCTCGACCCCTTCAGCTGGGCGGGCGGGCACCAGGCCGGCCTCGGCCTTGAACTGGAGCCGTAAACAGCTCTGCCCGCCACCACCCGTAGAGACGGCTGATGGTGTTCGTGGCCGGCTGTGGTGTGTGCCCGCTCCGCGCCGAGTCCGGCCCGTCGGTGCGGTGGAGGCCCGCGACTCGTGGCCGCCGTCCGCTGCAGACAGCTACGTCCGATGCGTGGAGCGCGGTCGATGCCAGCCTCGACGAGATCATCCCGATCGCCAGCGGCCTGAAGGGGAGCAGCCACAGCCGTTTTCAAAGAGTCTCATCAAAGTCCGGCGGCGGTTCCTGCGCGAACATCCCGGCCACGCGCTGGACGGCCGGCCGCTGCCGGCCGATCGATTTCTTACAAGAGCGACAGCTCACGACACGCTAATTTGGGGCACCCCAAAGCAGAGGAGAGCCCCGTGGGCAAGGTGGTCATGTACAGCTCGGTGTCCGTGGACGGCTTCGTCGCGGACGAGAATGACCAGCCCGGACCGCTGTTCGACTGGTTGTCCAGCGGTGACGTCCCGTTGGACGGGAGCGGCGAGCTGAAGGTGTCGCAGACGTCCTACGACTACACCCGGCCGTACTGGGACCAGATCGGAGTCACGATCGTCGGCCGCCACGTCTTCGACCTGACGGACGGCTGGGACGGGAAGCCGCCGGGCGGGATCGACCACGTGGTCGTCGTGACGCACCGGCCGGAGCCCGAGGGCTGGGACCCCGAGGCGCCGTTTCACTTCGTCAACGGCGTCGAGGCAGCCATGGCCAAGGCGCAGGAGCTTGCGGGTGACCGCATGGTCGAGGTCGCCGCCGGCGACGTCGGTGGCCAGGTGCTTGCCGCGGGCCTGATCGACGAGGTGCGCATGGACGTCGTACCCGTCGTGTTCGGATCCGGCAAGCGCTACTTCGGGTCGGTCCACGCGCAGCACCTGTTGGAGGATCCTGACGTGGTGATTCAGGGCAACCGGGTGCTTCACCTGCGCTATCGGGTGCGCCGTTGACCGATCTGAGCGGGTACGCGAAGAAGTCCACTGCGAACGGTGACACAAGATCGGGCCTCCGGCTGCGTTTTGCGGCTTCGAGCGGCCCGCGTACCAGTGAACGTAGATCTCGGTGATGTCGACCACGACGAACGTTCTCCTTGCCATCCGGGCTGACCATCGGCCTTCCGAACCACAGGCCCAGGGCCGCCCACACGCCTCCGCGATGACCAGGTCCCACCGTCCCTCGATCCCGAACTCCGTCGTACCCATGGCTTCCCAATGGAGAAGTCAAGCCTCGGGGCTCTGTTCAGGGCCCGCAGATCAACGTCTCTCGGGGGTCTGTGGTTGATCAGCGGGTCGTGAAAGAAGCGAGACCAAGATCCCATTGGTCAGCCGCGTGAAGGAGCGCAACCGTATCCAGCTGCACCTCCACGACGTACTGGTAGATGTCTGCTCCGTCATCGGCCTGCTGCCATGGGGGTGCTGCTTCCAAGGACAGGTGGACCCGAATCACCGCCCCACCCTCGCTTCGGTCGGCGAGGCTGAAGGCCAGGACGGGCTCGATGAACCACGTGTCCGGGGACAACTCACCTTCGGCATCGAGTCCGGTGACAGCTACCTTCCCCGCTGCCACGGCGCGCAGCCAGGCGGACACCTCACGCGCTTCGTCGGTCAGCAGACATGGATCGGCAAAGGACCAGCTGCCCTCGGCGGTTGTCACCGAGCCACCGATGACCAGCCAGTTGTTGTCGTATGAGTTGGCCCCGACCAGGGGAAACTGATAGCGCAGCGGGTGGAGCTCGACACTGTTTGCGTGATCACTCAAAAGCACTGCCACACAATGTCACGGGCCATCCCGGAGCTGTCCAGCCGTGGGCCGATCAGAGTGGCTCGGTGACAGGCCGTGGTGTGACCTCGTAGAGGCACCGGTCACGGATCAGGGCCCATAGAACGTTGACGCGGCGGCGGGCGAGGGCGATCACGGCCTGGGTATGGCGTTTCCCCTCGGCTCGCTTGCGGTCGTAGAAGGTCCGGGAGTTCGGGTCGTAGCGGACGCTGGTCAGGGCGGACATGTAGAAGACGCGCTGGAGGCCGCGGTGGTAGTGGCGGGGTCGGTGGAGGTTGCCGCTCTTCTTCCCCGAGTCGTGCGGTGCCGGCGCAAGGCCGGCGAACGCGGCCAGCCGGTCCCGGGGTCCCGAAGAAGGTGAGGTCGCTGCCGACTCCGGCGAGGAGCTCGGCGCCGAGGAGAGGTCCGATGCCGGGCATACTCGTGATGATCTCCGGAACATGCCCGTCAGCGTGGAGCGCAGGCGGTTGATCGCCCGGGTCCGGTCACGAACAAGATCCATACGTCGGTTCGTGAGTATCTTCAGCTCGATGGTGGCCTCGTCAGCGGGCCGCATCGGCTTGAGGTCACGGCGGATGCGGGCCTGGTCAGCGATCACGAGGGCGTCGCGGGCATCGGTCTTGCCCTCGCCGCGGTATCCGTCACTGGCCCGATTGACGACCCGGCCGGGGATGTAGAGGAGCTCCTGACCGTGGCCGGTGAGCAGGGCCAGGAGGAGCGCGGGCTCCCCGCCGGCCATGTCGACGGCCCAGGTGACGTGATCCCCCAGAGCGAGGATGTCCTGGAGGAGCTGGAGTAACTCAGGCTCTCCGTTCGGCACCCGCCGGGACAGGCGTTTCGTGCCCTCCTGGTCGATGGCGACACAGTGGTGGTGGGTCTTGCCGCTGTCGATTCCGGCCCAGATCCGGTTCATCGTGCTCCAGACGATCGTGCGTGCAGGTCTGCCGCAGACGACCTCGCCGGCATGGCCTTACACAGCGATCTTTGTCGCACTTCCCAATCTGGCGGCCGGGTCGTCGCGGGGCGCCGGGCGGCCAAGCCCGCGCAGCCACGGACGGCAGCCAACTAGAAGCCACACCCGGCACCCCTGGGCGGCCCAACCATACGAAGGGCTCGACCATCCCGTCCCTGGAACGTAAGGCCAATTAGGAGAAGTCGGGATGAGGAATTACATGACGCTCAAACCACCCGAGATGGGGGAAACGTGAACGCTCACAGCGTGCGGTGCCGCAGGTTCTGCCGATCGGGGTCGCGGTGTCCGTGCTGCCGGTCGCGGTCGAGGATCGGATCGGCTACCAGCGCACCAAGTTCCGGCACTGGAACGCCGGCGACCTGCCCTCGGACGGTTGCAATACCGGCCAGGAAGTCCTGTTGTCGGAGGCCGTGGAGTATCCGGCCACCGGTCCGGGTTGCACCTGCCGTTGACGTTGATCGGGGGCTCGGGGAGCGCCACGTCAGGTTGAGTGATCGAGCATTCTCTGGATGGTTTCGCGTACTGAGTCGTCCGTCTCGTTCGAGAGGTGCCGGCTAAGGGCCTCTCGTCGCCGGGTAGGTAGCCGCCGTCCCTGCGGTGTGTTCGTCGCCATGAGCACAGCAGCGAGGGATCGGACATCGGTGACCGGATCGGCGAGCGCCGTGGTCAGCAGGTCTCGGCCGTGTTCTCCCTGGGCGGCGAGGGCGCGAAGGATCGTTTCTCTCACGGCCGGGTGAGTCTCCGCAGTAAGGGCCCGAATGAGCGTGCTGGGCAAGGTGGCGCTCGGGGCCGGGTAGGTGATGAACGTGTAGGCGGCGGCTCGCCGCCTTGTAGGGAGTTCGTCGTCCAGGAGCGTCGCCACGAGCTGGTCCTCGTTGCCGGCCATCTGGTCGGCGAACCAGTTGAGTTCCCGGTGTCCTGTCAGAACGAAGTCGAGCCACCGCTCGTACCAAGACAGGAAGTCGGAATCGGCGTAGAACCGGGGAGCGAAGAATCCCTCGGCGTTGACTTCCACCAGGCGCCCGCGTCCGGGTCCTGTGACGACAAGCAGCGTGAAGTCGCTGCAGCCCCGGTAGACGACTGTGATGGTGCCGGGGAAGTAGCCCGCGAGGTCGCCCCGGTCATCGGGACCTGTGGGGACATCGGCATCGGGGACGATTGGGAACGATTCGGCGGGCTGCTCCGTGCCACCCCGCCCGACCCATCGCTCCACGGGCAGCAACCCGTAGGTGGGACCGTAGCCACCGTGGCCGATTCGGGTGAGGAACTGGCGAAACTCCTCGGGCAGTCGAATGCCGTGGGTGTCCTCGAAGTCCGAGATCTGCGTCTCGGTGAGCACGGGGCCGAGTACGGCCTTCTCCGCGGTCGGCAGTGCGGCGAGTTTGGCTTGGATCCGGGTGATCCTGGCGTCCACCGGTACTTCTTCTCATATCGGAAGGTAGTTCGAGCTGCGAGCATAACCCCCGCCCGGGCTGCCGGGCTGTTGTCAGTCCGCATCGAACATGGCCGGACGGCGCCGAAGATCCAGGTTCTCGCCGTGAGCCACCTCCAGGGCCTTGCGTAGTCGCGTGATCTCCTCGGACGTCCAACCGGACGCTCCCGCGCTCAAAGCGCGGGAGCGCCGTCCGCATCCGCCCGTGCTGCCACAGGGCGGCGTGCCGTACGGGGCAGTCCCAGTCTGGGCTGGCGGACGCCATGTCATGGTCGCGTGACAGGACTGCCACAACGGCGCAGCACGGGAACTCGGACGGGCCACGGTGCCGTGTCCCTGCACGTGCCGGTGCGGGGCCGGCCGGGAGACACCGAGGAGCATCCCATGCAGTACTCAGCAGGCCTCCGCCGCTCGGCGGCGGTGCTCGTGGCGGCGGCCGCCGCCACCGTCCTGATGACTGGCTGCGGCCCGGCCGACGACGGGGCGGCGGGCACGCCGCCGGCCACCCCGGCTGCTTCCGTGCCGGCCGCGCCGACGCCCACGGGCGGCTCCTCGACCGGTGGTGGGGGCGCTTCCCCCACCGGCGGCTCGGGCGGGACCGCGCCCACCCCCTCGGCGTCCGCCCCGGGCGGCGGTACGAAGCCCTGCACTGTCGGCGAGGTCAAGGTCTCCGACGCCCAGCAGGCCGCGGTGCGGCCGCCGGGCACCGGGACCGGCGCCGCGGTCTTCTCGGTCGCCAACGGCTCGAAGCACGCCTGCACGCTCACCGGATACCCGACGGTGGCCGGTGCGGGCAACGGCTCACCCGAGAAGAACCTGCCGCTCGCCACCACCCACAGCGGTACGGCGTCGACGGTGACGCTGACTCCCGGAGCCCGCGCGTGGACGAAGCTGACCTTCGTCAACGTCCAGGGCGAGGCGGACGGATACTGCGTCTCGGGAGCCACTCCGGCCAGCTTCCCGACGCTCGTGATCGGTGTGCCCGGCGCGGGCTCGCACCAGATCGCCATGACCGACGGAGTCTTCGCCGAGTGCGACAACAAGGTGACGGTCAGCGCCTTCTCCGCCGCCAAGCCGTCCTGACCGGAAGTGCGGCGTGGTGCGGCCCCCGGCCCGCGCCGGTACTTCACGGGCAGACGGTCCGGCCGTGGTGGGGGAACGATGAGGCTCACCAGGAAGCTCCGCACCGCGTTACGGGAGCGCGCGGCACGGCGCCGGCGGCGGCCGTGCCGGCCGCCGCCACGGCAGTCCCGGCCGCGGGGCCCGCGTACGCTGCGGCCCAGTGCGGGTCGGCGGAGGCGGCACCGCCGGTGCGGCTGGCTCGGATCCCGGACTGGGTCGAGTCGATCGCCGTCGACGGGCGGGGCCGGATGTTCGCCACCGCCCACTTCAGCGGGCGGGTCTACCGGGTCGACGTACCGGGCGGCGAGCCGGCCGCGCTCACCGGGGACATCGGGGCCAACGGCGGGATCGTCGTGCGCGGGGACGGGCAACTGCTCGTCGGCACGGCAGCGACCTCGCGCACTCCCTGACCGGCGACCTCTTCCCCACGTCGCGGCTGCTGCGGGTGGATCTGGATTCCGGCGCGGTCACCACCTACGCCGCCGGCCTCGGCGGGATCGACGGGGTCGCGCTCGCTCCCGACGACACGGTGTACACCACGACCCTGGGCGGCCGGAACATCGGCCGCGTCACGCCGGACGGGCGGGTCGACCCGGCCTGGGCCCGGGTTCCGCAGCCCAACGGGTGCGCCGTCTCCCCGGACGGCGGCGAGGTGTACGTCGTCCAGACCACCGTCGCCCCCGGGCTGTGCCGGATCCCCGTCGGCGACCCGGCCCACCCGCGGCGGTGGATCTCCGCCGACGCCGACGCCGCCGACGTCCTGGCCCTGCTCGACGGGCTGACCCTCGACGGCCGGGGCCGCCCGCTGGTCGCCACGCACACGGCGGGGCAGATCTGGCGCGCCGAGGAAGGGCGGCCGTGCGCCGTGGAGTCGGGGCTTCCGCTCTCCACGCAGCTCACCTACGGGCACGGCGACCGGGGCTTCTCCGCCGCCGGCTGTACCGGGCGGGCGTCGACGGGGAGGTGTACGAGGCACCCGTCGGCGCCGAACCGGGGCGCTGAAGCGGGGGCCCTCAGGTCCAGTGGAGCGTGCGCCACGGGCTGGCCGGGTCCGTGGTCAGGGCGCGGTGGGTCGCGAGGACCGTCTCGTACCACTCGCCGAACTCCTCCTCGTCGAAGTGGAGGCAGCGGCCCAGGACGTAGGCGGCCGAGAAGTTCTCCCACGAGCGGTAGTTGAGCTGGACGAGACGGCCGGCCCGGACCACGGCCGCCTCCGCCTCCTGCAGGGAGCACAGCCGGGCGGCGAGTCCCCAGCGGGCCATGCCGGAGGCCCGGCCGTAGTCCCAGGCCTCGACGCTCCGGACGAAGTCCCCTTCGGGCAGCAGGCCGTCGGCGCGGAACCGCGCCTCGTACCGGGCGATGCGGCCGATCAGCCGCTGCACGCCGGTCACTTGGCCCTCCAGCTCCGCGGCGGTGACGATGCGGCCCTGGGTGACGCCGTCCGCGGTCAGGCGGGGTTCGGCGGTGGCCTCGGCGCGCTGGCGCACCACGTTCCCCGCGGCCTGGCGCCAGTGGTCGACGTCGACGGGGCCCGCGAAGTCCAGGGCCATGGAGCGGCGCAGTTGCAGGACGAACTCCCAGACGCCGCTGACCATTCCGGCGCGCAGCAGCTGTTCCTGCGTGTCCTGCCAGTCCTCGCGGGTGGTGACGCCCCACCAGCGTTCCAGCGTGCGCTTCTCGTTGAGGTAGCCGCAGCCGTGGTAGGCCATCGAGTTCCAGTAGCGCCCGTTGCGCACGTTGATGTGCGCGCCGGCCGCGAGACCGAAGGCGACGGGGCCGCTGCGGGGGCCGCCCACCTCCAGGGTGTGAATGACGTCCTGGGCCAGCCCCGGCCGTTCGACCGGGGCGGAGTGGCGCTGCCACAGGGCGCGGCCCTCCGGCCCGGCCGGCAGGACGCCCTCGCAGGGGCTGCCGGGGTTGACGACGAGGTAGGGCGGGTCGTTCTGGTTCCAGACTTCCGCGAACCAGCCCAGGTCGTAGCAGTTGTAGACAGGGTCGGCGATGGGCGGCGGCAGCATGCCGCCGGTGTAGACGGCCAGGCACACGGTCTGGGTCTGCGGGTTCCAGTAGGGGTGGAAGCGGGTGTTGCCCGGGTTCGCGTCGACGTACGCCCGCGACTGCATCATGTACAGGTCGGCCCGGGCGACGAGGTCGTAGTACGCGGGCCAGTCGCCGCGCGCCTTGGCCTCGTACAACCCCCGCTCGACCGCGCTCGGCGCCTGCCAGCCCTGCGCCGGGCCCGTCGGACCGGGCAGGGCTCCTCCCTCGTGACCTGCTGTCAAACCCATGGGCAAACCCTAAGGGGTGGTCCAGTGCGGTCGGCGTGCCGGTCCCGGCGGACGGGGGGCGACCGGGGCGAGGACGCCGAGCCGCCGCGCCCCAAACGCCGCAGGCCCCGGAAAGGCACGACACCGGTTCCGAACCCTGGGCTGCGCCTGGACCCGAGCGGATGCACGGGTACCCGTACCCGCCTCCCCACACCCGGAAGACCATCGACAGGAGGAAGAAGGGATAGATGCGAAGTTGTGCCGGAACCCAAGAGCGGACAGCATGTGTTCGCCCCTTCGGGCGGCAGCTCCAAGGGCCACTGTGTTCGAATGGTTCACGAGCAGCGGCAGCACCGGTTGCCGGCACTCAGTGACGGTACGCAGCTGCCGCGATCTCGATGAAGGATCGGATCAACGGGTTGGCGTCCCCTTCGTTGCACACCGCCACCACTCGGCTCGGCACCATGTCGATCAGCGGCACCACGGCCAACTCCGCGGGCAGGTCGTGTCCGAGGGGGGCCAGGCCGACCGTGCCGTTCCACAGCACGGCGTGCAGGCATTCCTGGACGGCGCGCACCACGGGGCCCTCGCGCGGCGTGCCGCCGTTCCAGTACGACTGCCAAATGGGGTCGGTGCCCTGCGGGAACTGGAACCAGCGGCGGTCGCTCAGCTCGGCCAGCCTCAGCCGGTCGCAGCGAGCCAGCGGATCGTCGGCGCGCAGGACCACGCCAACCGGATCGGTTCGCAGCGCACGCACCGTCAGGGCGGTCTCGTCAAACGGCGCACGGGTCAGTGCGACGTCGACCAGTCCGGTGCGCAGCCCGCAGGTGGGGTCGGTCAGATCGGTGTCGCGGATGCGGATGTCGATGCCGGGGTGGGTTCGGCGGTAGGCGGCGGCCAGCCTGGACACTCCCGGGTCGGTGCCGTCGCCCAGGATGCCGACGGTGATGGTCGCGGCGCCGGCTGCCGCGCTGACGCGTACACGAACGCGGTCGGCATGGTCGAGCAGGGCTCGCGCCTCGTCGAGCAGCACTGCGCCCACCGCAGTGAGCGTGACGCCGGTGGGCCGGCGGGCGAACAGCAGGGCCCCGACATCGGCCTCCAACTGCTTGATCGCCCGACTCAGCGGCGGCTGACTCATGTGCAGTCGGGTGGCGGCCCGGCCGAAGTGGAGTTCCTCGGCGACGGCCACGAAATAGCGCAAGGTCCGTAGCTCCACGCTCCCACGATACCCATGTGGTATCGGCGCGGCAGGATGGGTCTTGGACACCGGCAGGTCCCCGGCGGTGCACTTGTGACCATGACCGAAGAAGTTGAGGCCAACGCGCCGCAGGCCGACCCCGCCGTATCGGTAGTGGGTCCCGGCGACGGCGAGACGATCGGGCTGGGCACCACGCGCATGCGCGTTCTGGAGGACGGCAGCCACACTGGGCACCGCCTCGCGATCGCCGAGTCCGTCCTCGCCCCGCACACCCAGGGACCGCCGCAGCACCGCCACGCCCAGCACGACGAGGGCTTCTACATCCTCTCCGGGACCGTGCGGTTCACCGTCGGGGACGAGGACCACGACGCCACCACGGGCACGCTCGTGATGGTTCCGCCCGGTACCCCGCACACCTTCGCCAACCTGACCGACCAACCCGCCGTCATCCTCAGCACATTCACCCCCGACCTGTACGTGCAGTACTTCCGGGACCTTCATGAGGTGCTCGCCAGCGGCCGGCCGTTGACGCCCCAGGCGAATATCGATGCGATGAGCCGCTACGCGACCGAGCCTTCCACCGACCTCGACTGAAGCAGTCGACGGGTTGCCGTGAACCGATGACTCTTGAACGGGAACTATGAACATCGCCTACTGGATCGTCGCGGGACTGCTCGCCCTCTTCTACGTCTACGCGGGCACGCTGAAAGTGATCCGCAGCCGCGATCGGCTCCGGCCGATGATGTCCTGGGTCGACCGCATGCCGTTGCCCGCCCTCAGGGTGCTGGGGACGGTCGAAGTGCTCGGCGCGACCGGCCTGATCCTGCCGCCATTGACGGGAATCGCACTGCCGCTGGCGCCGGCCGCAGCCGGCGGCTTCGTATTCCTCCAGGCAGGTGCGATCGCCGTCCACCTGTCAGGCGAAGATCGCCGCATCGCACTCAACGTCGGACTCATCACCGCTGCAGCCGTGACCATCTGGCTGGCCACCGGGCTGTGATGGAGCACAGCCCTCGACTGGTGGATGCAACTGCAGGGACAGCCGCCACACGGCTGCTGTCATCTCTCGGGTTCCGGGCACAACTTCTGTGGAGCTGCGCCCTGCGGGCTCGTGCCCAGCCCGGACCAGCCTTCTGACCTGCTGGTTCCGGTCGTCCACGGTTGCGATGAACCCAGCGACGAGCCGTCACCACAGAACTTGAGCCAGAGCCCGGGAACGAACAGCAGATTTTCACGAGACCGGGAGGCAGTGGGTGGCGCTGTTGTTCGAATCCCTCGGATAGACCAGCCCCTTGGGAGAGCGGTACCGAGGTGCCTAGGGTGCGTATCGAGTCGTGATCATCGGGTGGTCCTGGTGAGGTCCTTGATCCAGATCATCGAGGCGTGCAGGTGGAGACCGGCGAGGTAGCTGTCGGGAGTCTTGTCGTATCGAGTGTCTCACCGTCCCAGTTCCGGCCTCCTGGTACGTCACGCTCTGGGGCGGGTGAGGCACGTGGAGCCGACGTGAGCCGACGTGAGCCGACCGGTGCACTGATGTCCGGGCGGGGACTCATGGGACATGGCCCAGCACCCGGCTCAGGTTCCGGGGAGGATACGGCGCGTTTCGTAGGCCCACATCGCGATCTCGACCCGGTTGCGGGCGCCGAGTTTGGCCATCAGGCTGGCCAGATGCGTCTTCACCGTGCTGAGGCTGATGTGCAGTGCATCGGCGATCTCGGTGTTGGTCAGCCCGCGAGCGACGGCGAGGAGCACCTGCTCCTCGCGGGCGGTGACGGGGGAGACCGGCTGGGCCACGGGCCGGCCGGCGGGCAGGTCCGCGAATGCCTGGAGCAGACGGACGGTGACGCTGGGCGCGATGAGCGCCTCACCGTCGGACGCCGACCGTACGGCCTGCGCCAGAAGGTCCGGTCCCGTGTCCTTGAGGAGGAATCCGCGGGCGCCGGCACGCAGTGAGCCGTAGACGTACTCGTCGAGGTCGAACGTGGTGATGACGACCACGGCCAGCGGGTCGGCGACGCCCGGGCCGGCGACCAGCCGGGTGGCCTCGAGCCCGTCGAGTACGGGCATGCGGATGTCGAACAGGCAGACGTCGGGGCGTAGTTCGCGGGCCAGACGTACCGCTTCCCGCCCGTCGGCGGCCTCGCCGACCACCTCGATGCCGGGCTGGGCGTTCAGCATGATCCGCAACCCGTTGCGGATGATCGTCTGGTCGTCAGCGACCAGGACGCGAATGGACACCGCTCTCGCTCCTCGCTCTCGGCAGTTCGGCGTCGACATGCCAGCCCCGGTCGGTACCCGGGCCGGCTCGTAGTGTGCCGCCGAGCAGCGTCGCGCGCTCGCGCAATCCGGTAAGTCCGTATCCGTCGCGTCCCCGGCCGGTGCGCCGGCCGTTGTCGCGCACGCTCACCCGTACCGTGTTCCGTTCCGCGGCGACCCGAACGACGAGCTCGGTCGCGTCGACCGCATGGCGCAGCGCGTTGGTCACCGACTCCTGCACGATCCGGTAGACGGCCGCGTCCACGGCCCGGGGCAGCGCGTCCAGTTCGCCGTCGAGCCCCAGGTCGACCCTGAGGCGACCACCCGGGGTGCGCACCAGGCGCTCCAGATCCGCGACACCGGCAGGCGGCGCCAGCTCGGCGCCGACCCCGCGGTCGCGCAGCGCGGCGACCATGGCACGCATTTCCTCCAGCGTGCGCGCCCCTTCCTCCTCGACCCCCTCCAGCGCCTCGACGGCGGCGGACGGGTCGGTGCCCGCGAGCACCCGGCCCGCCTGGGCGATGATCACCATGGCCGACACGTGGTGGGCCACCGTGTCGTGCAGTTCCCGGGCGAGCTGCTCGCGCTCGCGGGAGCGCACCTGCTCCAACTGTCGCTCGCGAGCGGTCACCCGGAACCGCACGGCAGCCCCGACCACGCCGGGCAGCAGCAGGAAGACGAGGCCCACGACGTTCTCGACGACCGGGGTCTCGTCCGTGACGGAACACAGCGCGCCGGCCGCGAGGATCACCGCGCCGCCCAGCACGATCTCGCGTCCCGATCCCCACCGGGGCAGCGCGTACACCAGCACGAGCACGACCGCGCCGGTGTACAGGCCGACGGGCTCGCGCGGTGCGGCGACGAGCGAGGCCACCTGAAGCAGGATCACCGAGCCGAACGCCAGCGTCACCATCGCCAGCGGGCGGGTCCGGCGCCACAGGGGCAGCAGGCACAGCCATACGGCGAACACCACCGCCACCGGCCGCCACACGACGTTCTCGCGCAGGGTGGCCTCCAGCGCCACACCGGCAAGGCCCGCGGCGAGCAGCGCCCAGTCCCGCCGCACCCGGGCGGGCGAGTCGGGCGGCCGGGGTTCGGTCCACAGGGTTCGCAGGTCGTCTCGTAGCACGGTTCTCAGCCTAGGCACCGCGGCGTGCCGCGCATCGGCCGAAAGGACGGGTCGTCACTCCGCCCTGGGGACGACGGATCCGCGGCCCGCGGGCCGATGCCGCGGAGCGCCGTGGCGACGAGCCTCGGCATCGGCGGCCGTACAAGGACGGCCGACGAGGTGGTTGGAGGACCCGATGCTCTCGAAAGCCCTGTTGCGCCTGGGCGCAAGCGCCGCCCGCCATCCCTGGCGGGTGATCGCGGCATGGCTGATCGCCGCCGCGCTTGCCGTCCTCGCCGCGATCGCCTTCGGCGGGCGGACCGCGGACTCGATGACCGCTCCGGGGCTGGACTCCCAACGGGCCGCGGAACTGATCGAGCGGGCCGGCACCGGCCAGGAGGGGATGACCGCCCAAGTGGTCGTCACCCCCCTCGACGGCGGTGCGACGTTCTTTGACCACGGCAGCGCGCGCACCGCTCTCACGCGGCTGCAGACCGAGGTGAAGCGGCTGCCGCACGTGCTCGGCACGAGCGACCCGGCGGGGGCGCTCGACGCACGCGGGGACACCGCCGTGCGCGGCGGCCTCGTCTCGGCCGACGGGCGGATCGCAGTCGTCCGGGTGCAGTATCCCGACCAGAGCCGGCTGTCGGCCGAAGACCTCGACGCCCTCGTCGATCTCGGCGACCGGCTGCGCGCCGAGCTGCCCCTGCGCATCGAGATGGGCGGGAACCTCTTCTACGCCTTCTCCGACCCCGACGGCGGCGCGAGCGAGCTGATCGGCCTCCTCGCCGCGGCCGCGATCCTGTTCCTGGCGTTCGGTTCGCTCGTCGCCGCCGCGCTGCCGATCGGCATGGCGGTCTTCGGGCTGACCATCGGAGTTGCCACGATGACGGTACTGGCGGGGGTGACGGACGTCCCGACCTTCGCCCCTGTCCTGGGCAGCATGGTCGGGCTCGGAGTGGGCATCGACTACGCGCTGTTCGTGCTCGCCAGGCACCGGGAGTACCTCGCGCGCGGGCTCGATCCCCACGAGGCGGCGGGGCGAGCGGTGGCCACGGCGGGGAGGCCCGTGGTCTTCGCCGGCGGCGTCGTCGTCGTATCGATCCTCGGCCTGGCGGTCGCGAACGTGCCGTTCATGACCGTGGGCGGGCTCGCCGTCTCGATCGTCGTTCTGACCATGGTGGTCGCGTCGGTGACGCTTCTGCCGGCCTTCCTCGGCGCCGCCGGCCCACGCCTGGCCCGGGCCGGCCGGATCGGCCGGGCTCTGCAGACCGGGAAGCTGGGCCGACTCGCACGGCGGCGGGACACGGTGGCGGGCGCCGCTCCCGCCGCCGGTTGGCGGCGCTGGATCGGGCACGTCAGCCGGCACCCGGTGCTGTACGCGATCGGTGCGGCGGGGCTGCTGCTGACCGCGACGCTGCCCGTGCTCGGCCTGCGCGTCGGCCTGCCCGACGACGGCTCACAGCCCCACAGCCGTACCGAGCGCCGCGCCTACGACCTCGTCGCCGAGGGGTTCGGCCCGGGCACCAACGGTCCCCTCGTCATCGCCGCGAACCCCGCCGGTGATCCGGGAGTGCTGGACCGACTCGTCGGGGCGGTTGCGGCGGATCCGGGCATCGCATCCGTCGCGCCGACGCACATCGATCGGGCCACCGGCATCGCGACCCTCGTGGTGTTCCCGACCACCAGCCCTCAGGACAAGGCCACGGCCGACACCATCGCCCGGCTGCGCACCGGCGTGCTGCCCACGGCGATCGGGCACGGCCCGGCCAGGGCCCACGTCGGCGGCGCCACCGCGAGCCTGTCCGATGTGGGCCAACGCACCAGCCAACGCCTGCCGGTGCTCGTCGCCGCCGTGCTGGCGATGTCGTTCCTGCTGCTGATGCTGGTCTTCCGCTCGATACTCGTACCGCTCAAGGCGGTACTGCTGAACCTGCTGAGCATCGGCGCGGCCTACGGCATCATGGTCGCGGTCTTCCAGTGGGGCTGGGGAGGCGCACTCATCGGGCTGGAAGCGACGGTTCCGATCGTGTCGTTCATCCCGATGTTCCTCTTCGCCATCCTGTTCGGCCTGTCGATGGACTACGAGGTGTTCCTCCTCTCCCGCGTACGCGAGGAGTACCTGCGCACCGGCGACAACGGCACGGCGATCGTTGAGGGCGTCTCGGGCACCGCCCGGATCATCACCTCGGCCGCCCTCATCATGGTGGCGGTCTTCCTGTCCTTCGCCGTCGCCGAGGACCCCTCCACCAAAATGTTCGGGCTCGGCCTGGCCACCGCGATCTTCATCGACGCCACGGTCGTACGCATGGTGCTGGTACCGGCGACCATGACACTCCTCGGCCGGACCAACTGGTGGCTGCCGAAGTGGCTGGACCGGATGCTTCCCCACGGCCCGGTCGGCACCGACGACACCGACGCGCAATCCACGGGTGAGGCCCCGCGTCCACGGCCGGTTGACCGTTGACTCAACTCCTGCCCGCCCTTGGCGTCCGGCACCTCAGCGCGTCACCCAGGGGGCATATCGAGTCGTGATCATCGGGCGGTCCTGGTGAGGTCCATGATCCAGATCATCGAGGCGCGCAGGTGGAGACCGGCGAGGTAGCTGTCGGGAGTCTTGTCGTATCGGGTGGCGATGCCTCGCCATGCCTTGAGCTTGTTGATCAGGCGCTCGACGGTGTTCCGCTCCTTGTAGAGATCGGCGTCGTGGCGGACGGGTCGGCCACCTCTGGAGCCCTTCTTCTTCCGGTTGGCGGCCTGGTCCTTCTTCTCCGGGATGACCGCCTTGATACGGCGTTTGCGCAGGTGGGCGCGGATCCGCGGGACGAGTACGCCTAATGGGAGACGAAAGCCGGCGGGAGCTGACCTTCGTGGGCGCGAGTCGAGCCTTTGAGTATGACCGGGCCTAAGAGCCCTGTTGACAAGACGAGGCCGGCTCGCGCCCAGCAGTCCGGGCAGGAGTGTTCGGAATCAGGTGCGGTTCGTTCTGCATAAGCCTCGAAGAGATCCTGTTCCTGCGCGACGGTCCGCCTGCGGATCTCGGGCGCTTGGCTGTTCGTAGTCCGAGCCGGTTGCGCGGATCACCTCTCAGCTCTGCCTTGAGCCTTCAGCTCTGACGCGGACCGAGGGCCGCGCGACTCGCTGGGGTTGCGAACGGCTGGTGGGATGACGTGCCTTGAGCACTTCCATTAGGGAGCACGCGCACCCTGCACAGGCTCTGACCTGGGAAGAGACTCGTCACGAAGGAGGGCCAGATGGAGATCACCGGGTTACCGACAACAGTGTTCTGCGGCGTGGACTGGGCCGAAGATCACCACGACATCGCACTGGTCGATGCGGGTGGGCAGCAGCTCGCAAAGGTGCGGATCAGCGACGATGCCGCAGGGTTTGCCCAGCTCATGGCTGTGCTGGCCGAGCACGGTGACAGCGAGGACACCCCGATTCCGGTGGCGATCGAGACGTCACGCGGACTGCTCGTCGCGTGTCTGCGGGCCACCGGCCGACCGGTCTTCTCGATCAATCCGTTGGCAGTCGCCCGCTACCGGGACCGCCACTCGGTCGCCCGCAAGAAGTCGGACGCCGTCGACGCCGCGGCCCTGGCCAACATCCTGCGAACGAGGCGGACACCCCGCTCGACTATCCGGCTGTGATGGGTTCGCGCGAGCGGCTGTGGACCATCTACGGCCCAGCCTGGGGCTGGCCCGCGGCCACCATGACCTACGAGGCCGACCAGGCCGACCTGGCTACCAAAAGGCCCTGTTCTCATGCCCGGAACCCACCGTGATCACCCGAACGGGACCCCGTTCGACCAGCACTCCTCAAGATCGGAACGACAACAGCCACTTACGCGTCGGGGTGCTCCGGCAGGGCGAGCCAGTCCGACCAGGAGATCTCTCGGCCGAGGAAGCGCGGCTGCTCGAACGGCCAGTCGGCGGCAATCCACAGCGGCACCAGCTCGTCGAGGGCCTGCTCGACCTTGCTGCCCACCAGCTCGTCCACGACCCACCAGGAGATCTCGCCGTCCGCGCCGGCCCTCTCCGGTGGGTCGATGTAGACACAGCCGAGCAGAGCGGTCTCCGCCGCGTCGAACAGCGCGTAGTTGAAAGACTGGTGTGCGGCGATCTCCTTCTCGTGGCGCAACAGGTCGGCCTGGTCGGCCTCGTAGGTCATGGTGGCCGCGGGCCAGCCCCAGGCTGGGCCGTAGATGGTCCACAGCCGCTCGCGCGAACCCATCACAGCCGGATAGTCGAGCGGGGTGTCCGTCTCCCGGATCGGCCGCAGGTGATGACCACTGCCCGGCAGCGGTATCAGGACGGGATGGATGAAGTTCTCGGGGAGCCAGCTCATAGCGCCCGACCGTAGCAGCGCGCGGCCGTCCGCTCCCCTGGATTTTCCCCGTATACCGCCAGGCCCTGCTCTCATGCCGGGCAGTGCCCGCGATCACCCGATCGAGACACCCGTTCGATCGGCAGACTCCATGATCGGTATGGCAACGGCCTCTGAGATCTCCCCGTCCCACATGCCTGGGAACGAGTTCTCCTCTCGGTTCGTCACCGACCCATCAGACAGGCCCTAGGTAGGACAACAGGTCGGGGAAGGTGCGGCTGCCTGCCAGGTCGAATGGATGCTCGGCACCGCGGCTGAAGAAGCAGGCGAACAGCAGCGCCTGAAGACGCTGCTGCCCCGGCTCTGCGGTGTCCAGGATGAGCCGGCCGTTGGGCTGCCGCATCCGGCGCAGGTAGTTGGCGGGGATGCTCAGGGTCTCCCGGCACATGGCGAGGCCAGCCTTGTCGCGGCTGTAGGGCATGACGAGTTCCGTTCGAGTGCGTCCCGGACCGCAGACGGACGAAGGAGACCGGCGCGAAGGCACCGAGCCGGCGGACAGCAAGCGGTGATGGAGAACGGGGTATCGCACCCTTGGGCGCATCAGCGGGCTGTCCGGGCAGGTCCCAGGCCTCCAGCCGGTCCTCACGGCTGCTGCCACAGGTAGCCCCACGGCATCAGCCAGCTCGAAGGCACACCGGAGAGGACCTGCCAGGGCGCTACCGCAGGGCAGCATCGGCTTCCTCGGCCGGGTCTGGGGCGAGTCGCGGCGTCGTGGGGGAGCCGGGACGTCCTGGACGTGGTGCTCGTCCGCCCGGACCTGGTGGCGGGAATCAGCGCCGATCGCGCCGTTGAGCGGGGCATTTTCCGGCACCCGCTCCGCTTCCAGCGGCTACCGGGTCGGCGGGCCGGGCTTGCTGTAGTCCGTGTCACTCTGCGGCGGTGGGTGGTGGGTCGGTGTTCTTCGCGGCGTTCGGGTGGACGGCATCGCGGAGCGTGCGCAGGCCGGCGACCAGGTTGCGCAGTTGTTCAGGGGTGAAGAGGCCGGTGAACCAGAGTTCGATCTCGTCGAGGTGGTCGGTCAGCACCCCGCGCAGCCGGTCTGCGCCTTCGGGGGTGAGGACGGCGTAGGTGCTGCGCCGGTCGTCGGGGCTTGCCTCGCGGCGCACCAGGCCGCCGCGCTGGAGGCGGTCCACCACCCGCGTGACGCCACTGGTCGACAGCAGCGACTGGGCGGCCAGGTCGGTCATCCGCAACCGGCCCTCGGGGGAACGGCTCAACCGCGTCAGGGCGCCGAAGTCCAGAGACGACAGGCCTGCCTTCTCCAAGGTCGGCGCCAGCCGCGCGATCAGCCCGTCGTGGGCCTCGAAGAGCAGGCCGGCGGCGGTCAGGCGGGGGTCGTCGAAGACGTCGGGGTCCATGCCCTTCATCCTAGCCACACATATTTGCCGCGGGGATAGTTGACGTGCGGAACATCTGCACGGTAGAAATTTACTTGCCGCGGGGATATTCCCCGCAGCAAGTAAATGGAGGGTCGGTCGCCTGACGCCGACCGACCGCGCAACCCCGTACCACGACAAGGAGTTCACCCTCATGACGACGACCGCATGGGTCGCAGGCTTCCGCTCCGCCGTCCTCAGCCCCCACGAGTCCATCCAGATCAAGCCCTCCCGCGGCTTTAACGACCAGACGCTGCGCCAGATCCTCCACCTCGACGGCGGCGGCGAGGCGCTGCGCGTCCTCCTCAGCAACGAGTACGGCAAGGAGCCCTTGGTCATCGAGGCGGCACGGCTTGCCGTCCGTACCAGCGGCAGCGTCGTCGATCCCGCCACCGACACCGCGCTGCGCTTCGGCGGCGCGACCGAGGTGGTCATCCCCGTCGGCGAGCGGCTCCACAGCGACCCGGTCGCCCTCGCGGTGCCGGCCGGGACGGACCTGGCGCTGACTCTCCGTCTGCCCGGGGACACGGGCCTTGCGACGTACTCCCACACTCCGTCGCAGAACGCCTACGTGCTGCCCGGCAACGCGGTCTCGGCCGACTTCACGGGCGCCGAGGAGATCGACGGCCGCTACTACGTCACCGGCGTCGACGTCCTCGCCCCCGAGAACACCGCGATCGCCGTCGCGTTCGGCGACTCCTGGTTCGAGGGCGTCGGCACCTCCACCGGCACCAACCAGCGCTTCCCCAACCAGCTGAACCGACGGCTCGACCGCGGCTGGGTGGTCAACCAGGGCATCGGCGGCAATCGCCTGCTGACCGACGCGATCGGCCTGCGCGGCCTGGCCCGCTTCGACCGCGACGTCCTCCAGGTGCCCGGCGTCACCCACGTGCTCTTCCACTTCGGCCTCAACGACGTGGGCCTGCCCGGCATGACCGGTGAGCCCCCGGCCACCGCCGAGGACCTGATCGCGGGCTTCACCGAACTTGCCGACCGCGCACGTTCGGCAGGACTGGCCACCATCGGCATGACGATGGGCCCGTACGCCGGCACCATCTACCCCGGCATCGACACCCCCGAAGGCCGCGCCGTCCGGCGCGAGGTCAACGAGTGGATCCGCACCTCCACCGTCTTCGACGCCGTCGCCGACATCGCCGCGGCCGTCCAGGACCCCGGCGCCCCGGACTCCATCCGCGCCGACCTCGACAGCGGCGATCACCTCCACCTCAACGACGCGGGCGCGCACGCGATGGCCGCCGGCGTCGACCTCGCGCACCTGCACCTGTGACACACGCCATATTTGCCGCCGTCACAACCCGCCCGGGTCCCGTGTCTTAAGGGCACCAGCGGACAACAACGAAGGAATCCACGATGAATGCCCGTCTGAACGTCTTCACCAGCCCGGTCGCAGCCAAGGCGTGGAAGCACATCATCGCGGCGGCCAACGCCCTCGGGGACTCGACACTGCCGACCGCGACCCGCGAACTGGTGATGCTCCGCGCCAGCCAGATCAACGGCTGCGCCGGATGCATCGACATGCACACCAAGGACGCCGCAGCCGCCGGTGAGACCGCGGTGCGCCTCCATCTGGTCGCGGCCTGGCGCGAGGCCACCGTCTTCACCGACGCCGAACGCGCCGCCCTGGACCTGGCAGAACAGGCCACCCGCATCGCCGACGCCGCCGGTGGCGTCCCCGACGAGGTCTGGGCGAACGCCGCCAAGCACTACGACGAAGACCAGCTCGCCGCCCTGGTGACCCAGATAGCCGTCATCAACGCCTTCAACCGCTTGAACGTCACCGTCCAGCAGCCTGCCGGCAGCTACGAGCCCGGCCGGCACTGACGACCGCCACCCCTCCAACTTACAAGGCAAATCCGATGAACCTAGCCCTGTGGATCGTTACCGGACTGCTCGCCGCCGCCTATCTGGTCGGCGGCGCCTTCAAGGTGATCACGCCGAAGGAGAAGATAGCCGCCGGCGGGTCCAGCGGGAGGTGGGTTGAAGAGTTCAGCGCCGGCGGTGTCAAGGCCATCGGCACCCTGGAGGTCCTGGCCGCGGTGGGATTGGTCCTGCCCGCCGTACTCGACGTTGCGCCGGTTCTGGTGCCGTCGGCCGCCCTGGGCCTGGTGCTGCTCATGCTGGGCGCGGCGATCATCCGGATCCGTCGTTACGAGTCCAAGCTCGTGATGGTGGACCTGGTCTATGCCGCCCTGGCCGCCTTCGTGGCGTGGGGCCGCTTCGGCCCCGAATCCTTCATCAGCTGACTGAGGCGGATCGACATCGAGGCCAGCACGGCGAAGCACAGGAGGGCACGGGCCGGTAGGCGGATCTGCTGCGGGCCACGATGCCTCAGGCCGTCGCGGGGTGTCCCCCCCAGTCCGGTGCTGTCCTGTCAGACGTCCGTCACCTCCGTCGTGTTACCGCCATCTGCGGGTCGGTCTCGGCTATGGGGTGTCGGCGCACAGGGTCAGGTGGCGCAGTGTGTAGGTGAGGTAGCCCGGCCAGGGGCCGGTGTTGGGGACCCGGCTGGTGAAGTGGGGGAGGAGGTGCTCCCGTCCTGCACTCCGGTCAGCAGCGCGCCTGCCGCGTTCCCGGCTCGCTGTGCGGCGCGCATGCAGGCCATCAGGGCGGCGCCGACCGCCGGCCCGGACGGCCCGTGGGAGTCCGCAGACCAGTCGATTGGCCGTACCGTCTCCGTCCCAGCCAGGCCGACAGGACTCCAGACACGGTGCTCCACATCTTGAATGGACGTAGGAGCTGCGGGGTTTGAGCGATCCCGTACGGTGTGGCACCGCCTGGCCCCAGAAGCCCGGCCAGGGGTCGGCCGAAGAGGGCCCCGCGCGTCCCGGTCGAGGTTTTCGGGGTTGTCCGTGGCATGGATCAGGTTGTGGACGGGGTTCAGCGCGCCGAAGACTCCTCGCAGGGTGCCCGGCCGGGCCCGGTGGGGCAGGAAGTCCCCCGTGAGCTGATGTGCCAGCTCCGCCGCCGATGGCCCGCCCGCGGTCCCGCCGGTCTTCCGCTCCAGGAGCAGGGTGTGCACGGTGCCCAGGGTGTACAGGACCGCGTGCAGCTCCCAGTCGATCGGGCCGGGTACCTGGGGACGGGGTCGGGGGCCTTGCGGATCTGGGCCGGAGATCCGAACCACTCTAGCAGCGTCAGGATAGCCGGGTGCTGGATCCGTGGACCGACAACTCGCTCCAGGTGCGGGTGGATCTGGGTCGGCAACCCGCGGAGCCGGTTGGCGACCCGGGTGCCTTCGCCCGCGAGGTCGTCATCGAAGCCGACGATCATCTGAAGCTCGGCGACCGTCTCATCGGTGGGTTCGATGGACCGCAGGGTGTGTGCGGCATCGCGCGGGCGGCGTCCGCGATGATGAACGCATCGCGGGCGTCGGTCTTGGCCTCACCGGGGTAGAGGTCGGCGATCCGCCGCATCGTCAGCCCGGGCAGATAGGCGACCTGGCAGCCCGCGTCACGGGCCACAGCCAGTGGCAGGGCGCCAATCGAGGCGGGCTGGTCGACGACCACGAGCACGGTGCCGTGCTTCGCGATCAGTTTGGCGAACACCTCGCGGAGCTTGGGTTCGCTGTTGGGCAGCCGCTTGTCGAAGACCTTCTTGCCCGCCGGTGTCAGCGTGATGGCGTGTGTTCGCCCTTGCCGACGTCCAGGCCGAGGAAGGCGCCGATGTCACTGGTGTCGATCACGTGCACTCTCCGGTCGTACGTACCCGGCCTCACCTGCGGCACCAGAGCCGGCATCCACATGACGAAGAACCTCCCTGCCTCCCGAAGGAGTCGGTGGTCATGCCCCTCATCAGCGGTCAACCAGTGCCTCGGGGAGCGGTGACACCACCCCCCAGATCATGCGAACTACAGGGGGGAAGTCATGCCGTCCCGGAGGCCGGAGGCCCCATTGCGGAGCCACGAAGAAGGTAACCGGGGGGGGGCTCCTGAATGGCTGTCCCGCCGTATCAGGGCTGACGGGCGGCCGGACGTACCCCGTCCCGGCGCAGCCGCCCCAGGACGACGCCCACGACGAGCAGCAGAAGACAGGTGCCCGCCGCGGCGTGCACGAGGAGCGCGTCGAGGCGGTCCGCCTCCAGGTAGGCCCCGACGGCCAGCGCCACCAGCGCGCACACGCCGCGGTCGACGATGGACTCCACCGACAGCAGGGTCGCCCGGTAGGGGGTCGGCGGGATGGCCGCGTTGATCAGGTTGCGTTGCACCGGGTACGCGAGGCCCGCCGCGGCGGCGAACACGCACAGCCACAGGATCGTGCCCAGACCCCCCGACAGCGTGGTGGCCGCGAGCGTGAGCGCCATGACCACGCTGAGGACGGTCACCACGGTGATGTCGGACAGTCGGCTGCGCAACCAGCCGGTTCTGGCCGAACCAACGGCCTCGGCGACCGTCATCGCCGACAGCACCGCACCGTGGTCGGCGACGGGGAGGTCCTTTTCGAGGAGCAGCGGTTGGAAGAGGTTGACCTGGCAGATGCGGGCGAGCGTGAACACGGCTACGCCCTGCACCATCAAAGGCCCGAGGGATCGTGACGTTCCGAGCACTTTCGCGGCATGGCGGGCCGAGTCGAGGAGCCCGACGCGGTCCGCGGGCGGGTGAGCGCCCCCGCGGGGCGCCGCGATCGCCGGGAGGGCCGCGGCGCAGGCCAGCGAACCGAGCGCGGAGAGAGCGGTCAGCACATAAGGGGCCTCGTGCCGGACGTGCATCAGGACGCCGACCAGGGGCCAGCAGGCGATCTTCGCCCAGAGGCCGAGCGCTCGGGCGGTGCCCTCGGCCTGTACGTAGTGTGCGTCCGCACCGTGCTCGTGCAGGTACTCGTACAGGTAGGCGCTGGAGGCCCCCGACACCAGCGAGCGGGCGGCGGCGATGGCCAAGAAGTGCGCCATGAAGCCCGCGAAGGACGGCGAGGCGACCGGGAGGAGGTTCGCCGCGACCATCGCGGCTGCCCCGAGCTGCATGCAGCGGCGCTGTCCGATGCGGTCGGCGAGGAAGCCGGTGGGGATCTCCAGCAGGCAGAACGCCACGTAGTAGACGCTCTGGATGCCGAAGATCTGGCTGTCCGACAGGCCCGCCTGCTTCTGGTACTGGTAGAAGACCGGCATCCACCACAGCAGGTTGAACAACAGCTGGAACCCGTTGTTCAGTCGGATCACGCGGAGCACCGCGGCGGGTGGACGGACGCGGCGCTTCACGCGCGCACGCAGGGACACGGGCATGGGCATCGGCGTGACCTTCGGGTGGACGGGACGCGGGGAAGTACGGGCGGGTCAGGCGCTGTACGGGCGCAGCTGGAGGATGTGGGGCACGCCTCCCGGCCCGAGCAGCCACTCGATGTCGAGCGGCCCCGCGAAGGTGTAGTCCGTGGCGAAATGGGACTGGAGCAGGCGGCCCGCCAAGGCCAGCCGGCCCAGGTGGGCCCTCGTCTCCTGGGCCAGGTCCTCGGTGGCCGCGCCCAGCGAGATCGTGCGGCCGCCGCCCTCGACCGTGTTGTACAGGTACTGCAGGGGCATCGTCCGGCCGTCGACGACATCGGCCGTGGACCCGTGCGCGCAATTGAGGTACACGTTGCGGAAGTCGGCCCGGTTGGTCGGATTGCAGGTGACCATGACGCCTCCGAGCGGGGACTGCTCGTAGCGCTGGACGATCACCCCCATGTAGGTGTCGTCCAGGGAGATGCCGGCCTGATGGCGCAGCCGCACGCTGCGCGGGGAGAGCAACGAGGCCCATACCTGGCGGATGGCGTCCAGCAGCCCCGGCAGATCGGTGACCTTGGTGTGGGACTCGTAGATCCCGGCCGCGGAGAAGCCCGGCAGGTCCTCGGCGTTCGAGGAGGACCGCACGGCGAAGCGGCCCGTGCCCGCCAAGTGCTCGACCAGCTGCGTGTCCAGGGCGCGCACCAGGTCCTCGGGCACCGGAAGGGTGCGCACCAAGTGCTGCAATTGGAGGCAGACCGTGTCCACGGCGTCCATGGCGTTCAGCTCCAGGGCCATCTTCAGCTTGCCGATGCTCTGTTGAACGGCCGGCGAGGAGTCCAGGAAGCGCTGTTGGACGGAGAAGGGGACGGCGATGCCCGCCGGCGCCTGGACGTGCCGGGTCAGGAACTCGCCCGCGTACTGGGCGAGATCGCCGTCCTCGGGCACCCCCAGCCGGGCGGCCAGGTGGCCGAGCAGGTCGGCCCGGGGCGGGCGGGGCACGGAGTAGTAGCCGGTCAGTCGGCCCGAGCCGTGGCGCAGTACGTGGTGCAGTTCCCCGAGGTTGGCCGCCTTGGTGCCGTAGCGGTTCCGGTCGCGGGCGCGTAACGCGGACAGCGGCACGAGCGGAACGTCCGTCACGTGCGGCGCGTCGAGGCGGACCCGCTGCGTGTGCCACGTCGGTTCGGCGAGGTCGGACGGCTCCTCGGCGCGCTGGATGACGAACGCGTCGGCGGTGACCTCGTAACGGACCCAGGCACCGTCCAGCTTCTCGTCGGCGATCGTGTCGAGGACTCCGCGGACGATGGAGTTGGGGATGCCCCAACCGGCGGCCAGCATGTTGGTGTGCGACAGCGGGGTGGTGGGCCGGGCGTTGATCAGACCGGCGAGCCGCGGGATGTCGTCGGGGACCACCGGCATGGCGACGATGTCGTACCAGGTCAGGTCCCCGCGGGCGGCCAGGTACTCCTCGCCCGAGGCGAAGGCGCGGAGCCGGCCGGTGGCCGAGGCGAGCGTCAACGGCACGAAGGGCGCGGTCGCCAGGAGCGCGTGACCCCGTGCACGGGGCACCACGGTCTCCGGCACCGCCGCGAGGGCGTTCTCCTGCCCGTGATTGGCCGGCTTGACCAGCAGCTCCAGCCCGGGATCGAGGTGGGCCCGTACGAAGGCGTGGAACTCGATCAACAGATCCGCGCCCATGGTGTCGGCCTCGGTGGTCTCCAGGACCATGAACGGCTCGTCCCGCTCCGGACCGCCCAGGGAGTGCAGCGACAGGACACCGAGGAGGAAGCGCCGCGCGGGGTTCTGGTAGACGTCATGGTTGAAGCGGTCGAGTTCGGCGTCGAGCTGCTCGAGGGTCAGCCCCTGGATCTCGGTGGCTATGTAGTTGACGTGGAAGGAGTGCACGGCGCTGTCGAGGACGTGCCAGAGGCCCTGGTCGCGGTCCACGACGACCTTCACGTACGGATGCCCGCCCAGCACCCCGGCCAGCTGCTCGAACAGGGGGAGCGTGAGCAGGGTGTCCACGGCGGCGCCCCGGGGGGACGGGCCGGCAGCGAGGGTTCCGGCGTTCGTCATGCGATGCTCCCGGGCGTCGACCGGTCGGCGGACAGGGCGGACGGCGTGGTGGGGGCGGCGGGGGCGGCGGCAGCCTTGGGAGCGACGGGCGGCGCGGTCAGGGCGTTCGGCAGTGCCGCGAGGATGCGGCCGCAGTCGGCCAGCAGCGCCGGCCCGGACTCGGCGGTGAGGAAACACAGCGCGGCCATGGAATTGGCCCCTCCCGCCTCCTCGTACGGCGGGACCGGGCTGCCCGGCGCGAGACTGTGCTCGCGCACCAGCTCCACACGGGTTCCCGGCGCGACCAGGGCGGGCCAGTCGACCGCATCGAAGTCCCAGGCCGGGTGCTCGGTCCAGGGCCGGCCCTGGGGGTCGACGGCGAGGACGACGAGGGATCCGGCGGCGCCCTTGCCCTCGGTCAGCATCCGCTCCGGGTAGGCGACCTCCCGGCCGAGCAACTGGCGCACCAGCATGCCGATCATGTCGAGCCCGAAGACGGTCTCCACCTGCCGGGTGGTCATCACCCCACCGAAACGGGCCGCGGCCTCGATCAACCACAGGGCCCCGTCCGCGCCGAGTTTGATCTCGGTGTGGGTGGCGCAGGTGTCGAGGCCGAGCGCGTCGACGGCGGCGCGCGACACCTCCTCGATCCGGTGCTGCAACGCGTTCGGGAGGGCGGCCGGAGCCAGGCTCGCCCGCTCGGTGAAGGGCGCGATGGTGGGCATCCGCCCGGTGATGCACAGCGGGTGGTAGTGGCCGTCGGCGACGATCCCCTCCACGCTGACGTAGTCGCCCCACCCGTCCCCGTCGAACCAGTAGGACGCCTCTCCGGTCACGATCTCCTCCAGCAGGAAATCGCTGACGCCCTGGTCCGCGGCGTGCAGTTCCGCGTAACCCTGCGCGGAGGAGGCTTCCATGACGGAACGTCCGGTCTTCCAGGCCGCCTCGGCCTGCTGCTCGTTCCACACGCTGAGGTGGGCCGTGGAACCCGCGCTCCAGGCGGCCTTCAGGAGGAGCGGCGGCCTGAGGGTTTCGAAGGCGGCCGTGATGTCCTCCGGAGCGTGGATCTCCGCGAACCCCGGTACGGGCACCCCGGCGGCACGCCAGATCCGGCGCATCAGACGCTTGTCCCGCGCCCCCGCAACCCGCTCGCCGGCACCGCGCAGACCCAGCCGCAGGCTCGCGTGGGCGACGGCCACCACCGCGTACTCCGACAGGGTCAGCACCGCCTCGGCGCCGACGCGGCGAGCGTGGGAACAGATGAGATCGACCAGTTCCACCCCCTCGCCCGGCAGGGCCGTGGTGACCGACGCGCACCCTGGCAACCACACCAACTCGGTGGTTCGGGGCAACGGCGCGAGCGCCAGGACGTGCACCTCGGCATGGGCGACGATGCGCGGGACCGCGTACTCCAGAGGAGGGCCGCCCTTGGCATAGACGAAGAGGATCGGGGTCATGGTGCTCCTCGGGTCGAGGGGGACGCCGCGTGGTGCGACGGCGTCGTCGGCGGACGATCCGTACGCGGTGTAACCGCGAACGGACCAGGGGTGACTGGACCGCGACGAAAAAGGCGACGCACGGATGTACGCCTACTCGGTTAGGTGTTCGCCAAACAACCACGCTCACCAAGTGGGGCCGGGGCGAGGGTGTTTCAGCCATTCGCGCGGAGCTCGTGGGGATCACGCGTCCGCGCGGGGCGTTTGGCAGTCGCGTGGGGTCCACACGGCGTGCTGCACGTGATCTCGGTCTTCCCCGGGCTCAGCAGCTCGCTTAGGACTTGACCGGGCGATCTTCCTCTGCGAGACGTCGCTGCCGGATTCCTCCATGCGTTCGATATCGTGCTGACATGCAGAAGATCGGCGTGCGCAACGACAACCAGGACATGCTCTGCCTCTTCGTGGAGCCCTGGGGTACCGATCACTGGATGCGGCCTGGTGAGTCACTTGTGGTCACTGCAGAAGGGGATCCGACATCTTGGCCCTTCGATGTCACAGTCCATCCTGACGGCGTCAGCGTGATCGTGAACGAGCACTACGTTGTTGAGGTGTTCGATCACGCTGGGGCGCCAGCACCATGCGGATTTCAGCGTCCTGCGGACTGGTAGCAGCACCATTGGCTCCGAACTACACCGTCGAGATCGGAGCCAGATGGTGAGGGCTGCTGCGATTGCGGATCCGAGACAGACGTAGCCGCGCTTGTCGTAGCGAGTGGCCACGGCGCGGTGCTGTTTGAGCCGGTTGATCGCTCGTTCGATGGTGTTGCGTTTCTTGTACCGCTCCTCGTCGAAGCCGGGTGGCCGTCCGCCGCGTGAGCCTTTGCGTAGGCGGGCGGCCTGGCTGTCGCTCTTCTCCGGGATCGTGTGCCGGATCCGCGTCGTCGCAGGTAGTCGCAGCAGGGGCCGTTGCTGTATGCCTTGTCCGCGGCAAGACTGTCCGGCTTCTTGCGGGGCCTGCCCAGCCCGGGCCGGGGGACGCGGATCTTTTCCAACACGGCCGTGAACTGTGTGCAGTCCGCCCGCTGCCCTGGTGTGACGATCAGGGACAACGGGCGGCAGCGGCCGTCCGAGCTCAGGTGGAGCTTGGTCGTGAACCCTCCGCGCGATCGGCCCAGGCCCTCACTTCCTGCACCACCTCCACCAGGCGGGCGCGCAGGCTCTGCCGAGGTGTCTCGTCCTGGCGTTCTGCCTGCTCGGCCCCCTTTGACGAGGGAGCCGGCGGAGGATCTGTGCGGGCGCCAGCTGCATGTTGATGGGCCCGCACGATGGTGGAGTCGACAGAGATGTTCCAGTCGATCTCGCCCGCCGCGTCGGCCTCGGCCTGGACTTGCTGAAGCAGACGTTCCCAGGTTCCGTCAGCCGACCACAGCCGGTGCCGTTCGTAGACCGCCCTCCACGGGCCGAACCGTTCCGGGCAGGTCACGCCACTGAACGCCGGTCCGCACCCGGTGCAGAACCCCGTCGATCACCTGCCGGTGATCCCGCCACCTGCCACAACGCCCGCTACTGACCGGCAGGAACGGCCGCAACCGTTCCCACTCGGCATCACTCAGATCACCCCGCCCCATGCACCCAGGAACGAGCCGGGCATGGAGCAGTCACATGATCGGCTGGACAAGTCCTAGCAGTAGCCGTCCACCCTGGCGCCGGCGGGAGCGAGGTTGGGCCAGGGATGCCCTGCTCTGTCGGAGGCAGCGGACCGTAGGAGGTCAAGGAGAGTGCACCCCGGGTAGCCCCGAAAACTCGCATAGTTGCCCCGGTAGTAGCAGCTCCAGTAGCTCACGACGCGTCGTTGAGTGCGCGCGAAGAAGGCAGGGTTGTCCGCGATGAACTGCCCATAAGCGAGGTGGCCGCAGGTGCCGGGCGTGGCGCGATCGCGGAGCTCGTCGCAGATGACGACCAGGATCTCCAAGACGTACTCGCCAATCAGCTGCAGGACGAAGGGGACGACCCGACCCATGGGTCCGTGGAACCAACCACCTTCTCCAGGTGACGCTGCCTGACCACCCCGTCGCAGTGCCTTGAGTACAGGCAGTGCAGAAGCTGCCGTTGGCGCGACGAAAGCGACGCCACCGCGTCGGTTGGCGGCTCGTCGTTGTAAAGGCGCCCGGGGATCAAAACCTGCTGGCCCTCTACAGCGACCCAGAACGAGGCATGCGGCTGGAGCCGAGAATCAGGCATCACCGCCAGGACTGCCTCGGCATCGCTTGCAAGCTCGGCTGGGAACGCCGTGATGAACGGATTGCTGCTGTCGGAAAGCGGCTGCACGAGTCGAGCATAGGCGGATGCCTCGGCCAGATCGCCAGCATTAATGGCCCCACACCCGCTCAACCCGGCGGAGGTATGCGGTCAGAGCACTAGTAATCGGGCGACCTTCTGCCTGCGATGCAGGGCACCGGGCGACGCGGGCTTGACCGGCAAGGTCGGAAAGGCTCGCCCTGCCCCGCCGGATCCGGCCGGGGGAGCGGCCGGATCCCTTCGTCAGCCCGTACGGACGCCGTTGTTGCGGAGTGCGGCCTTCTGTTACCCGGTTCCGGGCCTTCCGCAGCTCCTCACTGGACCAGGTCGGTGTGCGGGTGGCCTCCGCTCGCCGGGCAGGCGTACAGCTGGAGGTGATTGGCGTCCAGCACCGTGATCTCGGGCGGATTGGACCAACTGTCGTCGGATACGCCGGGGACCCGGTCCTCGTACGGGATCCAACTCGTGCTGTTGCGGTGCCATTCGGACGAGGCGATGGTCAGCAGCGGCGTCATCGCGGTACCGCAGGCCACACAGAACCGCGGGACGGGGTCGGTGAGTCCCCAGGGGGCCCAGCCACCGATCTTCCAGCCGGGGGCGTGGGACAGCGCGTTGTCATAGAGCTCCTGCGGGTCGGCATCGTCGACCACGATGCCCGCCGCCCGCCAGGGCGCGGGGTCCGTGATCTGCTGCTTCAACTCCTCGGGGAGTTCCAGGGAATCGGGGTACTCGGTGACCTGCTCCGGCGCGATCACGCACGGCTCAGGAACGTAGAGGTACTCGTCCGCGTCGAACGGCTCGGGCGGCGCGGCCAGCACGTCGGTGACATCCGCGGCGGTCCGCCAGGACAACTCGATCGGAATGCTTGAGTCCGGCGCGTGCTCCGAAGGGCACCACAGGACCTGCAGCAGGTCGGTCCGCCCGGGCGGCCGCAGCAGGGGTATGTCCCGCGCGTACAACTGGGCGACGGGCACCAGGGGGTGGAGGCCTTCATGCTCGATGCGGCAGTACAGCCAGGGTTCCTGTGCGGGCCATAGCAGGGGCCCGCCGATCGAGCTGTCGTGCACCGTGGGAGAGCCGGGACGCGGGTGCAACCGGACCGCTGGGCGGGCCAGCGGGGCCAGCGCGGGGAAGACCGCGGCGATGTCGACCGGCCGCGGCGGGGTGGTACGTGTGCCATTCATGGCGATGATCTTGCCAACACTCTCCGACAGCGAGCCCAACCCAACAGGACGAGCCGCGTCCTTCCTGTGTGCGGCGCACCCCATGCCGGCGCAAGGCGCAAAGCGGCACAACCGCCTATGCGCAACCGACCGCAGCCGTGCACGCGCCAGAGTTCAGAGAAGTGACCAGGCCGAAAGAGATCGCTCCGGACCGGATGGGACGCACTCGGACCTCCGTGTGTAGGGCCCCTGAGTCCAGCGTTGTGTGGGATCTCAGATGGCGTGGCCAAATCTCACGGCCATTGGCCACCTCGTGGCCGATTGGCCACGGATCTGAGACTCCCCGGCCCAAGCTGCTCGCTCTTTTGGGTGAAGGCGAAGTAACACAGCCCCCTTCTGGACAGTCTCTCGACAGTCCGGCCTCCCTGCCACCGGCTGGCTGAGGGGGTGTGTCATGACCGATCGCATCATTACGTTCAGTGTTCGCCTTCATGGCGATGCGGTCATTGAGGACCAAGGCTGGGCGACTGCTTCGTTGGATTTGCTGCGTTCGGCCAGTCCATGGAGGACGTTCCGCTGGTACAGGGGGCAGAGGCATTTCTCGGGGTCGTACTGGTCGGCGACAACACAGAAGCACGTGGTCTACGAGTCTCGTCCGGAACTCTCACATCTCGTGTATGCCGACTTCGACCCTGCTGTGCTCGGCATCGTCGCCCAGCCGTTTGTGCTGAGGGGTCGCCTTCACTGGCTTCGTTCACGTTCAGCAGCAGCGCTCGTCGATGAGTTTCAACAGCAGTTGGTGATCAGCACGCTCGCAGATGTTCACGGGGAATGACGGAACTGTCGTCAGCGAGGACGTTCGTGTCACCAGGGCGACCTCCAGGGAATCTGGCACGGTAATCTCAGGTCATGCCTGAGATATCAGTGGCGCACTTCTATGACGAACTGGCCGACGACTACCACCTGATCTACTCAGACTGGGACGCGAGCATCCGTCGGCAGGGGGACGCCCTGGACCCCTGATCGGCCAGGATCGCGCGGCGGTGCTCGACTGTTCCTGCGGCATCGGCACGCAGGCCATCGGCCTGGCGCTGCGCGGGCACAGGGTCACCGGGACCGACATCAGCCCCCGCGCCGCCGCCCGCGCTGCCTGGGAGGCCGCCCGCCGGAGCCTGAGCCTGCGCACGGCCGCCGCCGACATGCGGCGCCTCCCGTTTGCCGATGGCCAGTTCGACACTGTCGTCTGCGCCGACAACTCGCTGCCTCACCTGCTGACAGAGCAGGATGTGAACGCCGCCCTGGCTGAGATGCGCCGAGTCCTGCGTCCCGGAGGCCAGCTGCTTATCAGCACACGGCCCTACGACGACCTGCTGCGCGATCGTCCGGCTTCGACGCCTCCGCAAGTCTCGAGGGTCGCCGAAGCCGACGGCGGAGAGCGAACCGTCACTTTCCAGCTCTGGCACTGGCACGACGATGGGGAGCACTACGACTTGGAGCACTTCCAACTCCTCCCGGCAGGCGGAGAATGGCGCGTCCAGGTCCGCCGGACGACCTACTGGGCACTTGGCCGGGTCCGGCTGGTCGGCCTCGCAGCCGAGGCCGGGTTTGTCGACCCTCAGTGGCGGATGCCACAGGAGACGGGCTTCTTCCAGCCGCTGCTTGTGGCCCGCGCCGGCGAGTAGGGGGTTGAGACTGGTGAGGTCGCATGTCCAAGTGTCACGTATTCCAGAGACTGGTCTCCGTTTGGTAACTCTCGGTATCGAACTTCAGTAGTCCGCCTCAGGCCTGTCGCTAGCCAGGGACCGCTGCGCCGTTGGAGGTTCCACGGCCGGGATGCCCACTCACCCCCACAGGAGACCGTCGGCGTCGGCAAGCCGGCAGAGACGGTAATCGCGTCCACCCGCAAGGGTGTAGGTGAGTGTCACGGCCGACCTCATACTGCTCGTACCAGTAATGGCGAGCTTGGCGCCTCCTGCCTCCACGCCAATCTGAAGCTTCGAAACTCGCTCTTGCTCGTAGACGTACTCGTACTCGGCGGGTACGTCGGCAGCGTAGCCAGCGAGCGGGTAGGTCTGAACCAGGCGTCCGGGCGCCGGCAGGTCTTCCGGGGCTAGCAGGAGCCCGCCGGGCGCAGGATGTATATCCCGGGCTGGGGAGACATCGATGCGCTGGCCGGAGCCGAGCGTCGCGCCATCCTTGGCCACAAGGCGGAATTGCTCGACGGCCACGGTGACTGGCAAGAACACCAGACACACCTGACCGGCCTCAGCAATGAGCGTCGAGCTGACTGGCCGTCCGCCGGGCAGATCCCGGTTCGGACGCGGCTGGACGAGGCGGGCGTCTCGCCGCAGTGCCGGGTCTGCCGGGCGGCCGTCACTGACTCGGAACGGTGATGCCGGCCGCGCGCAGGTTCGCCTCGACCAGCGTGTTCAACCGGGCGATGGACGGTGACTGGTCTTCCCGGTGGTGGTTGACCATTGCGTACCGGGAGGCGGCGTCGGACTGGTCTTGAAACCCGGTCGGCATCGCCAGCAGCGCCCGTTGGGACAGCAGTTTGTCGGCCAGCGTCGACGCCAACTCCTCGATCCGCGGGTCGTCCGGATCCCAGGCCCTCGCATCCCAACCGCGCTTGGTCAGCTCGACGGACTCGGGGTCGTCCAGGGAGTGCTCGAGCCGGGCCAGGAAGCTGTCGAAGATCTCCGGGACCAGTGCCCGGGCCAGCACCAGAGCCTCCCGTTGACCGGCCACGTAGTCGGGATCGAAGCCGAGTTCGGCGAGCCGCTCCAAGACCGTGCAGGCCCGGTCGGGCAGCAGGGCGCGGTCACCGTGGTCGAGACGGTGCAGCCTGTCGCGGCGCGCGATCAGGTCTTCGATCCGTTCGGTGAGTTGGTGGTGGACGTCGTCCAGGGTGGCGGCGAACGTCGCGGGATCGGCGTCGAGCAGGTCACCGATCTCGGCCAGCGGCACGCCTGCCGCGGCCAGGGTCCGGACCTGGACCAGCCGGTACAGCTCGTCCGATCGATAACGGCGGTAGCCGGAGCCGTCGCGTTCCGGCTCGGCGACCAGGCCGAGCCGGTGATAGTGCCGCACGGTTTTGATCGTGACACCGGCGAACGCCGCCGCCTGACCGATCGTGAGCCCGTCTGTCATCGGCTCGGCGCACCTCCGGATCGTGGGCGGCTGCGGTCTCGCGCACCGCGTCGGTGACGGCCGGGAAGTCCGGATGATCACCGGGATGAGGATAGCGCGCACCAGTTCCCGCCCACCCCCTGCTGCCAAGAGGGACCGGGACGCCTGCGATCGGTGCCGGTCACCCCTTGATCGGTAAAGGGGGTTGACCTTGACCTTGGGTCAAGGCTGCAGGCTCTGCACATGGCCGTTCGAAGGGCCAGGCAGCCACCAGGGCCGCCGTGAGAACCACACCGTGAACAGGAGATTCATCATGGGAACAAGCAACAGCGGCTTCTCCGACGCAGGGCTGCGCCGGCTGCGCGAGGTGCTGGCACAGCACGTCGAGTCCAAGAAGATTCCCGGCCTTGTCGCCCTCGTCAGCCGCGGCGGCCGGACGCACGTCGAAGCGATCGGGACGATGCGTCATGACGGTGGCGCACCGATGCGCCGGGACACGATCTTCCGGATGGCGTCCACGTCCAAGCCGGTCACGACGGCGGCGGCGATGATCCTGCTCGACGAGTGTCGGCTGCGGCTGGACGACCCCGTCGACCAGTGGCTGCCCGAACTCGCCGACCGGCAGGTGCTGAAGCGGCCCGACGGACCCCTGGACGACACCGTGCCGGCACACCGGCCGATCACCGTACGGGACCTGCTGACCTCCACGTTCGGGCTCGGGGTGGACTTCGAGTCGATGGCTTCCCCGATCAGGGCCGCGACCTTCGAGCGTCTCGACTACAGCGTGGCATCCGGGCCGGCCCCGGAGCCGGACGAGTGGATGCGCCGCCTCGGCGAACTGCCGCTGCAGTACCAGCCCGGAGTGCGGTGGCAGTACGACCTCAGCAACGAGGTGGTCGGTGTGCTCGTCTCCAGGGTCACGGGACAGTCGTTGGAGACGTTCCTGCGGACACGCATCCTCGATCCGCTGGGGATGAAGGACACCGCCTTCCACGTGCCCGCCGACAAGATCGACCGACTGCCGCCGCTGTACGGGCCCGACCCGCAGACCGGCGAGTTCCTCGTGTGGGACGAGGCGGCAGGGGGAAGGTCCAGCGTGCCCCCCGCGTTCCAGGGTGCCGGCGGCGGGCTGGTCTCCACCGCCGACGACTACCACGCCTACTTCCAGATGCTGCTGAACCACGGGATGCACGGGCGTGAACGGATCTTGTCCCGGGCCGCCGTCGAGCTGATGACCACCAACCGTCTCTCGCCCGAGCAACTAGCCGCCCGGGAGGCCATGTTCGGCAACGTCGCCCACCTGTCGTCCGGCCAGGGGTCGAACGGCGGCTGGGGCTTCGGGATGGCGGTGCGTACCTATCGCGGCGACTACGCGCCCATCGGCCAGTTCGGCTGGTTCGGCGGTACCGGCACCACCGCCTACGCAGACAGGACCAACCAGCTCACCGGAGTCCTGCTCACCCAGGTCGGACTGTCCACCCCGGATTCGCCGCGTGCCATGAACGACTTCTGGACCACGCTCTACCAGGCCATCGACTGACAACGAGCTCGACCGATACTTTGCGTAGGAGGGGGAAGCAAAATGAGCGGACCGCTGCGATCGCGGCGCCGTAGACGCCCAGTCGAACGTTCATGATCGGTACGCGTCGTGGTATCTGCGCAGCCGGGGGGCGCGTATGGCGGGCAGCCCGACCAGGGTGTACTCGAAGGCGCGGTGGTGGGGCGTCAGCGGGCGCCAGGGGCGCGGCGGCAGGGGATAGTCGTCGCGCAGCACGCCGTCCGGAAGCACCCCCGTAGCGGGCATCGGTGAGGTTTCGCCCGGGTGGGCGAGGTACGCCCAGACCCCGCTGTCCAGCGGCACCACGGCCGCGTCCTCGCCCGGTGGGCGCCAGGGTGTGCCCGTGAGGGGGTGGCAGGGGACGAGGAGGACGTCGGGACGGGGCCGGGGCGTGCGGAGTCCCGGGCCGGCCAGCCCCACGGTACGGGCATCGGGCCCGGCCGGCAGGTACCGGCCGACGGCGTGGCCGAGCAGTTCGGTGACGGGGCCGGCGGGAAGGGTCACGGGGCGGTCCTCAGTCGCCGCCACGAGGTGAGCCAGCGCGACCCCGACCGCCGCCTCCCAGCGACGGCTCCACGACCCGTCGGGTTCGACGGGTGGGACGCGGTGCTCGGCGCGCTCCAGCTCGTCCCAGTCGGGAGGCGGACCGGCGGGGAGCCCCGAGGGGCGGCGTACGACCGCGCCGGGCTCCAGCCATACCGTCTGCCACAGTCCGCAGTCGTCCATGCGGGTCGCCACGGCCCGCCCGCACCCCTCGCAAGCCAGGTTGGGGCCGGCCCGGCCGTCCACACCCTGGCAGTAGCCCTCGCACCTCTCGGGTATCAGGGCCATGGACCGGGAGTCGCCGGGGGCGATGACGATCCTGTTGCGCGCGCCGAAGGAAATGGAGAACACCGGCGCGTACACGCCCTGCCGGGCAGCCGCGTCCTCTCCGACCTCCTCCCACAACCGCCACGGCGGTCCAGTGGGCCGGGGGTCGACGGCGTACGTCGCGGGCTCCATCAGCGGAGGATGAAGTTCCTCCCATCCCCCGTGATGGGTATGGACCGGGAGGGCTACTCGGGACACCCGCGCCGTCAGCTCCGTGCCGCACCCGGCACACGCAAACACGTCCAAACAAGCTCCCCCTCGCCCCGTTTCCCCGGGAATTGTGCCTCACCTACGGCGAAGGACCCACCGGATTTTTTTGGGGTAGGGCCGGTGGGCCGCGCCTACGGCGCCACATCAAGCTGCCGCCCTCCGCATCACGTGTCGTGCATCGCAGCGGCCCAGAGCAGAGGCGCTGACCACGACATACGTAAGGGCGCCTACCGCTCGTCCTTCGAGAAGCCCGACAGAAGACGCGACCGAGGCACCCGAGTCGCCGTCCCGACGCACCCCATACAGGCGGGCAGGGGGCAGGATGACAGCGCCCCTCATTGTCGCTCAGGGCTGCCAGCGTGGGGCCTCATCATCTGGCCTGTCCGGGCTGGCGAAAGTGGAACGGAACTGAGAGGTGCTCAGCAAGGGCACGACCAGCCCGTTCGGCAGCTACCGCTACGGGGTGGCGCGGGTGGCGATCCTCTTGCTCGCTGAGGCACTGCTGAGCTGTCGACCAATGGATGGTGGCCATCTGAGCCTCTCCCGCCGGGTCGGCAGTGATGGCCAGCAGCTGCACAAACCAGTCGTGGACGGTGTCACCGTCCCAGATCGCCTCGATCGCCACGATGCGGCCCCCGCATCCAGCCGCCCGATAGGCCAGCGACTCCAGGTCGAGGGGGCTCTCCGGCTCGCGGGCAATCTGGTCGCCGTAGTGGAGATGGCGATCGTTGGCGATCAGCTGAGCGGTACCGACCTCTATGCCATGGGGAACGAGGCCAACGTCGGTGATGACCTTCACCGCCATGAGCAGGGAATCCTGGAGGATGTATCCGTCGATCTCGTCGCGGATCCCGGTAGGCAGATTCTTCCACCACTCGGTCCTGGCAGCCTTGTTCATGCCCATGGCGATTACCCGTCCCCCCGAAGGCCCATTAGCGGAGCCTGGCGCCACTGTACGTCGGCGCCAGCACCGTCTGCGACAGCTGTCGCGAAGCGGTCCGACCGGTCGCAGTGGTTCTGATCAGGGACGACACTCGCTGACCGCTGGCTCGACCCGCCATTAACCAGACAGAAAGCACGTGTCCCAGACAGGGAGCCCCAGCCCCTTCTCGGTCTCACGCCGTCGGCGACCTCGGCCGCCGTCGGCGCCGCCTTGCCCTCGGCCTGGTGGTCGGTCTGTCCGATCACGTGGTCCGCGAGGTTATGTCCGACCGCGAGCACCGCCCACACCGAACCGAACGTCGCCAGCATGGCGACCTGCTCAATGCATGTCATCGGGCGGGCCGCGACCGCGAGCGCTCGGTAATGTCCGAGGTCGAACCCGCCGCCATCAGTCCAGCGGGCCGTCGCGAGAGGGAGCACTCATGCCATTCGGTGACTTCGATGCTTGGCGGCGAGAGCTGCTCTGGACGGGCGTGCTAGTCCAGGACGGTGACACCTCCGTCTCCGACGAAGAGGCCGGCTACCGCTACGACCGCTACGTCGCCCTTGCGGACATGGTCGACGGCACCGAGGGTCCCGCAGCCGTTCACGCCTTGATCGCGTCGCTCCAAGTGGAGCAAGGATACGGCGCCCACGAAGCCATCTACGGTGCCCTGGAGCAATTCCCCGGCCAGCACCTGATCAGTGGCACGATCACGGCTGCCGCCGACCTCTTGAACATCCCACGTGACCACAGCGGCCAAGTCCTCCAGCTCTTGACCCTTCTGGGCAGCACCGATGACCTGAGGACGTTCACAGACGCTTGCAGCCACCTCGAATCTGAGCTGCGGGCTGGACTGGCAGCGCTCATTGCCGATCATGAGGCCGACGAGTGGCTTGCAGACGAGCGCTCCCTGGGACGGCTCAGGCTCACACAGGACTAACCTCCTCCGCACAGCAGCGCCCTTGTTGGTGCAGAGAAGTGCTCCTGGCCGACGGCACCATCCCGGGCCCGGTGTACTTCGACACCGCCTCCGCTTCGGGCGGGCAAGCGGTGACGCAGTGGAGTGCGTGCCGATGACGGCCACTTCCCCACGTGCCGCGCGCGGCCGTCCTGCGCGCAATGTGCTCCTGTGGCTGGGCCGGCCCCGAACACCTTCTGGACTGGGAGGTGATCGGCGACCGGACGCTTGTAGTGCCTGCAGTCCGCCGTCCCTGGTACCGGCGGCGGACGCGGGGCCGTGGTCGAGGCCGCCGACGCGGAGCAGCTGCGGGCGGCGCTGGGGGCCCGGTCGGTGGCTGTGAATGGGTGGTGTGGTGGCAGCGGTTGGTTGTCAGCGGGTGACCGTGCTGGGGTACGGCGGTTGGTGACTGTTCCCTGCGGTCCTACGGGCTAGAGCTGAGGGCGGCCGTTGCTACGCCTGCTCGGCTTCCGCTGGTGTTGTGGGCAGGTGGTGCCAGGGGTGTCCGCAGGCGTTCTTGCAGTAGGTCTGTCTGCGGCGGGTATCGGCGACGGCGAACACCGAGACGAGGACACGGAACGCTGTCACGTGTTCGTCGGCGGGGAGACCTGAGAACCCGTAGCGGGGTGGGTCCATGCAGATCATCACTGAGGGGTTGGCGGTGGGTTTCACCCCGGACCGCGCCACGCCCGCGCGGCCGTCTGCGGCCGTGATGTGCGCCTGCATCGCGTAGTCGCCGACCTGTTGCAGTACTTCCCGTCGACTCGCCGGGGAGAGACCGGAGAACCAGGCCACCCCGTCGTCCAGGGTTCGGAGCTCCTGGGCGATCTCGTTGACGACCAGCTCGGTCTGGGAGCGGCCGTCCGCACTGCTCGTTGCGGTCATCTCGTGATCATTCCATGTTGTCGGCTCAGGACAGGGTGGTCCGGTGCACTGCGATGTCTTCATTCGCAGTGGCTGTCATGGGTTTGCCCGTTCCTGTGTGCGGCCGGTCAAGGCCGGGCTGTGCTGGTGGGTATGGGTGAGGGCGGCCGGTTGGCGCGGGGTGTGGTGGTCCGTCGGTTGTTGGCGGTGGACCGGGGGCCGGGGTCGGGGCCGGTGTCGTCGCTGCATGTGCGGGTGATGGCGGAGGCTGCCGGTGTGACGGTTCGGGGACGGTATGGAAGCGGCTGGCGGAGCCGCGTACGGGCCGTCTCTGGAGCCTGTGGTGCCGGCGACGCCTACAGCGCCAGCGCCTCCGTCGAGCAGGGGACTTCAGCTGGAGGGCGAGGACCTCGGGGCCGGCCGGCCCAGCCTCCTGCCGTTGACTATTCCCGCGGACCAAACCCACGCCCTAGACTGCGACCGCTCCAGGACTTGGCGATCAACGGGAGGGCGTGCGAGATGAAACGGGCACTGATCAGCGCATTCGCGGCCGTGGCGTTAGTCGTATCCGGGGGGAGTGTCGCCACCGCTTCCGACGGTGCTCCGCCGCGCACGACGCACGGCCCTTGCCAGTACACACAGACCCCGGACGAGCCGCCGGCGCGCTCTGTTCCGCTGCCGCCTGACCCGCGGCGCACCCCCAGTCGTGGCACGGTTGATATGGCTGTTCCGACCAGCCAGGGCCCGCTCCCGCTGCGCTTGGACCGGGCCAAGGCGCCGTGCACGGTCCAGAGTTTCCTGCACCTGGCACGGCATGGGTTCTACGACCGTACGGTGTGCCACCGTCTGACGGCGTACCCGACGCTGAAGGTCCTGCAGTGCGGCGACCCGACCGGTACCGGTGAGGGCGGGCCCGGGTACAAGTACAAGGACGAGCTGCCGGTGGACCTGCCGCCGGCACCGACCGATCCCACCGGCGCGCGCCGCCTCTATGGGCGCGGCCTGCTGGCGATGGCCAACGCCGGTCCGGACACGAACGGTTCACAGTTCTTCGTCGTGTACGGCGACTCCGCGCTGCGACCGAACTACACGGTGTTCGGCACGGTCGGCGCCGACGGTCTGACGACACTCGACAAAGTCGCCGCCGCAGGCATCGAACCGACCGCGGAGGACCCGGCACCGGTCGACGGCACACCCGTGCTGCGAACCGAGCTGCTCCGCGTCCGGCCGTCCTGCCGGCATTGACGCACCGCGGCGTGGCCACGTGCTCGATGAGCGTGCCCGGCGCCTGTGGCCGCCCCATGCGGACTACGCCGGCTGAGTGAAGCGTCTGGGTGCGGAAGCGGAGGGCTCCGGACCTTGTGCCCGGACTACGCGAAGCGCCCAAGCGCAACCAGGGGACTCCGTACGGTGTTGCCCATGGACATCGCACCCATTGCGACATCGTGGGTGGTTGTCCAGCAAGCCCCAGCCGGTGTCCTTCCGGGCCGTCTTCGGTTTTGGGCTGGTCAGGCCAGCGAGGGGCGGCTCGCGGGGACGATCTGATGCGGTGTAGGTGGTGTCACCGGGTGAGTTGAGCTGGACTGGGTGATGGGCGACGTGTGATTTGCAGTGGCTGGCGGAGTAGCGCCCGTGGCCTCGTCCACGCGGCGGTCGTTCACGCGTGGCGCGGTGACCTCGACGGGGCCGGCCGCGGTGACCACGGTGCGGGGCCGGTGGTGGCCGTTGCGGACCACCAGGCGTCGGCCGGCCTCGTCGCTCTCGGCTGCCAACTCGGCTATGTACTGGTTGACTTACGCCTCCAGTGCGGCGGCGAGCATCCGTCGGGCGCTCTCGCGGACGATCTCATCGATCAGGGAGCCGGACTCTGTGGAGCCGTCGGCGGTGACTACGCTGAGCACGGGCGTGCCTTCCCGACCCGCGCTGCAACGCGGGCCTACTTGGTGACCATCAACGGATCATTCGGGAAGGTACGCCCTCCGCGTGCCCTCCCGGAACCGATCCACAGGTCTTGAGCGTTGCTCTCCTCAACAGCATCATCGAGTCCTGAGGCGGCTCGACCCTACAGATCGGCCCCGCCGAGCCTCCGGATCCATGAGGCTCGGCGGGGCCGATCCAACTTCAGAATCTAGTCAGGGCGACGCGAGAAAGCCTCGCTGGATCTCCTCGGTGACAGCCATCTGGTGAAGGGCGGGACAGCCACCCGGTGGCCCGCCGGATGTTCGTCTCCGAGCACACCCGTGCAGGACCACCTCAAGTCGGTGTTCGCGAAGACCGCGACGAACAACCGCAGAATGCTGCCGGCCCGCGCACTCGGAACGTGAACCGCGGGCCGCTACCCCGCCTGCTTGACGCAGGTCCGGTCCCTCGCCGGCAGCTTGCCGGTGGCCAGGTACCGGTTGACCTGGTCGTCCACGCACGCGTTGCCGTAGCGCCCGAAGAGGGCGTGCCGGTTGGCGCCTTCGAGGGTGACCAGCCTGGAGCTCGGCAGCTGCTTGTGCAGCTCGACGCTTCCCTTGTACGTCGTACGCGGGTCACCGGTGGCGGCGACGATCAGTGCAGGGGCATCGCGCCGCACCCGGGTGGGCTCTTCGCGCGGCGAGTCCCAGAAGGCGCACGGGTTGATGTTGTTGGTCAGAGCGCCGAACAGCGGGTGCGCGGTGCGGTTGCGCTCGATGTCCCGCCAGTAGAGCTCGGGATCGCGCGCGGCGGCCACGTCCCCGCAGATGACGGCGGACTGCGCGCCGGTGGGCTCGCCCTCACCGCGCAGCACGTACCGGAGCTCCGGGACGAGCATCGGCGGCACCGTCGTCGGCCGGCCCTCCGCGGCTTTGGCCAGTACGGAAAGCAGCTCGCCGAACGACGCCCGCGCCGGGGCGGTGTCGTCCGCGATGCCCGAGAAGAGGAGGAGCGGCACCTGGCTGTCGTCGATCCGGAAGGCATCGGCGCCGGCGCCGATGGTCAGCGGACCGCGCGCGGCCGCCGCGACGATGCGGTCGACGGCGGCGAGCACCTCGGCGCGGCTGCGGCCGAGGCCGTAGGTGTCGTGGTGCTCCGCGGCCCAGGCGGCCCAGTCGGACAGCGCCTTCTCGTTCTCGCGCTCGGTGCCCTTCAGCAGCCGGGGGCGGTAGTCGCTCGGGTTGATCGCCCCGTCCAGCACCATCCGGTCGTGGCGGCCGGGGAACATCTGCGTGTAGACAGTGCCCAGGTAGGTGCCGTACGAGTAGCCCAGGAAGGAGATCTTCCGCTCGCCGAGCGTGCCCCGGATGACATCCATGTCGCGGGCCGTGTTGCGGGTGGTGATGTGGGGGAGCACCGCGGCGTCGGTGGCCCGGCACTTGTCGGCCAGGCTCTTCTGCAGGGCGACCTGGCGGTCGAAGCCCGCCCGGCCGGTGCCGGCGGACAGCCAGGTCATGCCGACGGGCAAGCCGCAGTCCAGCGCGGTGCTGCGCCCGATGAAGCGCGGGTCGAAGCCGACGATGTCGTAGCGCGCGCCGACCTCCTTCATCGACGCGCGGGCCTGCGGCGGGGACTGGAGCGCGGGACCGCCCGGACCGCCGTTGTTGAGGAGGATCGCGCCGATGCGGTGGCGGGTGTCGGTGGCCTTGAGCCGGGAGATCGCCACGGTGATCGTGCGCCCCCGGGGGTCGGCGTAGTCCAGGGGCACGGTCACGTCCGCGCACTGCACGCCTGCCTGGTCCAGATCGCGGCCCGTGGTGTCGTCGGGGCCCTTGATGCAGCTGCCCCAGCCGAGGTGCTGGCGGTAGTACCGGTCCAGTCCGGCCCCGGAGCTGTCCTGGGCGGGGGTCTCGGCGGCCGTGGCCAGGACGGGGGAGGACGTGAGGCAGGCGGCGAGGGTGAGGCCCACGGCCAAGGCGCGGCGTGCGGCGGGGCTGACAGTGGTCACGGGGTCTCCTTGAGCATCGTCCGCTTCGTGTGATCGCATGCCCCGAGGCTAGGAACCCGCCCTGGTACGGCACATCGCCCAAGGGCACGAGGACCCCGGTCCCGTCCACCCCTGGTCCGGGACCTGCGGCCCGGTCCGGCCTCCTCCTCCGGGAGGAGACCGTCGGCGGGGCTGAGCTGAGGGCCGTCCTGGCCACGCGCCTGCCGCAAGGGGAGATCGCCGCACTGCCATGCTGTCAGGAGTTCTTCGGCTCCAGAATCGAGACGACCCTGTGTCTGCTCCACCCGTCTTGAGGAGACCCGGATCGCGCCGGCCTCGGATGCCGGCAGCACCAGCCGGAGCGTCGGAACCACCGTGTACTAGGCGGTGTCTGATGGCTCTTGCCCCGGGTGGTGGATCTGTTGCCGTTCCGGGCATGAGTCGGTCATGGTGCGTCGGCATGAACTGACGAATGCTCAGTGGGATCGCGTAGCCTCGCTGCTGCCGGAGACTGGCGGGCCGGGCGGGCGGTGGGCCGACCACCGGACCGTGGTCAACGGTGTCCTCTACCGGACGCGGACCGGG
>NZ_JBHWUO010000052.1:0-3461 GCF_042736975.1 Streptomyces sp. NPDC059989
GACAGCCCGGCCCCACCGGCGGCCCGGCCCGGCCCCCATGCCGGTCCGGGGGACCCGCGGTTCCCGGCGGGGCCGGCCGCGCGCCGGGGCACCTCCTCGGGCGCCGAACGTGGCCAGGGGTCGGAGGGTGGAAGCGGGACTGCGTTCGACGCCCTGCGGGGGCGCCCCGGCACGCACCCCGCCCCGCCGGAAACCGAACCGGATCCCGGGGCCGCGGCCGTGGCCCTGCCCGGGCAGGCGTCCGGGCTCGGGGCCGAGCGGTACGGGGTGCGGCCCGAGTCCCCGCACCCCGCGCCCGATGCGGCGGCGCCGCCAGGGGCAGGGGCCCGGCCGGCGGGCCGTCCGGGGTCCGGGGCCGCGGCCCCGAGCGGGACCCGGCCGCCGTTGCCGAAGCGGCGAGCGCAGACGCACCTCGCACCGCAGCTGCGCGAGGCCCCCGCCCCCCGGCGGGCCCCGGACAGCGAACAACCCGTGCACGACCCGGGCCTGATGGCCGCCTTCCAGCGGGGCTTCGGCCTCGCGCAGTCGGAGAACCAGCTATGACCCCGACCCCCCACCTCAGCAAGGAGCGCACCCCCATGAGCGGCGAAGTGGCGACGAAGACCGGCAGCCGGCTCTCGGATCTCGACTGGCTGCTCAGCGGCCTGGTGCAGCGCGTGCCGTACACGCGCAGCGCCGTACTCCTCACCGCCGACGGCCTCGTGACCTGCGTGCACGGCCTGGACCCGGATTCCGCCGACCACATGGCGGCGCTCGCCTCCGGCCTGTACTCGCTGGGCCGCAGCGCCGGCTCCCGCTTCGGGGACGGCGCCGAGGTACGGCAGGTCGTCGTCGAGCTCGACACCGCGCTCGTCTTCGTCTCCGCGGCCGGATCCGGCACCTGCCTGGCCGTGCTCGCCGACCGCGAGGCCGACGCCGGGGTGCTCGGCTACGAGATGGCGATGCTGGTCAAGAGCGTCCGACCGTACCTGGCCGCCCCGCCCCGGCGGCCCGCCGCCGACCCGGAGTGATGAGGACCCGCGCGACGGGGGCGTACGCGAAGGGCGCGAACGGCCGGGACACGCCCTGGCTCGACGACTCGGCGGGCCGGGTGATGCGCCCGTACACCGCCAGCGGCGGGCGGACCCGGCCCGGCGTCGCCCTCGACCTGCTCTCCCTGGTGACCGCGACCGGCGTACGCCCGCGCGTACCCCTGGGCGCGGAACACACCCTCGCGCTCCGGCTGTGCGCCGGCGCGGCGGCGGTCACGGTCGCCGAGGTGGCCGGACAGCTGCGCCTCCCCGCGGTGGTGGTGAAGGTGCTGCTGTCCGACTTGATGGAACACGGGGCCGTCATGGCGCAGGCGCCGCGGTTCCCGGGCGGCGGCGCGTTCGCCGCCGACGACCAGTCCCTGCTCCAGGCGGTGCTCGATGGCCTACGCAAACGATTGTGACGCTCCCGCGACCCTGAAGATCCTGGTGGCGGGGGGTTTCGGGGCGGGCAAGACCACCTTCGTGGGCGCGGTGAGCGAGATCGAGCCGCTGAGCACGGAGGAGCTGCTGAGCGACATCGGCGAGAGCGCCGACCCGCTCGACGGCGTCGAGGCGAAGACCACGACGACCGTCGCGCTGGACTTCGGCCGCATCACGCTCGACCGGCGCAACGTGCTCTACCTCTTCGGCACGCCCGGCCAGCACCGCTTCTGGTTCCTGTGGGAGGAGCTGTGCGCGGGCGCGCTCGGGGCCGTGGTGCTCGCCGACACCCGCCGCCTCGCCGACTGCTTCCCCGCCGTGGACTTCTTCGAGCGGCGCGGCATCGGCTTCATCGTCGCCGTCAACGAGTTCGAGGACGGGCACCGCTACGCGCCCGACGAGGTCCGCGAAGCGATGGGGCTCGGGCCCGAGGTGCCCGTCGTACGGTGCGACGCCCGCCTGGCCAGCTCGGGGACGGGGGCGCTGGCCGCCCTCGTCCGCCACCTCCTGTGCATGTCCGCATCCAGATCCACATCCACATCCATAGCCAGTTCTTCGTCTTCGGAGTCGGGGGAACCGTCATGACGTACTACGAATCGACCGGACACCTGCTGCTCACGCCCGTGGACCGGGAGGCGCCGGCCCGCGTCGTCCGGCTGCGCGAGCTGGGCCTGGGGGAGCGGGTGGACACCGAGCTGGACGCCTTCGCCCGGCGCGTGGCGGACGAGCTGGCCGCGCCCTACGCGGGGGTCAACTTCATCGGCGAGGAACGGCAGTTCTTCGCCGGCCTGCACCACGCGGCCGACGCCCCGGCCGGCGGCTACCCGGCCCGCGTGCTGGCCCGCGACCACGGCTACTGCCCGCACGTGGTGGTGCGCCGGCGGGCGCTGGTGCTGGAGGACGTACGGGACTTCGCGCGCTTCGCGGGCAACGCGGTGGTGGACGAGAGCGGGGTGCGCTCGTACGTGGGCGCGCCGCTGACCGACCGGCGCGGGATCGTCCTGGGCACGGTGTGCGCGGTGGACGTGGTGCCGCGCCGGTGGGGGACGGCGGGACTCGCCACCGTCAAGGCACTGGCGGCGGAGCTGGTGGCCCTGGTCCACGAACGAGAGGACCGGCGCGGCTGAGATTGTCGGTGGCGGGGTCTACGGTCGTCGGAAGAGGTGCACCGGTGGCTGGAGAGGAGTCGCGGGATGGCCGCTACCGCGCAGGACGTCCGCACGATCGCCCTGTCGCTCCCGGACAGCAGCGAAAAGCTCGCCTGGGGCATGCCGACCTTCCGGGTGGGCGGGAAGATCTTCGCCGCGCTCTCCGACGACGACACGTCCATTGGCGTGAAATGTCCCAAGGAGGACCGGGCGGAGCTGATCGAGGCCGAGCCGGAGAAGTTCTTCGTGCGCGAGGGCCACGACGACAACTACGCCTGGCTCCGGGTCCGCCTGGCGGCCGTCCAGGACGTGGCCGAATTGCGCGCGATCCTGATCGACTCCTGGCTCCAGGCGGCCCCGAAACGGCTGTCCGCCGCCCACCCCGAGCTGGCCCCGCACCAGGGCTGACCTGCGGGCGCCGCCCGGCCGCCGAACCGTCCGCCGGCAAAGGTCACGGTTGGTCCTGAAGGCCTCGCGCGGCGATACCCGCGCGAGGCGGAAGCCGGGTCCGTGGTGCGGGCCGCAGCGACCCGCGCGGCACCGGTGGCGGAAAGGAGTACACGACCACCTCCTGAAGTGCGGTATTGTTCTCCTGCACGCGCAACCAGGGGAAACCCCAGGTCAGCGCGTATCGGGACGTGGCGCAGCTTGGTAGCGCACTTGACTGGGGGTCAAGGGGTCGCAGGTTCAAATCCTGTCGTCCCGACTTGCATCTATGCAGGTCAGAGGCCGTATCGGAAGCATCCGATACGGCCTCAAGATCGTTTTTGGGGACCAGCTGGGGACCAGACCCTCTTGGAGCGTTTGTGGCGGCACCTGTGACGGGTAAAGTTCGCCCAGAACACGGGACGGTGCCAGAAGT
>NZ_JBHWUO010000052.1:3471-49091 GCF_042736975.1 Streptomyces sp. NPDC059989
ACCCCCGATATCTCCCCCATCGTACGCGTCGGCCGCGTCTGTTGTGTAAAAGCCCCCGGGGGGGCACCACCCCCTCTGGGCGCTTTTGGGGCCCACCTTGACCCGGTCAAGGTGCGCCACAAACGCATCGGCGACGCAGCTGATTGACGCCGACGTGATCGGGCGCGACGGCTTCCGACGGACACTCGAACGCGTCCGACTCGAGGTCGCCCGGCTAACCCCACAGTGGACTTCCGTGGAGTAGCGCCTGCGGCATTCGTCGTCGGCGTCACGCGGATGGCCTTCTGACGAGCTTTCCTCCGGTCTGCTGGCCCATTCCCAAGGTGTCATCTTGTGGTGCAGACATCGATGCCGCCCGCCCACCGGGATTTGGGCAGGGCCTTGTCGTTCATGTGCTCTCGGAGCGACAGGGCCGTCTCCGTGTGGAACGGAGGAAGGCTTGTTGCCGCCAACGCAGCGGAACGGGGCAGGTCCTGAGGGTGGAGCGGCCTCGGGGCGGTCAAACGATGCTGTTCAGCCGGCCAGCGGAGCCAGCCGTTCAAGCAGCTCGTCACGTGATTCCGTTCGGCCTGCTCCAGCTCACGGAGCACATCGCTGCGGACGGTGGCCCATGTCGGTGGGAGCAGGTGGTGGAGGAACTCGGGAAACCTCGCCTCTAGGCCGAGCTTGCGCTCGGAGATCTGGGCGACGCTGACATCGATGCCGGCCAGGAAATCCGTTATCCGCCGGGGCTCGTCGGCCGTGAGCACGGTGGGCGCCGCCAACTTGCTTGTGTGCTGGAGCATCTGCCATCAGGCCCAATCACCGTCGATACGCTGGTGATGCCGGGTCGCTCCTAGAAGCAACTATACGAAAGCGGTCCCCTTCGCTGCAAAACCCCCACGTCAGAAAGTGTCGACCCCGCGCCTGCGGGGACGAGACGGCTGCGGCGGAGGCTCTCGAAGCGTCCCCAGACCGCGCGGTACGCCGGCCTTCGCCGACGGCGAAGGAGACGGCCCGCGGCCGCACCGCCCGTGACCTGAAGCAGTTCCTGGGGGACCGCGTTCAGGATGTCGAAGGAGGAACCGGAACCGGAGCCGGCCCGGACCGACGCCCCGGCCGAGCAGCGACCTCCGGCGCAACGCCCCGAGAGGACGAGGCACACCCCATCGCGGCGCGCCACCACGAGACGGATCCCACGGAACCGCGGCCCGCCGTACCTGCGGCCTCCCCACGCCTGCCCGGCACCATGGCGACCCTCAGCGCGCCACCGAACTGCGCCGCACCTTCCCCTCCTTCCCGGCCCCGCCGTCCCATGCCGACCTCGCCGGGACCTGGTGGGGTAACGCCTGGGTGCGGGCGCTGGAGGAAGGCACGCTGGACGCGAAGCGGCTGGCTCGCGGGCGCGGGTACGCCGAGCAGGGACAGGTGGATGCCATCACCGTGACGCCGGGGCTGGTCCTCGCCTACGTGCAGGGGAGTCGGCCGCGGCCGTATCGCGTGCTGCCGGGGCCCGGCCAGCTCGAACCCCCTTGCACCGGGACTTCGAGCACCCCTGCAAGCACGCGGCCGCCCTCTGCTACCAGACCGCGCGGCTGCTGGACGCCGACCCGTTCGTCCTGCCTTTGCTGCGCGGTCGCGGGGAACGCGAGGTGCTCGACGCACTGACCAGCAGCCACCCGTGTACCCGGGCGTGCCCGGCGGACCCGACCCCTTCACCTTGGACCAGCTCGCCACGGACGCCGCCGCCCGCGCCCACGCGATGCTCGCCACCGGACACGACCCGGTCGGCGAACTGACCCTCTGGCAGGATCGGTACGCCTCGCCGCCGCCCCGGCCCCGGCCTGACCGCGTCCACCCGCGCCCTCTGCGCCCGCTGATGCCGTCAGCCGCACACCGGGCGACCTGGCCCGCGCGGTCGCCGCCTGGCGCCAGGGCGGCCCGGAGGGGCTGGCCGTGCTGGAGGAGCCCTGGGATCCTCCAGCCGACCGTTTCGACCGGGCCAGACCGCTGCTCCTGCCGCCGGCCTCCGTCGGTGTCGCCGCTCGGCGGTCCCGAGGGTGTCAGGACCGGGCGAGAGTCAAGTCGTGACAGGATTCCTCGATCCAGCTGAGGGGGACCCCGCTGGGCAGAGCGTCGTCACGCAAGTCGGTTGTCAGCGCGTCCCAGTTGTCATAGCCGTGGGCCTTCGCTATCGAGTCCCTGACCCTGGTCTCATGCGGAGGTGTCACCTCCGTTCTGCTCGTCTTGTGATCCTTCAGCCGGTGAACCGCATGCCACAGCATCACTTCCGTCTCGAACTGCCTGAATTGATGAATCTTGTCCATCAGGTTTGCGGACAGTGACGGAATGTCCAGGAAGAGGCGTGCGAGAGCTGGCTCGACCGAGGGATTTCGGGACAGCTTCGAATCGCTCCCGGTGTTCAGTCCTGCGAAATCGAGCTGTCCGGCCAGCAGGAACCGGATGTATTTCTGATACCGGCCGGTTCCGAAGATGAACGGAGGGAGTGACAGATCGAGTTCTTCACGGCTGTGGCCGAGAAGCGGGTCGTGCGAGGCGTATCGGGGCCCTTGGCTGAATCGGCGGCCGTTGCCATCGGCAGGTGCCCCGTCGGGCAGGAGCGAAAGAAAGCGAACAGCCCTCAGCGCGTCCACCCTCTTGATGTCGACGGAGGCTGCGACTTCACCTATCACGCCACTCGGGTCATCGATCCCGGCTTTCTTGAACAGAAGCCGCCAGACCCGGTCGGGATAGTACGATTCGGCGGCGACCCGGTGAAGCTCCACACTCTGGGACCGGGTGATCAGCTTCAGACCGTACAGCTTTCTGATCGCCGCACGGATATTGACCAGGGCGACGCTCACCGCCGAGTGGTCGTCGTCGGGATCCGTCGCGACCACCACGGGGTCGTCCGAATCGAAGAGGCCGGACCGGTACATCCTGTAGACGGCTCCGACACCGTGGACGCCAACGGGCCAGCATTCCGCGGCCCGTATGGCCCCCATACTGGACGCCCCGACGATCTGAGCGCCGTCGCGAGCCACCTCGACGACCTCTCGCGGTGACACCGGGAGCACCTGCGAAAATGATCCGTCGATGATGAGGATCCGAGAGCTTCCGATTTCTCTGGCCCGGTAGACGTCGCCGCGTTTCGCGGGGGGAAGGACGTGCGCCTGCGGCATAAGGGCCCGTGCCTCGCCCGGCGGCAGGGACGGCCCGGTGAATATGGTGGTTCTCATGGCTCAGATCACCGATTCCAGCAGGCGGAGGGTAGGGGTTCGCGAACTCTCGCCGTAGGGAGACGCGAGGCCCGGAATCAGGACACGAACCACCGGCACGCCGAGATCCTCGCGGGTAAGTTCTGTCACCAGGCACTTTTCGTGTCCTGCGTCCCGCAGCCGGCCGACGACCGTGTGTATGTTCTGCAGGATGTTGCCGCTGCCGTCCTTGGCCTGCGGGAACGCCAGGGAGCCGGGGTTCCGGTAAAGAGAGTCGATCCGCTTCAGCTCGGCCGGCCTGCGTCTGGCGCGCCCGGTCTCGAACACCTCTCGCGCGCCCGTGGCGAAGCTGGCGTGACCTTGGCACGCCTCGGTGAGAGCGCGAAGCAGCGCCCGTTCGGGCTGGAGGTCGGCCCCGTACCCGGGGAAGTAGGTCAGCTTGCCCTCCTGCCCGAAGTAGCCGTCGTCGAAAAGGACGACCCGGATGACCGGAACGTCGATCACGTTGGTCAGATCCTGTATCCGGACAACCAGACCCTGACCGGTCAGCGCGTCGATGAACTCCTTCGCGGTTCCGGCTGGAACCGACTCCGGGGATATGACCCTCAAAGGTCGACGAGGAGAGAAAAGCGGGTCGTGGTGAGCGGAGTAAAACGCTTCCTCCGACACCGCGTCGCGCTCGACAAGCTCACAGACCGCGTGGAGGACCGCCTCTGAATACGTATTCCCGGAGGCGAGCCCGTTGGTCTCGATCCGCGCCGTCATGCCTTCCGTGGAGGGATTGAGGACGAGGTCGGTCGGTACCAGATGATGGCCCCCCTGCGCCAGGTCGTACGCCCCCGTCCAGGAGAAAACGGCGTCGGGCCGGTACGTCGTGTCCTGCGGCAGGCTGAAGTCCTCCGGGTCGACCGCAGCGGCGGGAGCGAGTTCCTTGTAGGAACCCCTGACGATCCGGAGGGCCGGAATTTCCTCGGCCGAGACTCGCTCGATCGCCTCCATGACGGCGCTGAGCTTCGCCGCGATCGGCGTCGCCCCCTTTCCCGCGCTCACCGTCAGGTCTTTGGCCAGAGGGGTCACGGCCGACCACACGGGGGAGCTGATGTAATCCAGGGGGGTGGTGTCGTACACGCGCGTGACGGGGACGCGAGGCAGCAGTGGTTTCAGGGAGTCCCACGTCTCCTCGAAACTTCTGGTGTGTCCGGCCTTCGTGCTTTCCGCATCAGGCTGAAAGCTGTCCGGGCGAAGGGCTGTCAGGCTGTCCGGTTTGACCATGATCGTGATGCCTTATCTGGAAGCGGGGATCGATGGGAACGCGGACCACCGCGCGGCGCTTGCGTTTCAGGAGCCGGCGGAGCGGGCCGGAGAGGGGCGACGGTCGCCGGTCCATGCGGCCCTGCCGGCGCTCGTCACGGCACAGGGGACCGCGACGGCCCGGTGCGTGCCCCTGCGGCCTGCCTCAGGCGTCCCGCGTGACCACGAGGTCGTCGGCGAAACGCGCCCCGAAGTCCCCCTTCCACACCGCGGTCAGCCGAGGCAGCTGCTCCAACAGGCCTGCCGACGCGAGTTGCAGCATCATCTCCCTCATGACCTGCCGCGTGAGTCCGGCGGCCAGACACGCGTGCCGGCCCCGCCCGAAGGCGACATGGCGAGCCCCGGTCCTGTCCGCACGGAAGGTGCCCGGGTCGGCGAACCGCCTCGGGTCGCGGTTGGCTGCCACGAGTACGAGGACCACGCGCGACTCGGCCCGTACGGTGTGACCGTGCAGGGTCAGATCGGACAGCGCGCGCCTGGTGGCCAAGTGGAAGGGCGTGGCAAGCCGCAGCGCCTCGTCCACGGCCCCGTCGACGTCTTCCTTGAGGTCGACGGCGGCGCTCTCCGGGCCGGTCAACGCCTCCAACAGGCGTGCGACAGCCGCCGCGGTGGGTTCCAGCGCGCCACTCACCAGCTGGGCGTATATCGCGGTCGCGTCCAGAAGATCCAACGTCCCGTCGGACAGAGCGCGGCTCAGCGCCGAGGCGAGGACCCCCCGGGGGACCGCGCAGCGCTGCGCGACGAGCCCGGTCAGCTCGTCCACGGCCTCTTCCGCGAGCCGCCCGATGGCGGGGTCGTACGTCTCGATCGGCCCGACGGCCAGGATCCGGGTGGCGCAGTCGGCGAGCTGTGCCAAGCCGTCCGTATCCTCGTCCAGGAGATCGCTCAGGCCGGCTGCCAGAGCCGGCCTGACGACATCGGCGAACAGCCTGTCGGGCGTCACCGTGGAACTGGTCGCCGCGATGGAATCCGCCATCGCGGCGACCATCTGCCGAACGGCGGCGGGCGTGAACAGCGGCAGGAGCAGACGCCGCATACCGGTGTGCCGCGGCGGATCGGAGAACACGGGCCAGCGGTCGATGAACTCCGTCACCCGCCAGTAGGTGTTCTCCTGCTCTTCCGTCAGCGAGGGCGGGCAATAGGTTTCCACCTGGGCGCCGAGCCGGGGATCAGGGAGAAGTTCGTACACGTCGTCGTATCGCGTCACGTACCACGTGTTCGTGATCGCGTCCCAGTGCACACCGTGCGACTCACGCAGTTCGTCGAACCACTTGACCGGTTCCGCTTCCCGGTCCGTCGGGATCTGCGGCACCGTGGTCTCCGCCGTTACGTTGTCCATCACAAACCAACCCGTTCAATTCACGCGCTTCTTGAGGCTGACGTAGTACCGGGGGAGGGGGTTACAGGAGAGATCGGTCGGCGAGCAGATAGCTCGTCAGCTCCTGTCGCGCTTCTGCCGACTGCGGCACGGCCGCATACGTCGTGGTGATCTGCCGCCGCTTGTCGGCACCGCCGAACGACGCATGGTAGGAGTGCGGATCGAAGGCGATGAGGTCACCGGGGGAGGAGCCGACGGTGAAGGCCGGCACCTCGGCGGGCCGCATCCCGAGGCGACGCAGCGGGTTCTCCATCTCGGCGGCGAACGAGTCCCAGCTCCCGCCTCTGCGGTGGGTGCCGGGAATGAAGCGCAGCGCTCCGGTGTCGCCGTCGAGCGGCTCCAGATACTGGACTATCTTGAGGAGCCGGAGAGCGCGGTGGTTGCCGTCCCGGTGCCAGTAGGTGGCACCGTTGTAGCGGACTCCGTCGCCGCCGACATAGACGACGTCCGTGCCCAGCAGCCTCCGTGCCACCCCAGGACACCGGTCGTCGGCCAGGAGCACCTTCTGGAGCACCGCGCTGCGCTCGGCGATCCGGGCGACGCCCGCACGCCCCTGCCGGCCGACCTGCGGGAAGTTCTCGAAGACGTCTTCGAAGGCGTCGGCGACGGCCGCCACGACGTCGTTCTGCACGCCGCGCAGGTGAAGGAATCCGAACGTCCTGAAGCGGGTGACCTCGGCGTCGGTCACCGACAAAGAGGTGAGTCTCATCCGATTGACACCGATCCGGAGACGTAGCGGTTGAGGAAGTAGCGACGCGTGTCGCGCTGCTCGGTCTCGGTCGCCGGGTCACCGACACAGTTGAACGCCAGCTGCCGTCGTATGCCGCCGTGCCATGCCGAGTGCAGGACGTTCGTGTCGAAGACGATGACGTCGCCGGGCTGGGACTCGACGACCACCGCCGGAACGTCGCCACCGGTGAGACCGAGGTCCTCCCTGTGCCTGATGACGTGCTGGGTCGGTTCCCCGAGCCAGCCGTTGTCGGCTCGATGCGAACCGGGAAGGAAGCGCAGGGCACCCGTGTCGTGCGCGGTGGTGTCCAGGTACAGAGCGAAACGCAGGAACGGCGTGGTGTAGAAACCGTCCGAGTGCCAGTACGAGTCGCCGACGAGCGCGTTGGCATCGCTGGTGATGACCTGGTGGTTGCGTTCGAAGAACGCCCCGCAGATCGCGTCCACCCACGCCGATCCGGAGACCAGCCCCAGCTCGGGCATCTCGTTGAGGGCGTCGAACCTGGTGACCCTCTCGTTCGGCGTACCGTCAGCCGGCAGATCGATCAGCCGGCCGAAAGCACGATGCAGTTCCTCCACGGTGTCCGCGGCGGCTCCCCGGAGGTGGGCGAATCCGAACACCCGCAGCTGCTGCGCGACCTCCGCCTCATCGAGTGACACGGGACCGCCCGGGTGCGGAGTGCCGAGCAGCGGACGTGAGCCGGGCCGGCCCCGCCTCGTAGCCATCCAGCTGCTCCTCGGTCCGAGGGCCGATGACCACGGCTTCGGGGCGGTAGATCTCGTGAATCTCGGAGATCCTGGCGGCGATCGCCTCCGCCCTGCGCTCGGGCGGTACCGCCCGCAGCCGAGAGCCGCCCGAGAAGAGACTGCGGACCACGAGACGGTAGTCGGCGAGGAGGCGCGTCACGTTCGTGTCCTGCGGATCCAGCTGGTCCGCCTCGCACATGACCACGCTGCCGGCGGGCAGCCTGCCGGCGATCTGAGGCAGACTCACGTCCGGCAGGAGCACACTGACGCCCACCAGATCCGCCTGCCCCGTCTGTGAGCAGTGCCTTGCGAACCCGGCCAAGTCGATGTCCGACAGCCGCCTCGGCTCTGGATTGTGCACGAAGGCGACCTCGACGTGGTCGCGCCCGAGCCGCTTCAGGCTTCCCTGCAGCGACTTGGCCATTCCTTCCAGGCTGTAGTCCAGGGTGGGCAGGGGAGTGGTGGTGTCGATCCCGACCTTGGTCCAGACCGACGCGTCGCGGGGAAGGTGCGCGCCGAGGTCCTCCTCCGCTCTCCCGCGGGCATACACGGGCGAGGTGTCGAACGTGGTGAAGCCCCGAGCGATCGCGCCCTCGACGAACTCCCGGCCCTCGTCCGCGTCGCGGCCCAGCACCATCAGGCCGTTGAAGGACCCCGAGCAGCGCATGGTGCCGATCACCACGGACGGCTGATCCTGCATCGTGTTCATGGACAACTCACCCTTCCTGGGATTCCGAACGGCAGATCGCCATGCAGGCCAGACCGGTGGCCGGTGGTTCGCAGAACGACTGCTCGAGCGCTTCGCGGATCTCCTGCCGTGCCGCGAAGACCGACACCTGCTGAGAGCTGTCGTAGGGGCAGCGGCGCAGGAAGCCGTCCGCGGACAGGTACAGCCGCGCGGACTGGCAGGACCGGACGACCGGGCCGCGCAGCCACTCGTGGTAGTCCGACACCACTGTCCTCAACTGCTCCGACATGCCGAAGAACGTTTCGATCAACGCCAGGTCGCGCTTGAGGTGGGGATTCTCGAAACGGAACGTCGACGACGGCAGCAGCGGGCTGACCTCCACCGGGACATCGGCCGTCTCGACCACCGAGACGATGGCCTTCAGGTCGGCTTCGTCCAGCTCGTATGCGGTGACATGCAGGCTCGCCCGACGGTGTCCCAACGCCTCGAAGACCTTCGGCGTCGAGGAGATCGTCCGGCCGGTGCGGCCGATCTCGTCCGCTCTACGGCTGTCGGCGGAGACCGTGACGTGACTGAGCATGCCGGCGACTCCGGCGATGGCATCGAGTCGCGGGCCGGTCCTTGCGGCGGTGACCACCGAGGTGCGGAAGCCGAACTGGACTGCGACACGCACGAGTTGACGGAACTCCGGGTGGTCGGTCGGCTCGCCGCCGGACAAGCACAGCTCGTCCACGCCGAGTTCGTGGAGCCGAGACAGTGCCCGGGCGTAGGTGTCGAGGCTCAGGACGTCGCGTCCGACATCGGCCCGAAAGCAGAACCGGCAGTTCACTTCGCAGTTGTCGGCGGTCGAGACGAGCACTCCCCGGAGTGCTCCGAGGCTGTCGGTCACTGCAATCCCGTCTGGTCGGTGAGGGCGAGTTCGAGACCGACCTGGAAGAAGTCGCACATCTGCGGATCGGGCTCGGGGTTGTTCCGGAGCGAGACGTCGTTGCGGGACGGACCACCGCAGACGGCGGCGGCGGGGCACTCTCCGCACTCCTTCGCCGGCAGGAGGTTCTTGGCGGCTCCCGCCAGCAGCTCAGGCTGCTCCCGAAGCTGACTGATCGGGAAGACGAACGACTCGTCGCGCCAGTTCAGGTCGAGGATGGAGATGCGCCCGCGGGACAGCAGGGCCGCGTTCAGGCCGCCGTCCTGCTGGATGTGCTCGTACATTTTCGGCAGGCGGGTGTCCAGGGCCTGATAGATGCGGTCGAGCGAGGAGAACAGCATGGCACCGCGGGACAGCGCCAGAAGCCGCGAACGGAACACCGCGCGGCACAGCGCCTCGCCGTCGACGTGCCAGCGGCCGGAGATCGGGATGGGGGTGTTGACGTAGATGAAGTTGATGCCGAGGGACAGCACGTACTCGACGGTGTCCGGCAGGTTGCTCACATTGATCGGCGTGGGGGTGAGGTTGCAGCCCACGTGCACCCCGGCATCGATCAGCCGCTGGATGTTCCGGTGGATCCGCTTGTCCGCAGGCTTGCCCGACAGCAGGAACCGCTCGACCTGGTTGTCGTCCGGAGCCCCGTCGAAGGACACGCCCACGCCGTACTTGAACTTCTTGAAGTGCTCGATCATGGGGTCCTTGATCAGGACACCGTTGGTGACGACGGTGAACTGCACACGCCCCACGCCGTACTTCTCGGCGAGTTCGAGAGCGTACTCGTCTCCGTACTGCATCAGGTCGAACCGGGTGGTCGGCTCACCGCCGAACCACTGAATGGTGACCTCGTCCTGGCCGGCGTTCTGCTCGAAGAGGTACTCGAGCCCTTCGCGGAGGTCGGGGATGGTGATGTCGTCGGCGCCCGTGTTGGTGTCCACGAAGCAGTACGTACAGGTCATGTTGCAGCGGTCGGTCACCACGATGCGGTATCCGCTGATCCGCGGCGGCTTTCCGGTCATGCCCAGCCTGTTGATCCGGTCGAAGATCAGATCACGCTGAGGTGCGGCCGGCGGCTCGGGAGTGAAGCCCAGCTGCTTCATCTCCGCCAGAATCCGGGGCTCGTTGTCGCGGATCTGCTTCATCTCGTCGGCGGTGAGACTCGCGCTCCCCAGGGAGATGGGATCGAAAACAATACCCTCCGCCCCCTGAGTGACAAGCAAATACTTGTTCCAGAGTCGATCGGCATCGTTCGTCACGGTGAACTCCTAAAGAAACGGAACCAGCCATGCGTCGAATCGAACCGCACGGCGAGAAGCCCGCTGCGGTGCCACCGTTGCTTGCCGATGGCACCGCAGCAGGAGGGAGCGATTAGTCTTCTTGCGCGATGTTCGCGTCCGTCAGGACACCCTGAACGATCTCGGTGTAGTGCTTCTTGAGATGCTCGGTGTTCTCGGACGTCGCACCGTCGGCGAGGACGATGATGCCGGGCAGCGACGGGTTGGGCGCCATGAGAACGATGCCCGGCGGGTCAAGGCTGATCGCCATGACGGCGTCCTCGACCGGCACCCACTCGATCCGCTCCTTGACGGCGTCCATCACGCTGACCTGCTTGGTCTTGAAGTCTTCGCGATCGCCGAACCACACGCCCGACTTACCGCGCGACCCCACGGCGTCGGCGTAGATGAGGTGGTTGTCCTTCTGTTCGCGAGGTTTGGGCATTAAAACGCCTCCTAAGAAAGGGTCACATTCGGTCCGCGCTGCCCCGGAGCTGAATCACTGATTGCTCCACGGCTTTTTGGCGCATATTGCGACCGCTGACGCCCACTCTCGCACGCCGGGGAATATGCGTGGTCCATCCCCGGTATATTCGACGTGTGCCTCGCCTATTCGGCATTCCCGCTCCAGGCGAGGGGATTTCAGCGACGTGACGCGATGTGCCGATATGGGTCGGCGACCGGTACCGTCACGGTTGGTCCGTCGGTGCGGAGCCGCCCGGCAGATGATCGAGAATCCGGCGGATCTCGTTGGCATCGGGCAGGCCGAGACCGGTGAAGAGCGCGTGCGCCTTGCGCAGCTGGACGCGGGCGGTGTCGATGCCGCCGCGATCGGCCTCGGCCCGGCCCAGGACCATCAACGCGTAGGCGTGGTCCCGCACGGCTCCGATCTGCTCGCACCGGACCACGGCCTCGGTGGCGTACCGCACCGCCTCGTCGTACCGCCCTGTCCTGCGGAGTGTTTCGGCGAGCCGGTACAGGGCGTGGGCCTCGCGCCCCCAGATGCCGGCGGACCGACAGACCGCGAGGCACTCGGTGTAGCGGGCGATGGCGTCACCGAACCGCTCGTGTTCGTGCAGTGCCAAAGCCAGCACGTACAACGCGTAGGCGACCCCCGGAAGGTCGCCCATGGAACGCAAGGTCACCAGCGTCGTCTCGCAGGCCGGTATCGCCTGGGCGGCCCGGCCGCTGCGCACGCGGGCGAGCGCCGCGTTGATGGTGGTCGCCGCCTCGCCGGACCTGTGGCCGAGGACGCGGGCGAGTGTGATCGCCTCGTCGAAGCACGCCACCGCCTCGTCGTACCGATGCAGAAACATGACCGCCACACCGAGGTTGTTGAGCGCCTGCCGGAGTATGACCGTGTCCTTCGTGTTCCTCGACGCTGTGACGGCCAGGCGCGCGTGCTGCTCGGTGTCGGACGGGCGGGTGGCCTGCAGGGCGATGCTGCTGCACAGCAACTGCGCCCGGCCCAGAACCCGTTGGTCGCCCCTGAGCTCGGCCTCCCGCGCGAGCTCCAGTGCGGCGGACCGCAGCCCCTCGAACCGGACGTCGGCGCAGAAGGGGCTGACCGCGATGAGCAGGTCGACGGCGGTCCGCAACTGGCCGTCGTAGGGATCCGTCCGCCGGCCGACGGTGTGCAGCGCGGCCGCCGTCACCAGTCCGATCTCGCCGGTGATCCAGGAACGCGCCGTGTGGACGTCGTCGAAGTGCAGCCCCTTGGACCGCAGCGCGCCGAGGGAGTTCGCCACCGGGTCTCCGGGCACGGCCTGCGCGAAGGCGTTGCACGCGGTGGCCAGCAGGTAGTCGAGCAGCCTGCCGAAAGCCTGCCGGGTATCGTCCTGGTGTTCCGGTTCCGCGCGCTGGGCGAAGGCGCGGAGCAGGTCGTGATAGCGGTAGCGGCCCGGTTCGGGGGACTCCATCATGGCGGCGTCCACCAGGGCTTCCAGCAGTTCCTCCGCCGTCTCCTCGTCCGTCGCGAGTGCGGCCGCGGCCACCGGCAGACCGAAGTCCAGGGACCCCGGGGCGGCGAGCAGCCGGAAGGCGCGAGCCTGCTCGGGCGGCAGTTGCCGGTAGCCGAGTTCGAAGACCGCGTGGATCGACACGTCGCCCACGCGCAGTTCCTCGATGCGTCGCTGCTCGTTGGCGAGCCGGGCGGTCAGTGTCGCGATGGCCCACCGCGGCCGGGACGCCAGCCTGGTGGCCACGATCCGGATGGCCAGCGGCAGGAGTCCGCACAGCCGGAGCAGTTTGAGGGCCTGTTCCCGTTCCGCGTCGAGCCGTTCGGCGCCGATGACCGCGGCGAGCAGCGAGAGGGCCTCGTCGGGCCTGAAGGTGTCCAAGCTGAGCTGTTGGGTGACCGGCAGACCGAAGAGACGGGACCTGCTGGTGATGATGACTCCGCAGCCGGCCGATCCGGGCATCAGGTCCAGGACCTGCGAGGCGTCACGTGCGTTGTCCAGGACGATCAGCACCCTGTGGCCGTCCAGCATCGAACGGAAGAGTTTGGAACGGTCTGCGAGGGTGTCGGGTACGGCCTCGGCGGCGACGCCCAGCGACAGCAGGAACCCCGTCAGGACGCCGACGGGGTCGGCGGGGTTGTCGTCCGCTCCACGCAGATCGGCGTAGAGCTGCCCGTCCGGGTAGGCGTGCCGTACGCCGTGGGCTGTGAACAGGGCCAGTGAGGTCTTCCCGATCCCGCCCATCCCGGCTAACGCCACGACGGTCGGCGCTCGCCGTCCGGGCGTCGTCAGCAGGGTGTGCATGTCGCTGACGGCGTCGGTGCGGCCGGCGAAGTCGGGCAGCAGCGGCGGAAGCTGTGCCGGAACGGGCAGCAGTTCCCGGCCCCGGGCGGCCGCGGGGAGGGGCTCGGCCGCCTTCGGTTCCTCGGCCGCCTTCGGTTCCTCGGCCGCCTTCGGTTCCTCGGGCACCGCGGGTTCCTCGACGGCCGCTATGGAGAGTGCCGGATCGTTCTCCAGGACCTGCCGGTAGGTGGCGGTCAGCTCAGGCCCGGGATCGATGCCCTGCTCCTCCAGCAGCAGCTTCCTGACACTGCTGAACACCGCAAGCGCGTCGGCCTGTCTGCCCGCCCCGTAGAGCGCGCGCATCAACAGGCCGTACGGACGCTCGCGCAGGGGGTGCATGGCCGTGAGGTCCGCCAGGTCGGGAATGACCTGGCGATGGCGGCCGAGGGCCAGGTCGAGGTCGCAACGTTCCTCCAGCAGAGCGATGCGAAATTCCTCGAGCCGGTCACGCTGCCGCATGGCGAAGGGTCCGGGCACTCCGGCCAGAGTCTCTCCCTGCCACAGGTCGAGTGAACGGACCAGCCGGTCGCGCGCCTCCTCCAACCGGCCCGAGGCACGTGCCTGCGCCGCCTCACGAGTGAGCGTTTCGGCCTGCCCCACGTCGAGCGAGGACGGGGGGACGACCAGGCGGTAGCCGTCGCCGACCGACACGAGCACGCTCGGCGTGGAGCGGTCCGGTTCCAGGAGTATGCGCAACTGCCAGGCGTAGGTGCGGATCGTGGTGGTGGCCTTGCTGGGGGGCGTGGGACCCCATAACGCGTCCACCAGCTGTGCCTTCGACGCGGTGTGCCCCGGTCGCAGGAGCAGGACCGCCAGCATGGCCCGGAGCTGGGGTGGACCGAGGCGCAGTTCCGCGTCGCCCCGGTATGCACGGACCGCCCCGAGAACGGCGAAGAGCAGTTCTTCCGTCACCTCGCCAGGGCCCTCCCTGCTCGACCATTCCGAACGCCTTCGTCATGGTCACCAACCCACCGTGGGGAGCGGTTCACGCTTGGATCGATCACCTGTGCGCGGGTGGCCAGCCGATGGCGGTCGGCGAGTGATCATCCTATCAGCCACGCCGGTTCGCCCTCGAAAATGCGCATACAACGTGAGCCGCCGGGATTGCGGGGGCAGGGGAGACCGGCTCCGGGGAGGACATGCGAACGGCCGGCACGACGTGCTCGCCGTGCCGGCCGAAGTGCCCTGGACACCGCTCCGGTCGCGTGACCGACCGGTGCACGGAGCCGTGGCGGGTCACTGACCCGACACATGAGCGGGTGCCCGTACGGGCACCCGCTCATGAACCGTCAATGGTCGGCCGGACCTCTCAGGCCAGTGACTCCCAGTCGACGATGCCCTCCGCGAGGTCGCGCACTCCGGCGAGCAGGCCCAGCCTGTTGGCCCGGACTGCGGGGTCCTCGGACATCACCAGGACGTTGTCGAAGAAGATGTTCACCGCGTCGACCAGCTCGCCCGTCTGCGCGGTGAGGCGGACGAGCGAGGTCTCCTCGTCGAGGACATGCCGGCACTTGGCCAGGGCAGCGTGCAGAGCCTGCTCGGCGGGCTCATGGAGCTGCTCGGGGTCGTACACCGCCTCCAGCCCGGCCGGCACGATGCGCCGTACCCGCTGGAACGCCGCAAGAACGGTGGCGAACCGGTCGTCACCCTGCAGGCCTTCCAGCTCCTCCAGGGTCCGCGTGGCCAGCCGCGGCGAGTCGCCGCGCACCAGCACCGCGCGGACGTCGGTGGTGGAGTGCCCCAACTCGATCAGCTGCTGCTCGAAGCGGCGCAGCACGAACTGGGACGCGTCCTCCAGATGCTTCTGCTCGACCGTGACGGCCTGATGCTCCGCCGCGATGGCCAGCGCCTGGCCGAGCCTGATCGCGGCCAGCTCGCTCCTGCTGAGGAGGATGTTGACCACGCCCAGCGCGGAGCGGCGCAGCCCGAACGCGTCCGAGCTGCCCGTGGGTTCGGCCCCGATCGCGAAGAGCCCGACCAGCAGATCGAGCCGGTCCGCCAGGGCCAGCAGAGCCCCCGGCAGGGTTTCGGGCAACGTGTCGCCGGCGGAACGCGGCAGTTCGTTCTCGTAGAGGGCCTGTGCCACCGCCTGGCTCTCGCCCGCGCGCACGGCGTATTCGCGCGCCATGATGCCCGCGAGGCTGGACAGTTCGGTGACCATCTGGGAGCCGAGGTCGAACTTGGTCAGGGCCGCGGCCCGTTCCAGGACGTCGTGGTCCGTGCCGGACAGGCCGATGACCTTCGCCAGCCGGAGGGCGATGGCCGAGATGCGGTCGGCGCGGTCCGCCATGGAGCCGAGACGCTCCTCGAACGTGAGGAGGTGCGTCTTCTCCCTCATCTCGCTCAGCGGGGTCTCCAGGTCCGCCTTCCAGAAGAAGGAGGCGTCCTCGTACCGGGCGCGCAGCACCGCCTCGTTGCCGTGGCGGACGATGTCGTGGTCGCACGTTCCGTTGGCCACCGCGACGAAGTGGGGCAGCATGCTGCCGTCGGCATCCACCACGGGAAGGTAGCGCTGGTGCTTGCGCATGACGGTGACGAGGATGTCCGCGGGCAGCGTGAGGTACTTCGGGTCGAAGTTCCCGAGGATCGGGGTGGGGGACTCGACCAGGTTGGTGATCTCGTCGATCAACGCGCCGTACTGCTCCGTCTGGATGCGTCCGCCCACGGCCTCGGCGAGTCGCGCCGCGCCGTCCACCACGAGGCTCCGCCGCTCCGCGGCGTCCGCGAGGATTCCGTGCTCCTTCAGAAAGGGCAGGTACCCGTCTGCCGTCGGCACCTGCGCCGTGGGAGGCACCGCGTCACGGTGAACCTGCGTCGTACGTCCCGACGTCAGGCTGGACACCGTGAAAGGGACGACCTGCTCTCCCAGCAGAGCCATGATCCAGCGGATCGGACGGGTGAAGGAGAGCCGCGGAGCGTTCCACCGCATGTTCTTCTCGGAGCGAAGGCCGGTCACGACCTCCGAGAGGAGAGCGGAGAGGACATCCTCGGCCGAGCGCCCGACGACCTGCCGAATGAGGGCGACGTGCTCGTTGGCCCCGACGGTGACGCGACCGAGGTCCGCCGGTTCGGCGCCGTTGCTCCTGGCGAAGCCGATGGCCGCCTTGGTGGGGTTTCCGTCCGCGTCGAACGCCGCCGAGACCCGGGGCCCGCGCACGGTCTGTTCGTAGTCGGCCTCGCGGGCTTCCACGCCGAAGACGGTGGCCACCACGCGTCGGGGGCTGGCGTCGACCCTGATCTCACCGTGTCCCAGCCGGGTCGCGCCCAGTTTCTCCGTCAACGCGGTGCGCACCGCCTGCGAGGTCCGGGTGACCTCGGCCGGCGGCATTTCCTCCACGCCGATCTCGACCACGAGGGTGGCCGCCCCCGGCTCGGCCGGCGGGGCCACCGTGCTCTGCTCGGGCCCGACGGGTTCCGCGGCCGCCGCCCGGTCCGGAGCCTCGCTCACTGCGGTGTCGGCCGGGGCGGAGTCGCTGCTCGACACGCGGCCCAGGGGGAAGCGGAGTTCCTCGCGTCGCGCGACCCACAACTCGGCGACCTCGTGGGCCAACCCGCGCATCCGGGCGAAGGAACGTGCCCGCTCCGTGGTGGAGATGGCGCCCCGCGCGTCGAGCACGTTGAACGCGTGCGAGCACTTGAGGACGAAGGAGTACGCGGGGACGGGAAGACGCACGTCGAGCATGCGGCGTGCCTCGCCCGCGTAGGCCTCGAAAAGGCTCCGCTGGGTCTCCAGGTCGGCCTCGTCGAGGTAGTAGCGGCTCATCTCGTACTCGGCCTGGCCGAACGCCTCGCCGTAGGTGACACCCGGCGCGTACGTGAGGTCCTTGAAGTGATTGACGCCCTGAAGCGCCATCAGGATGCGTTCCAGGCCGTAGGTGATCTCGACGGACACCGGGTCGAGGGTGATGCCGCCTGCCTGCTGAAAGTATGTGAACTGGGTGATCTCCAGACCATCGAGCCATACTTCCCAGCCGAGCCCCCAGGCGCCCAGGGCCGGGGACGCCCAGTTGTCCTCGACGAAGCGAATGTCATGTGCGGCCGTGTCGATGCCCAGGGCCTGCAGACTGCCCAGGAAAAGCTCCTGCGCGTTTCCGGGCTCAGGCTTGAGGATGACCTGGAACTGCGTGTGGGTCTGCAGCCGATTCGGGTTCTCGCCGTAACGTGAGTCGTCGGGCCGGACGCTCGGTTCCACGTATGCGACACGCCACGGCTCCGGTCCCTGGACCCGCAGGAACGTAGCAGGGTTGAGCGTGCCCGCACCCACCTCGGTGTTCATGGGCTGAACGACCAAACACCCGTGTTCGGTCCAGTACTTGTTCAGCACCAGCAGTGCTTCTTGCATCGTCAACACCGAGATCATTCCTCCACGGGTGGCACACACTCAGAGCATCTCCCGGCTGAGACTCAGGAGACCATGGCCTGGGTGAGTGTACCCATCAGGGCGTTTCCGCTCGGCGTCGCCGGGGAGCCAACGGGCGCCACGGCCCGGCCAATTGTGACTGTCCGAGCGGGCCGGCCGGTGTTCCCCCGAGTGGCCGAGACCTGTCGGCGGCCGTCGCCGCGGCCCCGTCGTCGTCGGCCGCGTCCCGCCGGCCGGAGGTGCGCGCGCCCGGCGGCCGAACGGGCGGGAACTCGAAAATATGGGGAATCCACTAGTCTTTCCGGGCTGCCGTTCTGCCAGTCGATTCTCATGCGACCATGAGTGCGGACGTTTATGCGAAACTCTTCCCTTCTTGCCCCATCCCATTCAGTTCGCGGTGTAGGCGGGCGGGAATTCGTAGGCGCTGTGGATTGAGCATAATGCGGACGGTGAATCGAGGCTTGACCGATCGGATGATGCTCTCTATGGTTCAGGCGTTCGGTCATCCGGACGTGAAGTGAATGCATTACATCCCCTGTGCTTCCTCTTGTCAGGTGGTTCGGTGCCTGTAGTGGATTTCATCCGGGCATCGCTTTTCGGTGATTTCTTGGTGTGGCTCGACACCGTTCTCTGGTTACAGAATCCGATCCACGGACGCGAAGAAGCCCCTGCGAAAGAGAGAAGTCATGGAAAACTTCGACGACATCGACATTTCCGACCTGTCGGAAGAGGAGCTGGACGACATCGTCGGCGGCCAGTTCGGGATTTCCCCCACCTGCGTCATCTGACGATCTGAAGTCCGCGGTCCGTCTGCCGAAGAAGCCTGCGCTTCTTCGGCGGACGGGCCGGCGGCTCACGTCCGGACGTCTCGTCGCGGGCGGACCGGCCAGTGACTCACAACGGGAGGGGACTCATGCCTGGCGATTCGCGTTTCAACGCCGAGGCGCTCGAACACCATCGCAGGAGCGATGGCCTTGGACCGGTCTTCGGTCACGCTCCAGCCGTGACCCGGCCCACGGGAGCAGCCGAGCGGATGACGGCGGTCCGCGAGCGGTTCAGGCGACGCACACGCGGAGCGCGGCTGCAGCTCTGCTTCCAAACCCAGGTCAGCGACTGCGGTCCCGCCGCTCTCGTGACCGTGCTGCGCCACCACGGCGTGGACGTGTCCCTCGACGAGATCCGCGCGCGTGCAGGTTCCGGACGCAATGGCGCATCGGCCCGCACCCTCCTGGAGATCGCCCGCGAATACGGCGTCAAGGGCCGCGGCGTACGCGCCGGCACGGAAGCCCTGGCCCGGCTGTCCCCCGGTTCGATCCTGTTCTGGAACTTCAACCACTTCGTCGTCCTGGAGGGAGCCGGCAAAGATCATGTGGATGTCATCGACCCTGTCCATGGACGCCGTAGGCTCACCATGGCAACGGTCGCCGAGTCCTTCACGGGCGTGGCCCTGGAGTTCGAGCAGCCGCTCGAAGCCGACTCCGGCCGGCGCCGACGCGGCAGTGAACTCCTCGGCCCCTGGCACCGCTTGCGGCAGTTTCTGCCGCACGGCCGGGAACTGGCGCTGATCCTCGCCTCCTCCGCCGGACTCATGGCCTTCGAACTCGCCCTGCCGCTCACCGCCGGATTCCTGGTCGAACGCGTCCTCGGCAACCGGCCCACCGGCGGAGCGTGGACGGCCTGCGCCCTCCTGGCCGGTCTGGTCGTCCTCTACTTCTCCTTGTCCGTGGCGCGATCGTTTCTGGTCACCAGGCGCCAGGCCGTCATCGAGAAGCGGCTCACCCTGGGCATCGTCGGGCACATGGCGGACCTGCCCTACGACTTCTTCACCGTGCGCAACTCCGGTGATCTCGCGCTACGGGTCCGCACCAGCAACGTGCTCGTCCAGGTCCTGAGCCTCACCGCGGTCTCGGCCGTCTTCGACAGCCTGCTCATCGTCGTCTATCTGATCGTCATTGCCGTCGCGAACCCGCTCCTGTCGCTTCTCGTCACCGTGCTGGTCGTCGTGCACACCGCCATCCTCGTTCTGACCTGGCGCCGGCAGACCGGACTGAGCCAAGAAGTCCTCGAACGCCAGACCAAGGCCCAGGAGGAACTGGTGGAGATGCTGGAGAGCATCACCACGCTCAAGGCCGCCGGCATGGACGGCCGGGCGGTGGAGCGCTGGTCGCACACCTTGGTCCATGAGGTCAACAAGCGTCTGAGCGCCCGCCGCAACCTCGCCCTGTTCGCGTCCCTCAGCCGCACGCTGCAGTTCGCCGCGCCCCTGATCGTGCTGGTCGCCGGGATCTGGCTGGTCCTGAGCCACCGCTACTCGCTCGGCGAGGCCATGGGCTTCATGACACTGACGATCGCCCTGTTCATCCCGCTGGAAGGCCTCTTCGACGCCGGCTCCCAGCTGGCCGCGGTCCGGCCCACCGTCGCCAAACTCGACGACGTCCTGCGAGCGGCCCCCGAACCGCGGGGCGCCTTCGCCGAGACCGGCGTGGCCAGGCCTGGCCGGATCAAGGCCGAAGCGGTCGGCTTCCGCTATCCGGGAGCTCCGCGGCCCACCCTCGACGGCGTCAGTTTCGAACTCGAACCAGGGCAGTTCATGGCCATCATCGGCCGTTCGGGCTCCGGGAAGTCCACCCTCGGCATGCTGCTGGCCGGACTGTACACACCCACCGGCGGGACCCTGACCGTCGACGGCACCGATCTGGCCGAACTCGACCGGCCCACTTACCGGCGGCGCATCGGCTACGTCAACCAGAACGCGCACCTCTTCGGCGGCACCATCCGGGACAACATCCTCTTCGGCGGCGACGACATCAGCAAGTCGGATCTGATCACGGCGGTCGGGCTGGCGCACATCCACGAGGAGATCGAAGCCATGCCCATGGGGTACAACACCCTCGTCGCCCCCGGCGGCCACGGTCTGTCGGGCGGACAACGCCAGCGGATCGTGCTGGCCCGGGCGCTGGCGAAGAAGCCCGAACTGGTCATCCTGGACGAGGCGACCAGCGCCCTCGACCCGGTTCTCGAGGAATCCATCATGCGGGGGCTGCTGGACGCGGGAATCACCGTCGTCGTCATAGCCCACCGCCTGACCGTGATGGACGAGGCGGACCAGGTCGTCGTCATGCGTGACGGGCGCATCGTCGAGGCGGGTACCCCCGCCGTCCTCAAGGAGAGCGGAACGGAGTACCTGTGCCTGGCCTGACTGCCCCACGGGCTGGTACCCCGTTCCCCCTGACCTACGAGCAGGAGTGGTTCCACACCAAGACCCTCTCCAGCGGCTGGTCCCACAAGAACACTCAGCTCGCGTTCGAGATCCTGGGCGGCCTCGATACGGACGCCCTCGCTGCGGCCGTACGCGCCTTCGTGGTCCGGCACGACGCCCTGCAGCTCCAGATGGATCCGGTGCCGGGCCCGCACCCCCTGCAGTGGACCCGGGGCATCGAGGCCGAGGAGGAAGTCGTCCGACGGGTGAAGGTGAAGGCCGCCTCGCCCGCACAGTTCTCCCACTACGCTTCGGCCCTTCTGTCCCGCGACTGCGTCACCCCGTGGTCGTACGGCACACAACGGCCTTTCGTCATCAGGCTGCTGCGCTACGACGAGAACCACCACGCGCTGCTGGCCACCTTCCAGAACCTCGTCTTCGACGGCCGGGCCCATCACCTCTTCGGGCATGAGGTCTGGCGCGACTACCAGACCCTGCGCGACGGCGGATCCCCGCCGGACACGGCCCCCTCGTTCGCCGACGCGGCGGTCCGGCAGCGGGAGCGGACGAGCGAGCGGCTGCGAGAGCAGGCGCAGGCGAGCTGGCGAGAACGCCTGGCCTTCATGACCCGCGTCTCCTGGCCCCGTACCGGCCCCGCCGGGGCCGACCCTGCGGAAGGAGGCGTGGTGAGCGCGGAACTGCCGGCCGCGACGGTCACGGTGCTGCGTGATCTGTGCGCCGAGTTCCGCTTCACCGTCCTGCAGTCGGCGGTCGGGTTGTTCGTCACCGCACTGGCCGCTCGAACCGGCATGTCCGAAGTGGGACTGTGGACCTCGATGGACTCGCGTGCGTCCCGGGACATGGACGTGGTGGGCATGTTCGCCGGCTCCTGCCCACTGACCCTGCGCGATGCCGGCGCCGACGCCTTCTCCGTGCGGACACAGGTGCGTGATCAACTGCTCAACGGGCTCCGGCACCAGAGGCTCGACGCCGGGGACCTCACCGCGCTGACCCGGGAGGCGGAGGAGACCGGCGGCGCACGCGTCAGCCGCGACATCTACGTCAACCTGCGCCGGTTCGAAGGGAACTCCGCGGTCGCGGACGGCATCGGCGGTCTGCGGATCACGGCTGACGCCTACCCGCTGCACCGGATCACCTTTCGTGACACCTTCGCACTTCACCTCCGGTGCACCGAGTTCCGCGACCGCCTGTGCATCGACCTCCTCTACGACGGGCACCGAGCCGACCGCCCGCTGGCACGGTCGGTCCTGGAGGACATGCTCGCCGGTCTGGCGGCCACCGGCCCCGCCGGATGACCGGGCGAGAGCCGTGAGGGCCGTCCGCCTCCCCGCCTTACCCGATTCCGTCCCACGCCCCCCAGCAGAGAAGGCGCCATGTCCGACACGCCGATTGACGAGGTACTGACCGCCGTGAGCGAGGTGTTCGGCAGGCCGGCCGTGCCCGAGGACGATTTCTTCGCCCTCGGCGGCGACTCCATCACCGCGGTCGAACTGAGCCTCCGTCTGGAGGAGAGCCTGGGTGTTGAGGTCGATGTCGAACTGGTCGCCAGCCTCCCCGACTTCGCGGCACTCGCCGCCGCGCTCGCGCAGCCCTCTCCCGCCTCGCCGACAGCCAAGCACTGAGGAATCATGAAGCCTTATCTCTGGGACCCCTGGGCCACCGCGCGGACCCACCCCGACCGCGTGGCCGTGATCGCCGACGGCGAGCAGAGCACCTACGGCGATCTCACCGGTCGTGCGGACGCCCTGGCCCGAGGGCTGCGCGCCCACGGGATCCCGGACGGCGCGGTCGTGTCGACCGACATCCCCACCGGGCCGGCCTTCTTCGCACTGGCCCTGGCCGCGCTGCGACACGGCTTCGGACTCTTTCCCATCGACCGTGAGCTGCTCGGGATTCCCATGGGACCGTCCCTGCTCGCCTCGGTGTCCACCGCCGCGCACATCAGTGCGCAGCCCTGGGCCGACGGCCCCGCCCTGCCCTGCCCGGTCGTGACGGACACGCAGCTGACGGCCCGGGCGGACGGCCCCGGCACGCTTGCGACGCCGCCGGCCGCGGGCCGCCTCGTGTTCGCCACCTCCGGCACCACCGGACTGCCGCAGGCCGTGGCGCGGACACGCCCACGCAGGCCGTACCGCGGGGTCGCGGTCGTCGAACGCTACGGCGCCGGAGCCGGCCGGGGCCCGCATCTGATGGCCAACCCCACCTACCACTTGGGCACTCTCGGCCCCGCCCTGTACGCGCTGCAGGCGGGCAGCACGGTCGTCGTCCAGCGAACCTGGTCCTGCGACGCCTTCACGGAGCTGGCGGACCGCCACCGTGCGGACAGCGTCATGCTCAGCCCCGACCGCCTGACCGACCTCGTCGAGGCCGGTGCGGCACTGCGCCACCCCTTCCAGGTCGTCTTCCACGGCGGAGCCGCCTGCCCACCCGGGGTCAAGCGCGCGGCCATCGACCTGTTCGGGCCGGTCCTGCACGAGTACTACGGCACGTCCCACGGTGTCATCACCGAGATCACGACGGCGGAGTGGCTGGCCAGGCCGGGATCGGTCGGACGGCCCCTGCCGGGGATCCGGGTCGAGATCTCGCGGGAGGGCCGGCCCGTGCTCGCGGGCGAGACCGGGGACATAGACATCCTGCTGCGGGCGGCCGACCGGGCTCCGTCCGACACCGGCGTGCTGAAGACCGGGGACGTGGGCCATCTCGACGACGAGGGATATCTGTTCGTCCTCGGCCGGGCCGAGAGTCCGCGGGAGATCCGGATGGCGCGGCTCGAGCACGACATCCGGTTGCTGCCCGGAGTCACCGACGCCGCCGCCTTCGACGGCGCCGGCGACGTTCCGGTGTGCTTCGTGGAACACGGTCACGGTGCCGACTTCCAGGACCCGGTGCCCGCCATCGAGGCCACGGCGGAACAACTGGACCTGCCCTCCCCGCGCGTCGTGCTCGCGGTTTCGGGCTCCCTGCCCCGTACGCCCAGCGGCAAGCTGAGGCGGGCCGATCTCGGCGTCCTGGCCCGGAGCGCTCCCCATGGTCCCCGGTAGCGGAGGACCAGCCCACGACTCCGCCACAGCCACCGGATGGCTCCGGCACCACGCCCGGCATCGGCCGGACGCCATCGCCCTGACCAACTGGGACGAAGGCGAGATCCTGGGCCGTACGACCTTCGGGGAACTGGACCGGCTGGTGGACACCGTCGCCCGCGCGCTGCGGGGCCTGGGCGCCGAACCCGGACACCGGGTGGTTCTGGTGCTGCCGAACGACGAGACGTTCGCCGCCGTCCTCCTCGCCGTGATCGGCACCGGACTCGTCGCGGTTCCCGCCCCGGGCCCGCGAACGATGCGCGCGGAGGCGTTCGAGCAGCGAGTGCGCGCCATCGTCCGGGACTGCTGCCCGGCTCTCGTGATCACCACGGAAGCGTGGCGGGACACGGTGCGCGCCGCGCTGGAGGACTCCGCCACGCGGGTCCCGATCCGCACCTGGGAAGAGCTGCGGGCGGTCGCCGCCGCCCTGCCGGAGCGCGGCCGCGGGCCCGACGCACGGGTGAGCCCGCGAACGCCCGCCTTTCTCCAGTACACCTCCGGATCGACCGGCTCTCCCAAGGGCGTCGTCATCGATCACCGCGCCCTGCGGTCGAGTTGCCGCCAGGCGGCCGTCTGCTACCGCGAGAGCCCGGCCGACGTCGCCGTGACATGGGTGCCGCTCAGCCACGACATGGGTCTGATCACCGGAATCTTCAGGCCGCTGTTCAGCGGATACGAGTCCGTGCTCCTGCCGACCGAGCGCTTCGCCCGCCGTCCGGCGGAATGGCTCTCCGCTCTCACCGTCTGCCGCGGCACACTGTCCAGCGCTCCCGACTTCGCGTACGACCTGTGCGCGCGCAAGACCACCGACGACGAGATGGCCACCCTGGACCTGCGTGCATGGCGGGTCGCGCGCAGCGCGGGTGAGGTGGTCCGCACCGCCACCGCCGAGCGGTTCGCCGCCCGGTTCGCGGCAGCGGGGTTCCGGGCCGAGGTCCTGTGTCCCTCGTACGGGATGGCGGAGGCGACCCTCACGGTCGCCGCCACCACCCCCGAACTCCCGCCGCTCCGCCTCGCCGTCAGCACCGAAGCACTGCGTGCGGGCCACGCGGTCCGCGCCGCGCGGGGAACCCCCTCCACCACCCTGCTCTCCTCGGGCGTCCCGCTGCCGGGAACCCGGGTACGCATCGGCGACGGCCGCCAGGACCCGCACCGCGTGGGAGAGATCTACATCCGGGGCCCGCAACTCTTCAGCGGCTACTGGCGCAAGCCGGTCCGGCGATCCCACTGGCACCCCACCAGGGACCTCGGGTTCCTCGACGGCGGCCAGCTGTTCGTCCTCGGACGGACGGACGACGTACTCGTGCACCGCGGCCGCAACTTCCACGCGGTGGACATCGCCGCGGCCTGTGCCGACGTACCGGGCCTCAGACCGGGGCGGTGCGCCGCCTTCACCGTCGGGGGCGAGGCGGCCGGTGAACTCCTGTGCCTGGTGGCGGAAGTGACCGGCGGCTCCGGCGCACCGTCCCCCGCGCAGGTGGCCGCCCAGGTGCGGCGCCGGCTCGCCCAGGTCCTCGACCTGTACGTCTCCGAGGTCGCCCTGCTGCCCGCTGGCGGCCTTCCTGTGACGACCAGCGGCAAGGTGCGGATCTCCGAGACGAAACGGCGCTTCGAGCGGGGCGACCTGCCCATTCTCAGGCCCCACGTGCCCCGGCGCACATCGTCCGAGCACAGAGAGGAACGCACGACATGACCATTGCGCACTCCACGACACTGTCCCGGTGGGTCGGCGACCCAGTGGCCTTCGCCGCCGACCACTGGCGCCGCCGTCCCAGTGTCTTCACTCCCGACGGCTCCCTCGTCAGTCCCTTCACGCCGGCCGACGTGGACGACGCCCTCGCCAGCGGCTTCCTGCTCGAGCCCTACCTGGAGATGACCAGCGCCGAGGGTCCCCTGCCCGCCGACACCTACTTCTCGGCACGTTCGGTCCGAGGCGTCTCCCATCCGGGGTTCGCCGACCAGAAGAAGATACGGGGGCTGATCGAGCAGGGCGCGACCCTGCTCTTGCACCGGGTCGACCAGTGGCACCGCCCCACCCGCGATCTGCTGGCCCGTCTGTCGGCCGAACTCCAGCGGCCGGTGGAGGCGTTCTGCTTCGTCACCCCGCCCGGCGCCCAGGGAGCTCCACTGCATCGCGACGACGCCGATGTGCTCGTTCTCCAACTGGCCGGCAGTAAGGACTGGCGTGTCTACGAGGGACCGGCGAACGGTGAATGGCGCGAGGGGAGTACGGAAGGGGAGAAGCCGGCGGAGGTGCTGCGCGCCACCGTGCACGCCGGTGACGTCCTGTACATCCCACGCGCCTTCGCCCATGAGGCAGTCGGGAGCGGCGGCCTGTCCGTGCACCTGTCGCTGACGATCCGTGAGGTCCACAAGGGCGATCTGTTCCGCAGCCTTCAGAAGCTCACGGCCAGGGCGATGAACGTCGAAGCGCGCCCGTTGGACGACGAAGCCGTCCTCGCCGCCGCCACCGCCATGCTCGAGCACGTGAGCAAGGCACTGGCCGGTCTGACCCCTCAGGACCTGGTGGACCACGCGAGGCGGACCAGGCTTGCCGCCCTGCCCGATCCCGGTGCACCGGTCTCGCTCGGTGACCTGGCCGCCGGGTACGCCGATCCGCGGTGATTCCGCGCGTCCCGACGGCGGAGGCCGTACCGGTCGCCATCGGGCGTCCGGAGCCCTGCTGACACCGGGCACCGGTCCGAGGACCCCGGCCGGCCCGTCGTCGTCGCGGCTCGGGGACCGGACGGTCCGCCGGCGCCCGGTGCCGCTCCGCTCGCTGTACCCGGGTGCCGGCCGCCGTCCCGCTGCCATTCCTCGGAAGCGGGCCCGGGACCGCAGAGTTCCCGGGTGCGGGCAGCTCCCGCGCTCATCGATTCCGCACTGATCGTGCGCTGATCGCCGTGAGCCAGTATGGCCGTAACCGAACAGGTCGGGCGCGTGCAGCGCTCCATGCCTGGCGGCGCCTACGACAGGTCTGCCTTGCGAGTCGCCGTCGATCGGGCCGGCAGGGTGCAGTCGAAAGCCACAGGAGCACGAATGGGTCATTCCGCGCTGACAACGGACAGAGAGTTCTTGGTTTTCCTCGACCGTAAGCACCAAATGCAGTACGGGAGTCCGGAATTCTTCCGGCAGTTTGGCGGGTCGGGCGAGGAACTGTACGGAAAGCCGTTCAGCTACCTCATAGAATCGGACCTCCGCGAGGCTCTTGACCGCGGCCTGAACCAGCTGCTCGTCGGAGATCGGGACCAGTTCAGTCACCGCATAGCACTGCGGCGACGGTCTGCCACACCGCTCAGTGCCGTGCTCACGGCGACAGCCCTGTGGGGTAGTTCGCCGAACAGGGCCGTGGCCATACAGCTCTTCCACCCCACGGACCCCGCCGGCCCGAAGACCGTCAGGGAGAGTCTGGTCATCGGTGAGATGGCGGCGAAAATCCTCGAAGGAACCGCGGCAGGACTGACATCAGAATTTCTGGCCTCACGTTTATTTATCAGCCCCAAGACCGTCGATTACCACATCTCGCGCATGCTCCGGCAGTTCGGCATGCCGAATCGGGTGGCGCTGATCGCGCTCGCCTACTCGACGGGAATACTGCAAATCAACTCGTGGCCGCCCCGGGTCGCCGATGAGTTCATAAAATAGGAATCCGGATGAGTCTATACCCCGCCCCTCGTCTGACATGCGGCCCGTCATCAGGACGCGTCGCTATTTCCTCGGATGGTCCTTGTTTCTCGTAAGGGGGTAGAAGTGGAGCTCATGCGCAGAGCGTGGCAGGGCGGCGGAGCCTCCCGTTCGGACGCCGACCCGGACGCGGGGGTCGAGACCGGCCCCACTCAGCTGAATCTCTTAGGGCCGCTCGAGATCCTCGTGTCCGGTGTCACCGTTTCCCCGGGAGGAGCGAAGCCACAGATCCTCTTCGCCTACCTGTGTCTCCATGCCAACCGGCACGTCTCGGTCGACAACATCATCGAGGCCGTCTGGGGGGAGACGCCACCTTCGAGCGCCAAGAAGAACATCCAACTGTACGTGAGCCGCCTGCGCCGGCAGTTCGCCTACGCGACCGGCGTCCGTCTGATCACGACCAGCGACGGGTACCAGCTCACGGCCGAGTCCGATCAGGTTGACCTGGTGCGGTGCCAGCAACTGTGGCGGCTCGGCCAGGAAAGCCTCCACAACGGTGCGCCCAAGGAGGCCGGAAGGCTGCTGCGCGAAGCGATCCGGCTGTGGCGGGGTAAGCCTCTGAGCGGCCTCACCCACACTCTGGTCATGCAGGCCGAGGCGGCCAGGCTGGAACAGTTCCGGCTCGGACTGCTGATGAAGTACTTCCAGGCGCAGCTCGCGGACGGTCAGCACTTCGAGATAATTCCCGAACTCCTCGCCACGGTCACTGATCATCCGCACCAGGAACGACTGCGCGCGGATCTCATGATGGCCCTGTGGCGGTCCGGCCAACGCCACGCCGCGCTGGCCACCTATCGCGAGGCGCACCAGCTGCTCGCCGACGACCTGGGAATCTTCCCCGGACGGCAGTTGCATGCCCTGCACCAGGCGATCCTGGCCGACGACGCGGAGATCATGGGTGGCCTAACGGCGGACCGGAGCGTCGCTCCATGACGTCGTTCACGGCCCGTGGGAAGTCGCTTTCGTCGCGGAGGCGGCCGTCGCGGCATTGTGCACAGCAGCCACCGATTCACTGCCCGACCTGCACATTGATCGCCTGTTGATCACGGTCTGGCAGCATGGCCAATCGCTGTGGGCCCCGTGGCACGCGGCGCAGAACTCACCAGAACGGATGCATAAAATGAAGCGATACAAATCCGGCGTTCCGCTGCGTCAGTCCCTCTCGGTCGCTGTTCTGGCGCTGCCGTTCATCCTGGCCGCCGTCATCGGCGGTTCCTCCGTCGGCGGAGTGGCGAACCACCCGTCGTCCGGCACGGTGAACCACCACGACCGGGCCGCGGACCTGGAGTGGAACGGCACGGGGTCGGAATACCACAGGCCCCTCTCGTGACTGGCCGACGGCGGGCAATCGACGCGGGCGATCGCCAGGAGTGACCGTCGGCCGGGGGCGGCGTGACGCAGCCGGGGTGGGGCGCGGACTCACCCCAGGGGTGTGCGGCGACCACCGCATCCTCACAACCGTGGAACACGTTCACAGCCGCCGCGTCCACCGGGACGGACCCCGTATGACCACCGGCCGGAACCGGACCCGTCCCCACGCCACGTGACGCCCCCGGCGTGGCCCGATTCCGCGCTGCCGATCCGGCGCACGTTGCGGACAGGGTTCTTGTCGGCCTGCCCCAACTGGCCGATCACCGGAACGCGGTTCCCGCCGGTGTTGCCCCGGCGCGCTCGCCGGGGCCGCACGGGCACCGAACGGCCCTGAATCGATGACCCCGGATCTCTGCGTGGCGGGCGTGGGTATCGGGTCGTGCTCGGCCACGCCCATCTCGGGTGGACGACCGAATGCGGGGAACCAGCCCGCCGAGTGCGGTCGAAGCATTCGGGTGAATGCACTTGCGGCCCCTGTACGCATCGGCGAGGAGGTCGGGATCCTTGACGGGTGATCACTGCTTCTTTACAGCGGGCGGCCGTGCTGGTGGCGGTCGTGGCACTCCTGGGCGCCGCTCCGGCCGGCGCCCCGCTCGAGTCCTGGGACACGACGGAGAGGTGCGTGCAGACGGATTGGGACAGCCGTCGCATCCCCACGCGGACGGGGAACTCCGAGCTGGGGTGGCAGCACTTCTCCCGGCCGCATGGCAGCACGAGCTGCAGGCTCATCAACGCCGCCCTCAACGGCAAGCCCGACAAGCTGTCCGACCAGCAGCGCGACCTCGAGTACTGGGGATCGGCCATCAAGAAGGGCCGTCAGGTCGACTTCGTGGTCAAGGTCCGCTACGCCAATACCACAGACGACGGCAGGTACGAAGCGCCCGGGGCGAAGGGGAAGGTCGGAGTCATCACGGCCTATTGCCGGGGGATGTAGAAATGCCCGTCATGGGTCAACTGACCTGCTCCGAGGGCTGCCTTGCCCGCGCACAGCATGCCGTTTCCGCAGCCCTCTCGCACTACACAGACACTCCCATTGCCAGGCCGTACTACGTCCGCGGGTGTGTTCCCGCGCCGGACGACGCGGCCGTCATCGTCGCGCTGTGGACCGGCCCGAGCGCACGCGAGAAGAGGAACCTGTTCCTACTTGTCCCGCTGGTGTCGGGTGGACTGCCCGTCCCGCCGCGGTGCGTGGTCGCGGGGCTGATGCGGCTCGGCCGCGGTACATACCTGTTCGGCTCTGTCGGGCGGCGCTTCGACGGCAAACTCCTCCACGACGGCAGCGCTCTGGTGGAAGGCGGGGGCCGGTCCTGCCTGTGTGACGGTGCCCCGGAACCCGAAGGGCCGCGGGGCTTCTACTTCGAGCGCCCCGGCGAACCGAGGTGCTACCCATGACCGATGGGCCGGGATGAGATCCCCCTCGCCCCGCGGCTGATGGTTGCTCTTGACGATGGTGCGGGCGGGGGCCGTGCTGACCGGCGAAGCGAGCGGCGGCTGAGGGCGGTAGTGGATCAGTGCTCGATCTGGAAGCGGCTTTGGCTGATGACGGACTGCCGGATGCGGTTGGTGAATTCGGGGCTTCGGGCGATCCGGTCGACCCCGCCGGCCTGGTCCACAGCTTTCGGCCGACAGAGTCCTTCGTCGTGCCGTTCTGGTAGGCGTGGGTCACGATCGCGACCTGGTGGTTCGGGTGGTCGGCGATGACCTGATTGCCCCACGCGATCTCGGCGTCGGTGGGCGCGTACTTCAGGGCAAGGATCAGCCAGTCCGTGCCGCCCGCCGAGAACATGTGGTAGCTGTTGTCGTTCTGTGCGGCCGGGTACGAGCCGCCGAACGACGGCAGGCCCGAGAACGCGCTGCGGGGGAAGTGGTAGTTGAACGCCTTCGCGTCGCGCACCACGGCCGGGTTCTGCCCCAGAAGTCGCAGGCGCCGATGCGCCGCAGCAAATGGAAGACCGTCTTGAACCCGTAGTCATCCCAGTTGTCGTCTCCGAGCGAGACTATGCCTGGACGAGTACGGGCAGATTCCCGCGCGTTGGGCGCCGTGGTGAAGTACACCGCGGCACATTACCGAACATGCTCTGGGCAAGGTACTGAACTTGATTGGGTGGTGTCGGATGCGTTCGCCTGACGGCGGCCGGTCCCGCTCCGGTAGCCCTGGACCGTGAGATACGCGCAGGGCGGCGGGTTGACCGACGCCGGGAGGGCCGTGAGGGAGCGGGTCCGGCTGCAGGCCGTGGGACGCTTCGAGGGCGGGCAGAAGAACAGGGAGATCGCTGCCGCGCTGCGGGTCAGTGAGCCGGTGGCGCCGCCAATGGCGCGAGCGCGGCGAAGCGGGGTCCTGTCGAAGGGGTCGTCGGAGCGGCCGAGGCTCAGCGACGCGCAGATCGCGAGGCAGGAACGGGAGCTGGAACGCGGGCCGATGGTCCACGGCTGGGCCGACCAGTGGTGGACACTTGCACGGATCAAGACGTTGATCGGCCACCTGCTCCACGTGAGCTACACGGTGGAGGGCACGTGGCTGCTGCTGAAGCGGCACGGCTGGTCCTGGCAGCAGCCCGGCGGGCGATCGAGCGGGACGCCGCGGCGATCGCGGTCTGGAAGAAGGAGACCTGGCCGCGGGTAAGAACACCGCGGCGGCGTGTGAGGGCTGGAGCCTCTTCGAGGACGAAGCCCGTCAGTCGATGACGCCGCCTCGCGCGAGGAACTGGGGACGCAAGGGCTCGTGGGCTACCTGCGGTAGAGGTCATGACCTCGACGAGGCCGGCCCGCAGACCGGCAAGAACCGCGCGGACGCGGTGCTTGATCGTATCCACGGGCCACCACGCCCGCGGCGGCCGCGGTGCGTGGGTTGGTTCATGCCGCCTCGCCTCGCCGAGTGCCTGATGGCAGGGCAGAGCCCGCTCGCTGGGGACCAGTTGGGCACCACACGGTATGCGTGATGGCGCACGATGGAGCCTCTTACGCACAACTTACGCCCCCATTAACTCTGTTATATCCAGAAAATACCCACGAACCTCACTCCTGGGGGTCAAGGGGTCGCAGGTTCAAATCCTGTCGTCCCGACCATGCTTTTAGCAGGTCGGAGGCCGTTCTCTCGCTATCGAGAGGGCGGCCTTTCGTGCGTCCGGGGCCATGGTGGTAGCAGTGTGGTCGCAGGTCCGGTCTGTGGCCGGGAGGCCGTAGCGCGGAAGGCCGGTGCCGCGGGGGAGCGGATTCGGCGGACGACCTCACTGAGCCGGTGGATGTGGTCGCGTGGTGGTCGCAGCCACGCCGTACGGCCCGTTGGGTGGTTGGCCGTCTCGGCTCCGGTGAGCGTGTGGTCGATGATGTTGACGGCTTCGCGGGCTGCCTGCTGGGTGAGGTGGCTGTAGAGGTTCGCGGTGGTCGACAGGGTGGAGTGCCGCAGCGTCTTGGAGACCACGGTCAGAGGCACGCCCGCGGTGATGGTGATGGTGGCGGCCAGGTGCCGCAGGTCGTGAACGGTCACCCGCGGTACGCCGGCTTCTTGGGACAGCTGCCGGAGCCGGTCGAGGACGGTGTGGGGCCGAAGCGGTCGGCCGTCGGGTCTGCAGAAGACGAGCCCGGAGAACGGGTCGCTTGGGTCGCTGTGGGCGTGAGCCCTTGACCGGGCCCGGTGTTGGAGGGCGGCGCGACGCGGGGTGAGATGGCGACCCAGTTCTTGCTGGTACGGGTCTTCGGGGTGGTGATGACGAGGTGGTTGGTGTCGATCGCGGAGAGCGTGCAACGTGCGTAGAGGACGCTCTCTTTTAGGTGGACGTCGGTCCAGTGCAGCCCGAGGGCTTCGCCCTTGCGCAGGCCGGTGCCGATGAGGAACTCGAACAGGTCGGCCCTCTCCGGGTCGGTGTGCCGGCAGTGCTGGAGGAAGCGGACGGCTTCGCCCGCGGTCCAGATCTGCCGTTCTGGAGAGGGTGGCCAGGCACCGGTAAAGGGTCGTCCGGCCGCGGCCGGCGGCCGGCTGGCTGGTGACGAAGGCCGAGATGTGCCGGTGAGCGAGCTGATCGAGCTGATCGAGCTGATCGAGCCTGAGGGTGCCGAACGCGGGGACGAGGTCGTTGCGGACGTAGTCGCGGTACCGGGCCATCGTCGTCGGCTTCAGCACGAGGGCCTTCGCGGTGAGCCAGGTGTTCAGGTAGGCGGCGGCCGTCTGCTTCGGGTCCGCGTAGAACCCGCCGGCCTCTCCCTCGAGGAACCGGCGCAGGGCCTGCTCGGCCGAATCCTGGCTGGGGTAGCCGCCCCGCCGCCCCGTCGTCCGGCGACGGGCTGGGGTGGGACGGCGACGGCGAAGCCGGCGGTGGTGCGCATGGCAATTCGCCTCCACGAGGCGGAGAAGGGTCTGGCTCCTTCAGCCTGGGACCACACGCGACCACCACGCCCGTCGGATGCATGGTGACCCGTGCGTTTCCCTTGTCCGGGCGCCAAGGGCAGCGCGTTGAACCAGCTCCGGGGGACGCCCAGCTCTTCGTCTGCTGGTGGTACATGCATCGAACCTCAGCTGATCAGCAAGAATCGGGCTGCCTGCGGGGAAGCGTAGTGGGCTGGTCCGGAACTGGCCCGGATCTTGGTCGGCGCCCGGGGAGAGGCCCCCGCTTCCCTGCTGATCGTGTCGATCACGACGTCCACATCACGGAGGCTCGTGAAGTCGGCCTCGTGTAGTCGAGCAGTTCGTCCGCGCGGAGCTCCCGCAGGAAGGTGTGGTTGGCCGCCCGGGCCGTGCCGATCACGTACGCCCCGCGGGCCTCAGAGCGGCCGGGTAGTGGCCCCAGGCTCTCGTGGGCCGCGGAACGGCAGAGTCCGACTGAGGACGAGGTTGGTGGTCGTGCTCCCGAACTGGGCCAGCGCGTCGACAATCTCCTCCAGCTGGGCCATCGACGTGGCTGCCACCTTCAGGACGTAGCAGTCGTCTCCGGTGGTGCGCAGGCACTCCAGGATCTCCGAGCGCTCCCCGAGCAGTTGACGCAAGGGCTCGTGCCGGGTTCCCGGATATTTCAGCCGAACAACGGCCAGCGCCATGTATCCGGTCCGCTCGAGGTCCACCTCCGCCCGGTACCCCGTTATCACCTCGGCCGCCTCCAGCCGCCGCACCCGCTCCGTCGTCGCCGACGCGCTCAGATTCACCCGCCGTGCCAGCTCTGTGAACGCGATCCTGCCGTCCCGCTGAAGCTCATCCAGGATCGCCCAGTCTGTCGCGTCAAGATTCCCGGTCATCCGCCCAGATTACCGGGCGATCCACGGGCGAACCGCGTCTGAACAGGCAGGAATTCCTTCTGGCAGTCCCTGGTCCCTGACTAGCCTGGGCTTCGTGAAGATCGGAATCAACGTCCTCAATTTCGGCCCCGGCACCGACCCGGGAATCCTGCGGAGCTGGGCCCAGACCGTGGAGGGCCTGGGCTTCGACCTGTTGATGGTCTCGGACCACATCGCCATCACTCCCGACGTAGCCGAGCGATATCCGGCGCCCTTCTACGAGCCGTTCACCACCTTGTCCTGGCTGGCTGGTCTCACCACTCGGGTCCGGCTTGGCACGACGGTCCTCATCGCTCCCTACCGACACCCCCTGCTCACCGCCCGTATGGCGGCCAACCTGGACCAGCTCAGCGGTGGCCGGCTGGTCCTCGGCGTGGGGGTGGGCTGGGCACGGCAGGAGTTTGCTGCTCTCGGGATCCCGTTCGAACGCCGTGGACGACTGACCGACGATCACCTGCGGGACATTCGGGCGGCCTGGGCGAACACCTCCTCCTATGGAAACAGGAGGATCCCGGTATGGGTTGGCGGCAACAGCGACGCGGGGCTGCGCCGGTCCGTGCGGCTCGGGGACGCATGGCATCCGCTGCGCTGCACCATGCCGTGGCTGCGTGAAGCAGTGGTCAGGCTGAAGGCGTGCGCGGACGAGCAACACCTCCCCGTGCCCGCCCTGGCCCCCCGGATCGCTCTCAAGCTCACCGAGGCACCGGTCACCGGACCGCAACGCCTCGCCGGGGAGGGAACGATCGACCAGATCATGGACGACCTCGACCAACTGCGGTTGCTGGGCGCCGAGACCGTTGTCCTCGACCCCTACAACGGCGACCCCCGCGAGACCTGCCGCCCACAGGCGGGTTGGCAGGCGCTCGCCACGGTGGCCGCTCACTTCTACTCTCCCCGCACCTGAACGGAGCAGTCATGACCACACTTGACGACCACACCCTCCTCCGGCGCGCCATCGCGCTCGCAGCCAAGGCGCGCGAGGGCGGTGACCCGCCGTTCGGGTCGCTGTTGACGGGACCGGACGGGACGGTTCTGGCAGAGGCGCACAACACGACCCTCACTGACAAGGACATCACCGCGCACCCGGAACTGAAGCTGGCGAGGTGGGCCGCGAGGGAGTTGGACGCGGCCACCGCGGCGGGAACCACGATGTACACCAGCTGCCAGCCGTGCGGGATGTGCGAGGCGGTCATCCAACGGGCGGGGCTACGACGGGTGGTGTTCGCCCTGTCCAACGAACAGCTCCTGGACATCAGGCCGGGCAGCGGCCGGCCGCCGGTGCCGCAGGAGGGCCCCGCGCTGCTCGACGAGGTGCGGTCCGTGGTCGAGGGATACTACCGCTGACGATGAGGTCGTCCGGGAGTGCCGGGTGGGTTGGGGGTGGCCCCCGTTTCGTCCCCAGACCGGAGTGCCGGATCACAGGCTCGCGAACTTCCGCAGCGTCTGCTCGAATTGCCGAGCCCGGCTTTGCGGCGAACGGGTCCAGCCCCCAGCACGACGGCTCGTCGGGCAGTGCGATGAGCTCGCCGTGCGGGGTCAGTTCACCCACGACCGGGCGGATGGTGCAGCACGTACGCCCGGTCCCGGACCTGCGCGACCGGGTGATCCGCCCACATCCGCGCGGGTCGCGGTTCTCAGAGACTGAGCGGCAGTGACCACGGTCACTGACGCCGGACACCGGTGTGCACGGCACTGCGGCGCCGTGCGACAGCGCGTCTCACGTCCCCGACGGCCGCGGCTGCTCCGGCGGAACCGAACTCTCGGCAACCGCCATCCACTGGTCCAGGTCGGCCTGGGTGAACTCTGCCCACGGTGGGATCTCGGGGAGCTGGCGGAGGAGGTCGTAGGCCTCGGGGATCTGGGAACCGCGGAGGACAGGGCAGTGGCAGCCGGCGATGACCTCGGCGTTCAGGTGTTGGAATGCGGAGACCACCGTCCCGAACTTTTGGGCGTCCAGCAGCGCGACCCAGGGGGAGACCAGCCTTCCGCCGAAGAACTGGCCGTCGCGGAATTCGTCCGGCGACAGCGCTGCCATTTCGGGCATGGGGGTCGGCACGTTCGTGGCGAAGGTGTCGACGGCCCACAGGACGTTGGTCTTCGGGTCGAAGAGGGCGCGGGTTGTGGGGTTGTCGTACAGAGGCGGTCGTTTGGCGACCAGGGTGCGGTCGCCCGCGTCGATCGTGTCGCCGTCGGTCATGAAGCGGCACCGGTTGATGGGGGTCTCCCACTCCTCGGCCATGCGGCCGATGGAGAACCATGTCGTCAGCAGGGTCGCGTTCGGGCAGTCGGCGAGGACCGCCAGGAGGTTGCCGGCATGGTCGCGGTCGTCGTGGGTGAGGAAGATCCACCGTACGTCCAGGGGATCCACGACGGACCAGGCTGCCTCCAGCCACTGGGAGCGCACTGCGGGCGCCCCGGTGTCCACGAGGATCGGTTCGGCTCCCCGGATCACCATCGAGTTCATCGGGAAGTGGCCGACCGGCGGGGCCTCAAGAGCCCACGGGATGACGAACGTCTCCTCGGCGATCTTGTACGGCTGCAGAAGGTTGAAGGTATCCGTGGCTGTCATCGCTGCTCTCCCTAGTGTGGAGTCGCCGCAGCGTCCATGTATCCAGTGCAGCCGCCTGCCGGGCTGTCGTCAACCGCAGAACTCGTGGTGGTCGGCTGCGGTGAGCGACTATGGCCTTCAGCGGATCCGGAGAGCCGTATGTTCGGGGCGGCCCGGTGATGCTGATGCCCCAGAGCCCTCTGGGGCACCGGGCCTCGCCGCGCACGCCATATCGGCTGCACCCGACCCTGGCCGCCCCGGGAGGCCCACCGGAACTGCCGCTCCGGGGAGTCCGGGGACTCCGTCCCGGGCGAAGCCGGCACGGGAACCCGAACGATGGGCAGGCAGGGGCAGCCCGGATCACCGTTCCGTTGCGTAGATGCGCTCGAAGACTTGGGTTCTCCTGCGATCTGCGAGGTCGGCGGCCTCGGAGAGATCGCAGACCCCGGCCTGCGGAGCTGGTGGGATCGTCCACTGTGAACGACTCCTTGCGCCCGTCAGACTGCCCAACATGACTGACACCGCGCCGCCCGCTGACACCGCCCCCGACCAGGACCGGTGGCTCACCCCGGGCGTCAAAGGTATCGGCTCGGCCAGTTTCCTCGCCGACGTCGGCCATGAGATCCCGACCGCGCTGCTGCCCTCCCTGCTGACCTCCACGCTCGGCGCTCCCGCCGCTGCGCTGGGGGCGATCGAGGGTATTTCCGACGCGCTGGCGGGGGCGGCCAGGTTCGGTGGCGGCGTCCTCGCCGACGATCCGGCGCGACGTCGGAAGGTCGCCGTCGGCGGGTACGCGACGACCGCGGTACTGGGCGCGGCGACCGCGGGCGCCACCGCGGTGTGGCAGGTGGGTCTTCTCCGTGCCGCCGCCTGGACCGCACGCGGGCTTCGGGTACCTGCCCGCAACGCCCTGCTGGCGGACATCGTCCCGCCCAAGGCGTACGGGCGGGCGTACGGGTTCGAGCGGATGATGGACAACCTCGGCGCGATCTTCGGGCCCCTGCTTGCTCTCGGCCTGGTCGCGTGGGTCGGCGTCCAGTGGGCGATCGGCCTCTCGGTCATTCCCGGGCTGATGGCCGCCGGCGCGATCATCTACGCGATCCGCAAGACCCCGCGCCCGACCAGCAGGGACAAGGTGCCCCTCAAGATCCGCATCAAGCCCGTCCTCCGGGGTGACCTGGGCAAACTGCTGGGTGCGGTCGCCGCGTTCGAGGTCGGCAACGTAGCCGCCACCCTGCTGATTCTGCGCGCCTCGGACCTGCTGACTCCCGAACACGGCACGAAGACCGCGACCACGATCGCGCTCGGCCTGTACGCCGCCTACAACGTCGCGGCCACCGTCGCCTCCGTCCCCGCCGGGCGGCTCTCCGACAAGCTCGGCCACCGTGGACCGGTCATCGTCCTGGCTGGCGGCGTCGCCGCCTTCGCCTTCTCCTACGGCCTGTTCACTATCGACGCCTCCGCGATCGCCCTTCTCGCGATCCCGTTCGTCCTCGCCGGCGTCGGTATCGGCGCGGTCGAGACCGCACAGCACTCCGCCGTAGCCGCCCTCGCACCGAAGGGCCTGCGCGGCTCCGCCTTCGGCATGCTCGCCACAGTCCAGTCCCTCGGCAACCTCGCCGCCAGCACCATCGCCGGCATCCTCTGGACCACCGTCTCCCCGGCTGCGGCCTTCACCTACCTCACGGCCTGGATGGTCTTGGCCCTGGCCGGCTTGCTCATCTCTGCGCGCCGCCGATAGCTCGACGGGAGAGAGATCCGCCTGCGGAAACCGCGATCCATGGTTCCCTGAATTCAGGATTCTTTGTGCTGTTGCGGTGTGCTGACCGTCGCTTCTGACATCGAGGTGCCGGCTCGTTTCGGCCGCGCGCTCGCCGATCCGATCCGCTGCCGCCTGCCGCCTGCCGCCTGCCGCCTGCCGCCTGCCGCCTGCCGCCTGCCGCCTGCTGCTGGCGCGGCGCCAGGGCTCCCGCGTACCCGTCCGATCTGGCTGACCGGCTCGGGGTCTCCCGGACCCGGCTGTCGAACCATCTCGCCTGCCTACGCGACTGCGGCCTGGTCGTCACCGTTCCCGACGGCCGGCGCACACGCTACGAACTCGCAGACGAACGCCTCGCCCACGCCCTGGACGACCTGCGCGCCGCCGTGGTGGCGGTCGAGGCCGACAAGGCCTGCCTGGAATCCGAGACGTAGGGCTGCTGCTGATGGCCTCGATATCGCTGGGTCCGTCACCGGCCCGCCGAGACGTGCTGGCCCGCCGAATACGCCTGCTCGTCACCGCCACCATCGCCTACAACATCATCGAGGCGATCGTCGCGATCACCGCAGGGACGCCCGCCTCCTCCACCGCCCTGATCGGCTTCGGCCTCGACTCGGTCATCGAGGTCTCCTCCGCCACCGCGGTCGCCTGGCGGCTCCGGCGAGGCCGACCGCTCGATCCCCGGCATCGTCATTGCCGCCCTGTCGCTCGCGGTGATGCCCTTCCTCTCCGCTGCCCAACGCCGGGCCGGTCGCGAACTCGGCTCCGCCAGCGCGGTCGCCGACTCCAAGCAGACCCTGCTGTGCACGTACCTCTCCGCAGTCCTCCTGGTCGGCCTGGTCCTCAACGCCACCCTCGTCGACCCCGTCGGGGAAGCCGGGGAAGTTCTCCACCTCGGTCGTGGTGGTCAGCGACCCGCCGACGAAGATGGAGCTGCCGAACAGCAGGGGCTTCAGCTGCGCTCGGGCGGTGTAGAGGGCGGCGGTGTATCCGGCGGGGCCGGAGCCGATGATGATGACGTTGCGTATGCCTCGTCGGCGGTGGTCGCGTCGGTCACGGGATCAGCCCTGCTTCTTGGCGTCGATCTCGGCGATCAAGCCCTCGATGAGGCCCTTGATCTCGTCGCGGATGGGGCGGACGGCCTCGACGCCCTGGCCGGCCGGGTCCTCCAGCTGCCAGTCGAGGTAGGTCTTGCCGGGGAAGTACGGGCAGGCATCCCCGCAGCCCATCGTGATGATGTAGTCGGACGCCTGGGCGGCCTCGGGGGTGAGGACCTTCGGCTTCTGGTCGGAGATGTCGATGCCCAGCTCGGCCATGGCGGCGACGGCCGAGGGGTTGATCTGCTCGCCGGGGACGGAGCCGGCGGAGCGGACCTCGACGCGGTCGCCCGCGAGGTGGCGCAGGAACCCGGCCGCCATCTGGGAGCGGCCCGCGTTGTGGATGCAGACGAACAGGACGGAGGCGGCAGGAGCGGAGGACATCTGTTCTTCCTTGGGGTGAGGCGACTGCGGTGGGGATCTGTGGGGATCTGTGGGGCTTCAGGGGGCGAGCTGGGTGAGCAGCTCGGTGATGTGGGCGTCGATGGCGTCGCGGATGTCGCAGACGACGGCGATCGGCGCTCCGTCGGGGTCGGCCACGGGCCAGTCGAGGTAGCGGCGGCCGGGCATGACGGGGCAGGCGTCGCCGCAGCCCATCGTGATCACGACGTCGGCGGCCTGGACGACCTCTTGGGTCAGGGCCTTGGGGTAGGCATCGGCCAGGTCCACGCCGGCCTCGGTGAGGGCTTGGGCGATGTGCGGCTCCACCGCGTCGGCGGGGTGGGTGCCCGCGGAGGAGACCGTTACCCGCTCGCCTGCCCGGTGGGCCAGGAGGGCGGCGGCCATCTGGGAGCGGCCGGCGTTCTGGCTGCACACGAACAGCACCCGGGTCGGCCCGCTCGTCAGCCCTTGGGTGTGGGCGAGGGCGTCCAGGCGTTCGGCGGTAAGCCGTTCCGCCGGCACGACCAGGTGCGTGCGGATCCGTGCCTGTTCGGCAAGACGTGCGGAGGAATCGGAGAGCAGGCTCAGCACGGTTTCCGGCGCGAAGTGGCCGGCGTACCGGGAGGCGAGATGGGCAGCCCCCGCAGCCAGGCGTTCGTCCGGCAGGAGGGGCGAGGAAGGCGTGGACATGGCGTTCCCGTTCAAAGGAGCCAATAAGGTCAGCTCGGACTGGTGTCAGCCTCAGCTGATGTGACAGTATCAGTCCATGATGACGTCAGTCGACACTGATCTGATCCGGGTTCTGGCCGACCCGCTCAGGCTCCGGATCGTGACCCTGCTCGCTCGCGAGACGCTGTGCACCACCCACCTCGTGGAGGAGACGGGTGCCAAGCAGACGAACCTCTCCAACCACCTGAAGGTGCTGCGCGAGGCCGGGGTCGTGGATACGGAGCCATGCGGGAGGTACATCTACTACCGCCTGCGTCCGGAAGTCATCGAAGTCCTCGCCGGTCAGTTCGCCGACCTCGCCACGACCGCGCGTGCCACCGCCGAAGCGAACCTCAAGCGGTCCTGCCCATAGCCTTCCGCGCTTTGCCTCACCTGCCCGAGGAGAACCCGTCTTGACCGCCACCGAGCCCGTCGCCGCCCCCGCAGTGGAGAGCGACATAGCCGCCGACGCGCCCCAGCCCGCCCCCGGCGCGACCCCGCCCCGCACCCCGCTGATCGCCCGCGCCGCCGCCGAGCTCGTCGGCACCGCGGCCCTGGTCGCGATCGTCGTCGGCTCCGGCATCCAGGCCACCGAGCTCACCCAGGACGTGGCTCTCCAGCTGCTGGCCAACTCCACCGCCACCGTGTTCGGGCTCGGCGTCCTGATCGCCCTGCTCGGTCCGGTCTCCGGTGCGCACTTCAACCCGGCCGTCACCCTGGCCGAGTGGTGGACCGCCCGCCGCGGCGGCGCCGGCGTCACCGCCCGCGAGCTCGCTGTCTACGCGCCTTCGCAGATCGTCGGGGCCATCGCGGGCGCGATCCTGGCCGACGCCATGTTCGGCGAGCCGCTGGTGAAGTGGTCCACGCACGACCGCTCCGCCGGAAACCTGCTGCTGGGCGAGGTCGTCGCGACCGCCGGCCTGATCCTGCTGATCTTCGGCCTGGCCCGCACCGACCGCCTCCGCTTCGCACCCGTCGCCGTGGCCTCCTACATCGGCGCCGCGTACTGGTTCACCTCCTCCACCTCCTTCGCCAACCCGGCGGTCACCATCGGCCGCGCCTTCACCGACACCTTCGCGGGCATCGCACCGGCCTCGGTGGTCGGCTTCATCGGCATGCAGCTGGTCGGCGCCGTGGTGGGCCTGGCGCTCGTGGCGGTCATCTTCATGCGCGGCAAGAGCGACACGGAGCAGCCCGCAGCATGACGCAGCGCACGGACGTGGTGGTGATCGGCGGCGGCCAAGCAGGGCTCGCCGCCGGTTACCACCTGCGCCGGCTGGGCATCGAGCACGTCATCCTCGACGCCCAGGCGGCACCCGGCGGGGCCTGGCAGCACACCTGGGACTCCCTCCGTCTGTTCTCCCCGGCGCAGTACTCCTCGCTGCCCGGGCGGCTGATGCCCGCCCAGCCCGGAGAGACGTACCCGGACGCACAACATGTCGTGGAGTACCTCGCCGACTACGAGAAGCGCTACGAGCTGCCGGTCCAGCGCGGCGCATGGGTCGACGCGGTCCATCGCGACGGCGCTCGTCTGCGGGTGGCGAGCGACTCGGGCGCCTGGCAGGCCCGCGCGGTCATCAGCGCGACCGGCACCTGGACCCGCCCGTTCATCCCCGCCGTCCCCGGTCGCCGGGAGTTCTCCGGCCGCCAGCTCCACACGGTGCAGTACGAAAGCCCCGCCGAGTTCGCGGGCCGGCGGGTGATCGTGGTCGGCGGCGGCAACTCCGGCGCCCAGATCGCCGCCGACCTCGCCTCTGTGGCCGAGCTGACGTGGGTCACCCAGCGTCCGCCCCGCTACCTGGCCGACGACATCGACGGCCGGGCCCTCTTCGACGCGGCCACCGCCCGCCGCCGCGCCCTGGACGCCGGCCGCACCGACACCGGTGGCGTGGCCTCCCTCGGTGACATCGTGGCTGTGCCGCCCGTACGCGCCGCCCGCGATGCCGGACTCCTGCATGCGAAGCCGATGTTCACCCACCTCACCGCCACGGGCGCCGAGTGGGCCGACGGCACCCTCGCGGAAGCGGACGCGGTCATCTGGTGCACCGGCTTCCGCCCAGCCCTCGCCCACTTCGCCTCATTGCGCCTGCGTGGCACCCGCGGCCACATCGCGACCGCCGGCACCCGGGCGCTGGATGAGCCCCGTCTGCACCTGCTCGGCTACGGAGACTGGACCGGCCCCGCCTCCGCCACCCTCATCGGCATTGGCCGTCCCGCCCGCGACGCCGCACGTGGGATCGCATCCCTGCTGTCCTGACTGCAGGGCAAGGCTCCGCGCCGTGACCTGCCGGCACGCCTACCCTGGAACCGCAAGGCTGTCCGGGGGGCCTGCGGGAAGGCCGTCCGATGCACATGCGCCACCACTTCCACATCGACCACGCCGGCCACTCGGTAAGCGTCACCGTCGAGACTGGCCGCAACCCCGTGGTGGAAGTCCTCGTGGACGGCAAGGAAGTCGCCCACGAGACGACCGCCCACGACCGGCCCATCGTCCTGCCCATTGAACTGCCCACCGACCCGCCGACTTCGGCCGAGGTCAGGACGGCATCCGGGCCCGGTGTCCCGCGCTGCATCCTGCACCTGCCCGACGGCGAGCAGCACGTCATGTCCCCGCGCCCGTACTGACCGGCAGACGGGAAACGTCAGGTGACAGCGGGGCTGCGGCGCTCCAGCAGGACCACGTCGCGCCATACGCCGTGGTGGCGGCCGATGCGTTCGCGGGTGCCGATGATCCGGAAGCCGGCCCGCTGGTGGAGGGCGAGGCTCGCGCGGTTCTCGGGGAAGATGCCGGACTGGATCGTCCAGATTCCCGCGGCCTCCGTCGAGTCGATCAGTGCGGTGAGGAGCTGCATGGCGACTCCTTGCCCGCGGGCGGCGGGGTGGACGTAGACGGAGTGCTCGACCACGCCCGCGTACGCGCACCGGTCCGATACCGCGCTCGCCGCGACCCAGCCCAGTACCTTGCCGTCCTCGCCGACGGCGGCGAAGCGGTGCTCCGGCAGCTTGCTCGCCTCGAACACCTGCCAGGTGGGGGTGGTGGTCTCGAAGGTGGCGTTGCCCTCGTCGATTCCCGCCTGGTAGATCGCCAGGACCTCATCCGCGTGCGCTGCGGCCAGCGGCGCGATGGTGATGCTCAAACGGAGGCCGCGCGGGTCAGCAGCTGGCCCATGGCGGCGAGCACCGAGGGCTCGACCCGGTAGTACACCCAGGTGCCGCGCCGCTCGGAGGACAGCAGCCCCGCCTCCCGCAGCTTCTTCAGGTGGTGGGAGACCGTCGGCTGGGAGACGCCGACGTCGGAGATGTCGCACACGCATGCCTCGCCGCCCTCGTGCGAGGCGACCAGCGAGAAGAGCCGCAGGCGGACCGGGTCGCCCAGGGCCTTGAACATGACGGCGGTCCGCTCGGCCTCCTCGGCCGTCAGCGGGCGCTCCGACAGGGGCGAGCAGCATGCCGCCACGGCCTCCGGCTCCAGCAGCGGCAACACCTTCGTAGTCATGCCCCCATCATCCGAGAAATTTCGACGGATGTCTATGTTGACGAACGTCGATCCAGGGTCCACTCTGGAGGCGTCAGGACATCGACAGACGTCGAATCAACTGGGGAGCCCGCCGTGAACGCCGTGAACGCCGTGAACGCATCTACCGAAGCCCTGCCCGTCGTCGTGATCGGCGCCGGCCCGATCGGACTCGCCGCGGCTGCCCGCCTCATCGAGCGGGACATCGAGCCCCTGGTCCTGGAGGCCGGACCGGCCGCCGCGTCCGCCGTGCGCGACTGGTCGCACGTCCGCCTCTTCTCCCCCTGGTCCGAGGTCGTCGACCCTGAGGCCGAGAAGCTCCTCGCCCCTACCGGCTGGGTGAAGCCCGACGGTGCCACCTACCCGTCCGGCGGCGACTGGGCCGAGCTCTACCTCCAGCCCCTGGCCGACGTCCTCGGCGACCGCGTCCGCTACAACGCGACCGTCACCGGCGTCTCGCGCACCGGCCGCGACCGCATCGTCGACGCCGACCGCGAAACCCAGCCCTTCGTCGTCCACCTCACCAGCCCCGAGGGCCGCGAGGAGAGGATCTTCGCCCGCGCCGTCATCGACGCCTCCGGCACCTGGTCCACCCCCAGCCCGGCAGGCGGCAGCGGCCTGCACGCACTCGGCGAGAAGAGCGCGGTCGACCACATCACGTACCGCGTCCCAGACCTCAAGGACCCGGCCGTCCGCACCCGCTACGCCGGCAAGCGCACCGCCGTGATCGGCTCAGGTGCCTCCGCATTCACCGCTCTGGCCTACCTCGCCGACCTCGCCAAGAACGAAGAGGACGGCATCGGGACGCACGCGACCTGGATCCTCCGGCGCGGGATCAGCGGCTCCACCTTCGGCGGCGGCACCGCCGACCAGCTGCCCGCCCGCGGCGCCCTCGGCCTCGCCGCCAAGGCCGCCGTCGACGGCGGCTACGCCGACGCCGTCACCGGTTTCCGCACCGACGCCATCGAGAAGACCGAGGACGGCCGCCTGGTCCTCGTCGGTGAGGACGGCCGCCGCCTGGACCCTGTCGACGAGGTCATCGTCCTGACCGGCTTCCGCCCCGACCTCACCTTCCTCGACGAGCTCCGCCTCGGCCTGGACGAGCGCCTCCAGGCACCGACCGAACTCGCCCCGCTGATCGACCCGAACCAGCACTCCTGCGGCACCGTCTACCCCCACGGCGCGGGCGAGCTCTCCCACCCGGACAAGGACGTCTACCTGGTGGGCATGAAGTCCTACGGCCGCGCTCCCACCTTCCTCGCCATGACCGGCTACGAGCAGGTCCGCTCCATCGCCGCGGCTCTCGCAGGCGACCAGGCAGCCGCCGAGCGCGTCGAGCTCACCCTCCCCGAGACCGGCGTCTGCGGCGGCGCGGGCCTCTTCGACCAGCCCGAAGCCGCCGAAGAAACCGGCGGCGGCTGTTGCGCCGCCCCGGCCACCCTCACCATCGGCGCCCCCGCCTCCTCCGGCGGCTGCTGACCACCGTGCCCAACACCCAGGCCGGCGTGGGGCCGCCCCCGACCCGGGGGGGGGGGCCGCCCCCCCCCCCCCCCCCCCCCCCCGGGGCCCCCCCCGGCACCCAC
>NZ_JBHWUO010000053.1:0-47973 GCF_042736975.1 Streptomyces sp. NPDC059989
ACGTACTTGCGTGGTCCGACAACGCGGCGAGGTGCCGTGCCTGGGGGTACCTCCCAGCGGTAGCTGGGGGAGCGCCGCAACCCGGTGAACCTTCCGGTCACAGCACTAGCGGCGGGCCGGGCGGGGCTCGGGGTGGCTGGGCCGGGTGGGCAGGTGCGGCTTCGCGATCGGGGCTCCGCCTCGCGCCCCGCGCCTCAAACGCCGGCGGGGCTGAGAAGTCGCCCGGCGGGGCTGAGGGGTGGCCCGGCCGAGGGGGCGGGTGCGGCTTCACGATCGGGGCTCCGCCCCGGACCCCGCGCCTCAAACGCCGGCGAGGCTGGATTTGCCCCCGGCGGGGCTGAAGGGTGGCGCGGCGGGGCTGACGGGTGCCCTAGGCGGTGTACTGGCCCGCGAACCAGGCGTTGGCGGCCTGGGTGTGGAGGGGGAAGGCCAGTTCGGTGGGGGCTCGGAGGATGTGCCAGCCCGTGGTTTCGTCCGTGGGGACCGGAGTGGGGAGGGTGGCGGTCGGGCGGGGTGGGAGGAGGCCGAAGAGGAGCAGGTGGCCGGCCGGGGAGCTCAGGGCGTCGGCCAGGGTGACCTCCGAGGCCGGGGCGGTGATGCCGGTTTCCTCGCGGAGTTCGCGGACGACCGCTTCGCGCCAGTCCTCGCCGAAGTCGATGAAGCCGCCGGGCAGGGCGACACCGCCGAGGGCCGGCTCGATGGTGCGGGTGATGACCACGAGGCCGGTGTCGTCCGCGTCCTCGACGGGGAGGAGGGCGATGGCCACCGGGAGCGGGTTGCGGTAGGCGGTGGCGCCGCACGCGGGGCAGGTGCGGGGCCACGTGGGGGTGGAGTACAGCGCTCCGCAGGTGGAGCAGTGCGAGTCCTTGAGTTGTGCCGGCATGGGGGGATGGTATGCCAAGGGGTATGAGGACAGCGGCTGTTGTGATGTGTGTGGGGCTCCTGACCGGCGGGGCGGCGGCTCCGCCGGAGTTCAGGGCTTTGGCGGATGTGGATCCGACCGTGCGGCAGGACATGCGGTATGCGGGTGCCCGGAATTTCATGGGCAGGCCGGTCGAGGGGTACGAGGAGCCGGTCTGCCTGCTCGCGCGGCCCGCCGCCGAGGCGTTGCGGCGGGCGCAGCGGCGGCTGCTGCGGCGCGGGCTGTCGCTGAAGGTGTACGACTGCTACCGGCCGCAGCGGGCCGTCGATCAGTTCGTGCGGTGGGCGAATGACGCCTCCGATCAGGGGACCAAGGCGGAGTTCTATCCGGATGTCGACAAGGACCGGCTGATTCCGGAGGGGTACATCGCCGAGAAGTCGGGGCATTCCCGCGGGAGCACCCTCGACGTGACGCTCGTGGCGCTCGTCGGTGGCCGGGAGCTGGACATGGGGACGGCTTTCGACTTCTTCGATCCGCGGTCGCACACCGACAGCCCCGCCGTGTCGGAGGCGGCCCGTGCGAACCGGCGGCTGTTGCGCGATGCGCTCGGCGACGCGGGTTTCGTCAACCTCCCGGAGGAGTGGTGGCACTTCACCTTCAAGCCCGAGGCGTTTCCCGATACGTATTTCGACTTTCCCGTCTCCCGCGCGTCTGTCGGCTCGGTGTGGCCGTGAGTAACGTGCCCGCATGACTTTCAGCTCGTACGAGGAATTCTGGCCCTACTACGTCGCCATGCACTCCCGCGCCGCCACCCGCTGGGTGCATCTCACCGGCACCCTCACCGGGCTCGCCCTGACCGTCTACGGGGTGGTGCGGGGGCGTAAGCGGTATCTCGCCGCACTGCCCCTGATCGGGTACGGGACCGCCTGGCCCGCGCATTTCCTCATCGAGAAGAACAATCCCGCCACCTTCGGACATCCCGGGTGGTCGCTCCGCGGGGACGCTCAGATGATCCGGATGATGCTGGCCGGGCGGGACGCGGAGCTGGCGGAGATCGCGCAGAAGTGGCTCGCCGAGAACCGGTGACCGCGCAGCCCGCCCGTGCCAGACTTCTGACGATCCGTCAGTTACTCGATCGTCTGGCTTGGGAGGGGTTTTGGCACGCACACGCACACCCGTCGTGAGCGGGTGGTTCACCGAGGACGGGCCGGGTGGCGGCTTCCGGCTGCTCGGCACCCGGTGTTCCGCCTGCACCGCGGTGTTCTTCCCGCGCGAGGACGCGTACTGCCGCAATCCGCACTGCCCCGGCGGCGGCGAGCTCGCCGAGGTGCCGCTGTCCCCGCGCGGGCGAGTCTGGTCCTACACCGACGGGCGCTACCGGCCGCCCGCGCCGTACGTGTCCGATCCGGATGCGCCCTGGGAGCCGTACACCCTGGTCGCGGTGGAGCTGGAGGCCGAGGGGATGGTCGTGCTGGGGCAGGCGGCGCCCGGGGTGGGGGTCGCCGATCTCGCGGTCGGGATGGAGGTCGAGGTGGTCGGCGGCGTGCTGAACGAGGACGCCGGGACGGCCTGGACCACCTGGCGGTTCAAGCCCGTGGGAGGGGTCGCGTGAGCGCCGACATCGCCGTGCTCGGCGCCGGGATGCACCCGTGGGGCAAGTGGGGCCGCAGCTTCGTCGAATACGGGCGGGCCGCCGCGCGGGCGGCGCTCGAAGACGCCGGACTGGACTGGACGGACGTGCAGTCCATCGTCGGCGCGGACACCGTGCGCTCCGGCTACCCGGGCTACGTCGCCGGGGCGACCTTCGCGCAGGCGCTCGGCTGGCAGGGCGCGCGGGTGACCAGCGTGTACGCGGCCTGCGCGTCCGGGGCGCAGGCGATCGGGGCCGCCCGGGCGCAGATCCTCGCCGGTCTGGCCGACGTGGTGCTCGTGGTGGGCGCGGACGCGGCGCCCAAGGGGTTCTTCGCGCCGGCGGGCGGCGACCGGCCCGACGACCCGGACTGGCTGCGCTTCCGGGTGCTGGGCGCCACCAACCCGGCGTACTTCGCGCTGTACGCCCGCCGCCGGATGGCCGTCCACGGGGACACCCCGGAGGACTTCGCCCAGGTCAAGGTGAAGAACGCGGCGGCCGGCGTGCTCAACCCGCATGCCCGCTACCGGAAGGCCGTCACGGCCGAGGAGGTCGCGGCCTCGGCGGTCGTCGCCGATCCGCTGCGGCTGCTCGACATCTGCGCCACCTCGGACGGGGGCGCGGCCCTGGTGCTCTCCAGCATGGATTTCGCCCGGTCGCGGGGCGTCGCCGACCCGGTGCGGATCCGGGCGGTGTCGACGGTGACCCCCACCTATCCGCGTACGGTGCTGGACCTGCCGGACATCGCCACCGATGCGGCGGTGGCGGTGGAGCCGGCGGCCGGGTCCTTCCGGGCCTCGATCGCGCGCGCCGCCTACGAGGAGGCGGGGCTCGGGCCGGACGAGCTCTCGCTCGCCGAGGTGTACGACCTGTCCACGGCGCTGGAGCTGGAGTGGTACGAGGACATCGGGCTCTGCGGGGAGGGCGAGGGGGCCAAGCTCGTACGGGAGGGCGCGACGGCCCTCGGCGGACGGATCCCCGTCAACACGAGCGGCGGCCTGGCCTCCTTCGGGGAGGCGGTGCCGGCGCAGGCCATCGCGCAGGTGTGCGAGCTGACGTGGCAGTTGCGCGGTACGGCCGGGGACCGGCAGGTGCCGGGGGCACGGGCCGGGATCACCGCCAACCAAGGGCTGTTCGGGCACGGCTCGGCCGTCGTCGCGGTGCGCTGAGCGGCGGCTACCGGCGGGTGTTGTCCGAACGCTTGACGGCCCCCTGTGCCGGGTTCACACTCGCTCCACAGTCCCGCGCCGCGACCGGGACCCCGAATCCCCCCATGAGAGCTGCGGCCCGTACCCCAGTCGGCGGGGGTACGGGCCGCCTCCATGTCAGGCCTCTGCGCGGGGCCTCCGTGTCAGGCGCCCGCCGTGAGGCTCCGGCGGCGTTCCCGGGCCATCGACATCGCGTGTTCGACGACCCCGACCAGCACGTCCTTCACGGACTCCCGGTCGCGCGCGTCGCACAGCAGCACCGGCACCTCGGGGTCGAGGTCGAGTGCCTCCCGTACGGTCACCACGGGGTGCCGGTCGGCGCCGTCGAAGCAGTTCACGGCGACGACGAACGGGATCTCGCGCCGCTCGAAGTAGTCGATCGCGGCGAAGCAGTCGGCGAGGCGGCGGGTGTCCGCGAGGACCACCGCGCCGAGCGACCCCTGGGCCAGCTCGTCCCACAGGAACCAGAACCGGTCCTGCCCGGGCGTGCCGAACAGGTACAGCACCAGGTCCTCGCGGAGCGTGATGCGCCCGAAGTCCATGGCCACGGTGGTGGTGCTCTTGCCCTCCACTCCCCCGGTGTCGTCGATGGCGGCTCCCGGCTCCGAGAGCCGTTCCTCGGTCCGCAGTGGTCTGATCTCGCTTACCGCACTGACCAGGGTGGTCTTGCCCACCCCGAAGCCGCCCGCGACCAGGATCTTCAAGGTCAGCGGTTCGACCGGTGACACGGCGTGCATGGCACCGGTGCGGCTAGAGCGCCCGAAGGCCATCGATCACCTCACGCAGAATGGATTCGTCGGGCAGTTCGGCCGGCGGTACCGGCCGGGTCACATGGACCAGTTCCTCGTCGACCAGGTCCCCGATCAGGACCCGTACGACTCCGACCGCGAGGTCGAGGTCGGCCGCGAGTTCGGCGACCGACTGCGGCCGCGCCAGGCACAGGCCGAGGATGTGGGTGTGTTCCGGGGACAGGGTCATGTCCCAGACCGGATCGTTCGCCGCCGCTTCGGCGACGACGAGGGCGATCAGGTCGAGTCGGTGCTGGCCCGCGTGGCTGGTCCGGCCGCGCGTCATGGCGTACGGGCGTACGACGGGACCCGCGTCGTCGTCGAACCAGTGCGTGGGGTCGGGGGCGGGGGCTCGGTCTGCGACCGGGGTGTCGGCGGGGTGGTCCTGGCCTGGATCGCTCATGCCTTACGACTCACCCTCCGGCTGGCAGCCCGGTGCGCGGGGCGGTCGCCAGGTGGTCGCCGACGCGCTTGACCATCAGCGTCATCTCGTACGCGACCTGGCCGACGTCGGAGTCGGCGTCGGCGAGCACGGCCAGGCAGCTGCCGTCGCCCGCGGCCATGACGAACAGGAAGGCCTCGTCGAGCTCGACGACGGTCTGGCGGACCTTGCCCGATTCGAAGTGCCGGCCGACGCCCTTGGCCAGGCTGTGGAAGCCGGAGGCCACCGCGGCGAGGTGCTCGCTGTCCTCGCGGGTCAGGTCCTTGGAGCTGCCGGTGGGCAGGCCGTCGCCCGAGAGGACCACCGCCTTGCGGATGGATCCGACCTTGTCGACCAGCTCGTCGAGGAGCCAGTTGAGCGGGCCGGAGCCGCGGCCCCTGGTGTCGTTGCCGGTCTGCGGTGCGGTCATCGACCGTCCCCTTCGTTCTCGATCGCGGGACCCGTGGCGGCGGAGGTGCCGGCCGCGGTCTCCGACTGCTGCTGTGCGTGCTGGTTGCGGCCCGCGGTCCAGCCGCGCTGGAGGGCGGACATGCGCGTCCGTACGTCCTCCGCGTCCCGGTCGGCCACCTGGTCGGCGGCGGCGTCGTCGGGAGCGGGGGCCGGGGGGTTCTTGAGCTGCGGGGCCAGGTTGGCCTGGCGGACCCGGCGGGGCAGGCCGCCCGGGCCGGTGCCCGTGCCGTTGCCCGGCACGGGCTTCGAGAGGGCCCTCGGCGCCGGGGCCGGCGCCGGGGCGGGCTGCGGCGGGACCACGTGCACCGGGCGCGGCTCCACCCGGCGGCCGTGTTCGGCGACCAGGGTCGGGGTGGGGCGGCGGCGGGGCAGCGGCACGGCTCCCGAGGAACGGGAACCGTCGGGGCGCGGGGTCTCCAGGCGCTGGGTGTCCAGGCGGACCGGGCCGGTGGGGGCCAGCGGCTCGCGGTCGCGGTCCCGGTCGCCCTTGCGGGCGCCGTGGCGCTCGGTGTGCCGGTCGGTGTGCGGCCGGTCCGCCGGGCGCAGCCCGAACAGGGCGCTGCGCGGGGTGCCGTTGGGCGGGGTCTCGTCGTCCAGCGTCGCCATGGCCGGACGGCCGCCGATGCCGTCCAGGACGGCGGGGTCGTCGAGGCCGTCGAGGACCTCGACGACCTCCGTGCCGTCGAGGCCGAGGACGTCGAGCGGGGCCTCCAGCTCGACGGGGCCGCGCAGTTCGGCGGCGGGCAGCGAGCGGCCGATGGGCGCGCGCTCCACGGCGGCGGGCGCGGGCCGGTCGGTGGGGATCGCGCCGGACCGGGCGGCCCCGGCGCCGGTCCCCGTCCCGGCGGCGCCGGCCTCGGGCCCGTCGAGCCGGATGCCGGTGCCGTTGGTCTCGGGGGCCTCGGTGAGGAGCTCCACGGGGAGGAAGACCACCGCGGTCGTGCCCCCGTACGGGCTGGGCTGGAGGGCGACCTTGACGCTGTGGCGCTGTGCGAGGCGGCTGACGACGAACAGGCCGAGGCGGTCGGTGTCGGAGAGTTCGAACTCGGGGGTCTCGGCGAGCCGGAGGTTCGCGTCGAGCAGTGCGTCCGGGTTCATGCCGAGGCCGCGGTCGTGGATCTCCAGGGTGAAGCCGTTGGCCACGCGCTCGCCGTGCACCTGGACCGCGGTGTGCGGCGGCGAGAACACGGTGGCGTTCTCCAGGAGTTCGGCGACGAGGTGGGTGATGTCGGCGACGGCGGGTCCTGCGATGCCCAGGCGCGGCAGCCGGCGGACCTCGATGCGCTCGTAGTCCTCGACCTCGGCGACCGCGGCGCGTACGACGTCCATCAGCTGGACGGGCTTGCGCCACTGGCGGGAGGGCGCGGCGCCGGAGAGGATCACCAGGCCTTCGGCGTGGCGGCGCATGCGGGTGGTCATGTGGTCGAGGCGGAAGAGGTCGGCGAGCTCCTCGGTGTCCTCGGTGCGGCGCTCCATGGTGTCGAGGAGGGTCAGCTGGCGGTGCAGCAGGACCTGGTTGCGGCGGGCCAGGTTGACGAATACTTCGGAAACGCCGCGACGCAGCTCCGCCTGCTTGACCGCGGCCTCGACGGCGGCGCGCTGAAGGGTGTTGAGGGCCTGGCCGACCTGGCCGACCTCGTCCTTCTCGAACTCCAGGCGGGGCGCCTCGGTCTCCACGTCCACGTGCTCGCCGGCGGCGAGGCGGCGCATCACGGCGGGCAGCCGGACGCCGGAGACCTCGTGGGCCTCCTTGCGGAGGCGGGACAGGTCGCGGACCAGGTCGCGGCCGATGCGGACGGAGAGGATCAGGGAGACGACCAGGGCGATGAAGCCGAGGATGCCGGCGACGGCGGCCTGGACCAGGACGTCCATGGCGACGGGCTCGACGCGCTTCTGGTAGCGGTCGCCGGCGTCGGTGCCCATGGTGGCGAGGTCGTCGAGGACCTTGGTCGAGGCCTCGTCCCACTGGGCGGTGGTGAGGCCGCGCGGGTTCCTGACGGCTCCGGCGTTGAGGAAGCGTTCCTCCGCGTCGCGCAGGGCCTTGGAGTCGACGCCGCCCCAGTACTGCTCGAAACGCTCGCGGTCGGCGGCCGGGAGGATCGCGAGGTTGAAGTCGTAGAGCAGCTTGCGGTTGGCGACGAAGTCGGAGACGTGGCGGATGTCGGCCGTGCTGGTGTTGCGGGCGGCGAGGGCGGAGGCGATCACGGCGTCCTCGCGGGAGAGCGCCTCGCGGGCCCGGGTGATGCCGACGAGGGCGCGGCCCTGCTTGTCCATCTCCACGTTCTCCAGGGCGTGGAGGTTCATGAGGAACTCGTAGCAGGGGTCGACGAGCCGGCCGTAGAGGTCCAGGGCCTGGCTGGGGTCGAGGCTGTTCGAGTCGACGGAGTGGCGCAGGGCTCCGACGCCGCGGAAGGCGGCAAGGATGGAGCGCAGGCGCTCGGCGTTCTGCGGGCTCAGCTCGTCGAGGACTTCGGGTTCCCGGGCGCTGGCGCTGATCTGCTCCACGACGGCGTCGGTCTCGGCGCGGCGCTTGGCGAGTTCGGCGGTGGCGTTGGCGGCGCGGGGGTCGCCGATGACGACGAGGGTCTGGCGGCGTTCCTTCTGGACGACGCGGACGACGTCCTCGATGGGGTAGCCGACCTTGTCGATGACGTAGGCGACGTCGAGGAGTTGGAGGGCCTGACGGCCGGTGATGACCGTGGCGAAGCCCCAGAGGGCGGTCAGGGAGACGAGCGGCACAAGGAGCAACGCCACGATCTTCCGGCGGATGGACTTCCCGCGAAAGCGCATGGCCTCCCCAGCCTCCCCCAGCTCAACCCCGTTGTCGGGGGTCGGTGTTCCGTCATTTAAACGGCGTGAGCCTACTACTGCCACGGAGCGGGATCGAAGGCGTGTCCGGACGTTTTCGGCCGGACCCCTGGACGAAGATCACGAGTTGTCCGATACTTCCGGTGATTAGCGGCCCGATATGTGGCAGATGACACCTGGTGAGGCGTCAGTTCCCGCAACCCGATGGATGGCTGGAATTATTCGTTCCGCGATCAACGGGGGCGGCGGAAGCGTCCGGGATCCGGGAATCTCTCGGCCGTGCGGATCGTCTCCTGTTTGGGGTAGACGTGAGGGGTGGGCACGGCCGACCGCGCGGTGGGGAGGGAGCGGACCATGAGCGGATACGAGGGCGGTGGCGGCGGGGGCCGGAGCGGGCTGTGGGTGGAGGAGCCGGCGCGCCGGCGCCGGCTGCCGGACCCGGTGCGGGCGTCCGCGGTGCGGGCGGTGGTGATCGTCGCCGTGACGCTCACCCAGGCGACGATCACCTTCTTCCTCTCGGTCACCGGCTCGTGGCTGGCCTTCCCGATGGCGCTCGGCGCGGTGGCGGGGACGATCGTGGCCACGTGGGGGGTCCTGGACGTGGTGATCACCCGGCAGACGTGGAACCAGCGGTACGGGGTCTTCTCGGAGCCGAGCAGCACGGCGCGCCCCCGCCGCCGCGACGCGGGTCGCTCGGCGCGTGCGGGGCGGGAGTCCCGTGGCCCCGGCCGCATACGCCGCGAGGACGGCCCCCTCACGGCGTTCGGCCGCCGCTAGGCCTTACGGGACCACCCAGGCGTGCACAGCACCGCTCCTGGGGCTCCGCCCCAGACCCCGCGCCTCAAACTCCCCCAGCTACCGCTGGGAGGGGACCCCAGGTGAGGCTGCATTGTCTGGGGCGGAGCCAGGTCAGGCAGTGGTCGCCCCCCTGCGGAACATGCGGGTTGCCGTGATCTCGCCGTGGATCGCTTCGCCCTCCGGGGACGGCTGCGGCAGGCCCGGGCGGAGGTGTTCCTCGACGCTGATGTACTTCAGGCCCGCCCGCAGGTCCGCGTCGTTGCGCAGGCGGATGACCAGCGGGAACTCCGCCAGGGCCGTGGTGTCGAAGAGGCCCGTCGTGTACAGGAGCTGGACGCCGAGGGCGTCCGAGACGGCCCGCTGGAGCTCCAGCAGGTACGTGGCGTTCGCGCGGCCGATCGGGTTGTCGAGGAACAGCGTGCCCGCGTGGCGGTGCTTGTCGCGGCCGCGGTCGTTGCTGCGCAGCGCCGCCATCGTGCAGTACAGGGCGATGGCGGCGGTCAGCAGCTGGCCGCCGGAAAAGACGTCTCCCATCTGGCCGACGGGGACGCGCTCGGCCCGCAGGACGGCGTCCGGCTTGAGGATCTCCACCGAGATGCCCTTGGGTTCGAGGGCTGCCTGGACACCCCTCAGGAGCAGGGACATGCCGTCGCGGCGGCCCTCGCCGAAGGAGGCGGTGCTGTTCTTCTTCACGGCCGCGCGGGTGGCCTCGTCGATGACCTCGCCGAGTCGTTCCGTGAGCGTGGCCTGGTCCGGCTCCTCGAAGCGGATCCGGAGGAACTCCTGGCCCGACCATTCGCCGAGGCCTTCCGGCAGCTGGGAGAGGCGCTGCGCCGAGCGGAGGGTGGCCAGCGCCGATTCGACCAGGCCGCGCAGGCGGTCGACGATGCTGTCGCGGTTGCGCTCCAGCTGCGCCAGCTCGTCGGTCAGGACGCGCAGGCGCGGGGCGAACGCCGCCGCCCAGGCCGCCGCGTGCTCGGGCAGGGCGGAGGCGGGCAGTTCGCGGATCTGCTGGCGCGCGGGGGTGCGTACCTGCTCGTAGCGGGTGGCGTTGGCGTGCCGGACCAGGATGTCGCTCGCCTCGCGCACGGCGGACTCGGCGGCCGAGAGGTCAGCCGCGCAACCGCGCAGGGCCCGGCGGGCCTCGGTGGCCGACTGGCGGGCCTCCTCCAGCGTCCCGGGGTGCGCCGCCGGCTCCTGTTCGTCGTCGGCGTGGGTGTGGTCGCGCAGGAGGTCCCGCAGCAGGGCCGCGGTCTCGTCGAAGCCGCCGGCGCCGTCCTCCGCCGTGCGGTGGGCGCGCAGCAGGTCCGCGTGGGCGGCCCTGGCGGTCTCCACGGCGGCGGTGTGGGCGGCGAGTTGCGCGGTGGCCGTACGGAGCAGGCCCTGGGCCTGCTCCACGTCCCCGGGGATGAGTTCCTCGGGGAGTTCGGTGTGCGCCTCGCCCTCGGCCGGGGCGTGTCGTTCGGCCTCGCCGCGCAGTCGGCCGAGCTGCTCGCTGGCGGTGGACGCGCGGGTCTCCAGCATCTGGACGAGGGACTCGGCGCGGGCGGCGGCGGCCTGCCGGGAGGGTCCGTCGGCGCCGTCGGTGCCTTCGAGGAGCTGGGCGGCGCGGGTGCGGACCTTGTTGGTGAGGCGGTCGAGTTCGGCGAGGGCGGCGCTCTCGTCGCTCTCGGCGCGGGCCTGTTCGGCACGCAGGTCGGCGCCGACGCCGACCTTCTCGTACAGCTGGGAGGCGGCCCGGTAGGCCTCTCGCAGGTCCGGGAGCGGCGCCTTGAGGGTGCCGTCGCCCGCCGGGAGGGGCTCGGGCGCGCCGGCGATCTCGGCGCGCTCGGCCCGCAGGGCGCGGGCGGTGCGGTGGGCGTCGTCGGCGGCGCGCTGCGCGGCGCGCCGGTCCTCGTCGGCGGCGCGGGCCCGGTCGAGGCAGACCTCGGCGCGGGCCTCGGACTCGGCGGCCTCGTCGGCGAGTTCGCGGAGGCGGGCCTGCCAGCCGGCGCGTTCGCGCAGGCGGAAGGCGAGCCCGGCGAGGGCGTCGGCGACCCGGCGGGCGCGCTGGGCGGTGTCCTGGCGCTCGTCGCGCACGCGGGCGGCGTCGGCGGCGGCCTCGTCGGCCTCGGCGCGTACGGTACGGGCCTCCGCGAGCTCGGCGTCGGCCTCCTCGGCGAACGCCCGGGCGGCCGCGGCCTGCTGCGCCAGCTCGGCGAGGCGGCCGGGCGGGCAGCCGGTGCGCCAGGAGGCGAGGCGGGCGGCGAGCTCGCGGTCGCCGGCGAGGCGGGCGGCCAGGTCGCGGATCTCGGTGTCGCGGGCGGTGGCGCGGGTGCGCAGCGCCTGGCGCTCCTCGTCGGCGGCGTGCTCGTCGTGCATGGCCGGGTTCGGCGAAACGATGAAAATACTGGACACGGCGCTGTCCGGGTCGCCCGCGGGCACCGGCGCCAGCAGGGCGGCGGCCGTGCCGACGGCGACGGTCGAGCGGGGCAGCAGGGCGGCGCCGGAGAGGACCTCGCGGGCGCGGCTGTGGGTGTCGGGGTCGGTGATGACGACGCCGTCGACGAGTTCGGGGCGGGCTGCGAGGACGGCGGCGTGGTCGGCGGGGTCCACGGACTGGGCGAGGTAGCGCCAGCCGGGGAGGGCGGGGATGCCGTGTTCGCCGAGGTACTCGACGGTGGCGAGGACGTCGGGGCCGGGCGGCAGCAGGCCGCCGTCGCCGAGGGCGCCGAGGATGCGGGCGTCGTCGGCGGCGGCGGTGCGCAGCTCGAACAACTGCCGCTCGGCCGCGGCGACTCCGTCGGTCAGCATCTGCCGCAGCTCGTCGGCGCCACGGTCGAGGTCGGCGGGGGTGAGCCCCCCGGGGGCCCCTGCGGAGCCGGGCGCGGGGCCGTCCGTACCCGAATCGGCGGAGCCGGGCACGGAGCCGGAGTCGGACGCCTCCCGCGGGTGGGGGAGGTCGGCGTCCGGGGCGGCCGGGAGGCCCAGGAGGGCTGCCAGGCGGGGGGATTCGGCGAGGAGGGCGGCGGCGCGGTATTCGGCGTCGTGGGCGGCTTCGGCGGCGGCGGTGGCGTCCGCGGCGCGGGCGGCGGTGAGTTCGGCGCGGGATTCGGCGGCCGCGGCCTCGCGGGCGGCTTCAGCGGCGGCCCTGGAGGCTTCGCGGGCCTCGTCCCAGGCGGCCACGGCGGTCTTCTCGGCGTCGGTGGCGGCGAGGGCGGCGCGCGCCGGGTCGGCGTCGGGCGCGGAGTCGTCGAGCCAGCCGGCCCGGACGGCCTCGGCGGTCTCCTGCTGGACCTCGCCGAGCCGGGCCCGGAGGTGTTCGGCCTCGCTGCGGGCGCGCTGGGCGGCCGTGGCGGCGGCGGTGGCGTCGCGGTGTGCGGACTCGCCGGTGGCCTGGAGGACGGCGGACCGCTCCTCCTCCTCGTTGGCCACCCGCTCGCCGTGCTCGGCGGCGGTGTGCAGGGCCCGTACGAGATCGGCGGCGGCCGTCGCGCGGGCGGCGAGCGCCGGGGCGGCGTCCCGCTCGGCTTCCAGGATCGCGGCGGCGACGCGGGCGGAGCGGTCGGCGGCGGCGCGGTGGCGCAGCACCGTCTCGGCGGCCTGCCAGGCGGAGTGCAGCGTGCGGGCTTCGAGGAGCTCGCGGCGCTGGGCGGCGGCGGCCTTGTCGGCGACGGTCAGCGCCAGCGAGGCGTGCCGGTAGGCGAGTTCGGCGGAGACGGCGGCGCTGCGGGTGCGCGCGGACTCGGCGGCGGTGACCTCGTGGGCGGCGCCGGTGACCCGCTGGGCGAGGTCGGCGGCCCGGCCGCGCTCCTCGGTGGCGCGGGCGGACAGCCGCCGGGCGAGGGTGCGCGTACGGCGTTCCGCGCCCGCGTGGACGTCGCGCAGCCGGGAGCGGGTCTCGGCGGCCTCGACGATGCGGGTGAGCAGGTCCACGGAGCCGGCGGTGAAGTCGCGTTCGGCCATGAGCTCGGCGCGGCGGCCGAGCTTGTTGCCGAAGCCGTGGACCAGGTCGGCGAGGCCGTCGGTGTCACGGGTGTCGGTGACGGCGCGCAGCAGGAGGTCGGTGAAGTCGGAGTCCTTCTTGACCGCGAAGAGGCCGGCGGCCTCGCCCTCGTCTGCGTTCATCTCGCGCTGGTAGCGGAAGAGTTCGGGGTCGAGGCCGAGGTCGGTGAGGTGCTCGTTCCAGCGGTCGTGGATCTCCTCGAAGTAGACCTCCAGGTGCGGGTACGCCTTGCCGGCCTCGGTGAGGGCGTCGCGGAAGCCCTTCATGGTGCGGCGGCGGCCCTGGGCGCCGGAGGCGCCTTCGACGGGCGGGCGGACGGCGGTGGCCTCGGCGACGGGGAGGTTGTCGAGGCTCAGGCCCGGGCCGGGACGGAAGGAGTACCAGGCCTCGGCGAACTTGCGCGGGTCGTTGGAGACCTGGCGGCCGCGCCATTCGCTGACCTTGCCGACGACCACGCATTCGCCGGTCTGGGTGTGCTGCCACTCCAGGGCGACGTGGCCGCAGTCGTCGGCGAGCAGGAACTTGCGCAGCACGCCCGAGCTGGCGCCGCCGAGGGTGTTGCGGTGGCCCGGGAGCATGACCGAGAAGATCAGCTTGAGCAGGACGGACTTGCCGCCGCCGTTCTCCAGGAAGAGCACGCCGGCGGGCGCCGGGCGGCGCGGCGGGCCGGTGGGCTCGTCCTCGAAGAACTCCGCCTGGGCGGGCGCCGGGTGGGGCACCGGCTCACCGACTCCGCGCAGGTCGAGCACGGTGTCGGCGTAGCGCGCACCGGCGGGCCCGATGGAGTAGAGGCGGATCCGGGACAGCTCGTACATGGGCGGGGACTCTCGTTGCTTCTCGGTGTGTCTCGGTACGGAGGGCGGTGGCTCAGGCGTGGAACGGGAGTCCGGCGTCGGCCGCGAGCTCCAGGTCGTCGCCCTCGGGCGGCGGCAGCAGGGTGGCGCAGCCGTCGCTGACGGGGACCACGCCCAGTTCGAGGAGTTCGGCCATGGCCGCGCTGCCCGCCATGTCGCGGACCTGCAACTGGTAGCGCGGGGTGGTGCGGTAGGTGCCGCCGGCGTCGTCGCCGGTGCGCTGGAGGAAGCCGGAGTCGGTGAGGAAGGCGGCGGCCTTGCCGACGATGCCGGTGGTGGAGCCGGCGAGACGGCGGGCGTCCTTGGTGGCGCCGGTCGCGCTGCGGCGGGCGTACACGCGCCAGGCGGCCTCCAGGCCGGGGGCGTCGGAGGCGGGGTCGGTGTTCTCGCCGAGCTCGTCGGCGCGCTCCTCCAGGCGGCGGCAGGTCTGGCGGACGAAGGCGTCGACGCCGTTGACGGTGATGCGGCCGATGTAGCCGTCGTCGGCGAGGTCCTCGGGGCGGGGGTAGGCGAGGGCGGCGACGGCGAGGTGGGCGAGGCCGTGCAGGAAGCGGTCTGCGGAGTCGGCGGCGGTGCGGCGGGCGTAGTCGCCCATGCGGACGGCGAAGACGGAGTCCTCGCCGGCGGCCACGGCCATGCCGGCGCGCGGGGACACCTCCAGGACGACGAGGCCGAGGCCGGTGGCGACGGCGTCGGCGAGCCGGCCGAAGGCGGGGTCCTCGCGGTAGCGGCGGAGCAGTTCGGCGTACTCGGCGTCACGGGCGGGGAGCAGCTTGGGCTGCAGCCCGAAGGCGACGAGCCGGGCCGCGTCCGCGGCGTCGGCGGGGGTCACCGCCGGGTTCGCGGCCGCGACGGGGGTGGCGGGAGGCGCGGGCTCGCTCCACGCGGGGGGTTCGGCGTGGTGGTCGCTCACGGGTGGATCTCCTCGGCGGTGCGGGTGGTACGGGCGGTACGGGTGGTACGCCGCGCGGGCGGCTCCGGCCAATTCAGCCTCGCCTGGGGGTCCCTCCCAACGGTAGCTGGGGGAGTTTGAGGCGCGGGTCCGGGCAGAGCCCGATGCCCGGCGGAGCCGGGTTTCCTGGGGCTCCGCCCCAGACCCCGCGCCTCAAACGCCGGCGAGGCTGGGTTTGGCTCCGGCGAGGCTGGGTTCGGCCCGGCCAGCGCTGGGTTCAGCCCGGCCAGGGAAGGGTTCGGCCCAGGCGAGGCTGGGTTCGGCCCGGCCAGGGCAGCGGCAGCGGCGGTCATGCCGCCTCCGCGCGGTCCGCGGCCATGCCGGCCGCGTCGAGGAGGGCGGTGCCGACGATCAGGTCGGCGCCGCCGAACTCCGGGTCGTCGAGCTGGGTGCCGTCGTCCACCGCGAAGAGCAGCCGCTCCTCGCCCTGGCGGTAGGCCGTGCCGACGGCCGGGCTCGCCGCGTGGACGGCGAGCAGGGCCACCAGGTACGGCAGGTCCGGGTCGCCGCGGCGGGCCTGCGCCAGCAGGCCGGACAGCCGGCGCGGGGCGTCGTGCGGAAGGTCCAGGAGCTCCATCGCGGCGGCGAGCTGCTCCTCGCTGAAGCGGCTGTCGTCCGGGGTGGCGATCAGGTCGGGCTCCGGCATCTCCACGCCGAGGTGCTCCCGCTCCACCGGCGGGGTGAGCAGGATGTCCACCAGGTCGGCGACGCGCACCGAGACGGGGGTGCGCAGGCCCGTGCCGGCCGCGAAGAAGGCGTCCGTGACCCGGCGGGCCTGGGCGACCGGCAGCGGCAGCAGGGGCGCCACGAGCTGCCCGTAGAGGTCGATGCCCGAGCGCGGCGCGGGCGCGGCGAAGGCCTGGCGGTCCTGTTCGGCGCGGAAGAGCGGGCCGGCGTCCAGGAGCCGGGACTGGAGCTGGGTGTGGCGGCGGATGCAGTCCTTGACGATGTCGACCAGTTCGGCGGCGCGCCGCTTGCTCTCCGGCTCCTCCGCCTCGTCGCGCGCCTTGCGGATGTTCGTCAGGATCGCGTTCTCGTGCCGGTAGCGGTCGGCGACGTGATCGAGGGCCTCCGCGATCATGTCGGGGACGGCCTGGAGCCAGTCCACCGCCCGGACGTTGCGGCGGGTCGCGTCCAGCGTCCGCCGCAGGGTCTCGGCGTACTGGACCGTGCGGTAGCGGGCCTGTTCCGCGGCGAGCTGGGCGTCGGCCAGCCGGCCCCGGCTGATCAGGACCTCCAGCTTCACCTCGGCCGCGATCTGCGCGCTGGTCACGTCCGTGTCGAGGGCGCCGACCAGGACGTTGACGGCCTCGTCGGTCGTGCGCAGGTACACCGCGCCGCCGTACCCCGGCACCTCTTCGATCAGCTTGAAGTCGTAGTCTCGCCGGACGTAGACGCCGTCCGGGCCGAACGTGCCGTAGATCGCGCGGAATCCGCGGTCCACGCTGCCCACGTTGATCAGGTTCTCCAGCACCCAGCGGGCCACCCGCTCGTGCTCGGCCGCGGGCCGGGCCGGGGCCTGGGCGGCGACGCGCGGCAGCAGCCTGGCCACTATCTGCTCGTGGTCGGCGCCCGTGTCGAAGTCCATGTTGAGCGTGACCAGGTCGATCGCGGCCAGCGCGACCTCCGCCATCGCGTAGACCCCGTACTCGCCCGCCAGATTGGCCTTGCGTACGTCGAGGTCGTGCAGCGGGGCGGTGCAGGCGAGGGCGCGCAGCCGCCGGGCCAGGCCCTCGTCGGCGGCCGGGCCCGGCGCCGGGGACGGAAGGGTCTTCGCCGGGGCAGGGAGAGTCACGGACAAAGACTAGGCGCTGACCCTGACAACATCCCAAACGGCATGGTTCGGCCGGATCGTCCCCGCCTTCGTCGCGGGTGGCCTGTTCTACGCTCGCCGCATGGCTTCCATGATCGCACCCACCCCGGTGATCGACCTCAACGCCGACCTCGGCGAGGGCTTCGGCCGCTGGACGCTCACCGACGACGAGGCGCTGCTGTCCGTGGTGACGAGCGCCAACGTCGCCTGCGGCTTCCACGCCGGGGACCCGTCCATCATGCGCCGGGTCTGTGAGCTGGCGGCCGAGCGCGGCGTACGGATCGGTGCTCAGGTCTCCTACCGCGACCTGGCCGGCTTCGGGCGGCGCTCGATGGACGTGCCGGCCGGGGAGCTGGCGGCCGAGGTGGCCTACCAGATCGGGGCGCTGGAGGTCTTCGCGCGCGCGGCCGGCTCCCGCGTGTCCTATGTGAAACCGCACGGCGCGCTGTACAACCGCACCGTGCACGACGCCGACCAGGCCGCCGCGGTCGTCGCGGGCGTCCGCCTCGCGGCCGGGGCCGGTGCCACCGGAGGCCTGCCGGTGCTGGGGCTGCCCGGGTCGCTGCTGCTCGCCGCCGCCGAGGAGGCCGGGCTGGCCCCCGTCGCGGAGGCCTTCGCCGACCGGGCCTACACGCCCGCCGGAACGCTGGTGCCGCGCGGCGAACCGGGCGCGGTGGTGCACGACCCGGACGCGGTGGTCGCGCGGGCGGTCGGGATGGCCGCGCGGGGCGAGGTGACGGCGGCCGACGGCTCCCGGGTGGCGGTGGCCGCACGCTCGCTGTGCCTGCACGGGGACACCCCGGGCGCCGCGGATCTCGCGGGCCGGGTGCGGGCGGCGCTGGGCGCGGCCGGGGTGCGGGTGGAGGCCTTCGCGTGAGGACCCTGGTGGTGGGCGGCGAGGCGCTGCTCGTCGAACTGGACTCGGCCGCCGAAGTGGCCGCGCTCCACGCCGAACTGCTGCGCCGCCGGGACGCGGGCGAGCTGGGCGCCGTACGGGACCTGGTGCCCGCGGCCCGGACCGTGCTGCTCGACGGCGTCCGCGACCCCGCCGCGCTCGGCGCCCGGATCGCGCGGTGGGAGGTGCCCCCGCTCCAGGAGACGCAGGGTCCGCTGGTGACCGTCCCGGTGCGCTACGACGGCCCGGACCTGGCGGAGGTGGCCCGGCTGTGGGGCGTGGCCCCCGAGGAGGTCCCGGCCGTCGTCGGCGACACCGTCTTCCGGGTGGCCTTCTGCGGGTTCGCCCCCGGCTTCGGCTACCTGACCGGGCTCCCGGAGCGCTTCCACCTCCCCCGCCGCGCCACGCCCCGTACGGCCGTCCCGGCGGGCTCGCTGGCCCTGGCGGGCGAGTACGCGGGGGTGTACCCGCGCTCCTCCCCCGGCGGCTGGCAGCTGATCGGGTCCACGGACGCCGTGCTCTGGGACCCGGACCGGGAACCGGCGGCGCTGTTCGCGCCGGGGGTCCGGGTGCGGTTCACGGAGGCGGGCCGATGACCGGGCCGATGACCGCGCCTGTGACCGGGCCGACGACCGGCGCGTCGCTGGAGGTGGTCCGCCCGGGGGCGCTGACCACGGTCCAGGACCGCGGCCGCCCCGGATACGCGCACCTCGGGGTCCCCCGCTCGGGAGCCCTCGACACGGCGGCGTACGCGCTGGCCAACAGGCTGCTCGGCAACGCCCCGGACGCGGCGGCGCTGGAGACGACCTTCGACGGGGTCGGGCTCCGGGCCCTGGCTCCGGTCACCGTGGCGGTCACGGGCGCGCCCTGTTCCGTACGGGTGTCCGGCCGCCCGGTGGCCTGGGGAGCCGCGGTCAGGCTGCCGGCCGGGGCGGAGCTTGAGGTGGGCCGGGCGGAGTCGGGGCTGCGCGGCTACGTCGCGGTGTGGGGAGGCCTCGGCGTCCCGCCGGTCCTGGGCAGTCGCTCGACGGACCTGCTGTCCGGCCTGGGCCCGCCCGTCCTGTCGGCCGGGATGCTGCTGCCGGTGGGCCCCGCCGGTCCGGATCCGGCCCCCGGGGCGGACGCCTGCGGGCTGCCCGGGGCGCCTTCGGAACTGCTCCTCCCGCTGCGGCTCGGCCCGCGGGCGGACTGGTTCACGCAGGCTTCGCTCGCCGGGCTGTGGCGTGCGGCGTTCCGGGTCTCGGCGATGTCCAACCGCATCGGCCTGCGCACGGAGGCGGGCGCCCCGCTGGTCCGCGGCCGGGCGGGCGAACTGCCGAGCGAGGGCATGGTGCTGGGCGCCGTCCAGGTCCCGCCCGACGGCCTGCCGGTGGTGTTCCTGGCCGACCACCCGGTGACGGGCGGCTACCCGGTGGTGGGGGTGGTCCCGCCGGGCCCGGCCCTGGACGCGGCGGCGCAGGCCCGGCCGGGGGTCCCGGTCCGGTTCGTGCGGAGCCGGTGACGGCCCGCGGAACCGCGACCCGCGGGGCTCGGCTCCGCGGCCGATGAAACGTTTCGCGCGCCGGGCGCCAAGTACGGGTGAACGGGGTCACCGGGGCCCCGCACACAGGGGAGGAACCGGGTGCGCAACCCACCACGGAAGGCCGGGCCACCGGATCTCACCACGCCCGAGGGGTTCGGCAGGTTCTACGAGGAACACGTCGACGCCGTCCTCGGCTTCGTCACCCGCCGGGTCGCCGACCCGCACCTGGCGGCGGACCTGACGGCGGACGTCTTCCTCGCGGCCATGGGCTCGGCGGCCGGCTACCGGCGGGACCGGGGCGTGCCGGTCGCCTGGCTGTTCGGGATCGCCCGCAACGTCCTGTCGGGGCACGCCCGCGGCCTGGCCCGCGAGAGCGGCGCCCTGGCCCGGCTCAGCGGCCGCCGGCTCCTCGACGACGGGGACGTCGCCGCGCTGGAGGAGCGGATCGACGCCGAGCGGGCCTTCCGGGCCGTCGCCGAGCGCCATGCCGCCCTGTCAGAGCCGCTGCGCGCGGCCCTCGACCTGGTCGTCGTCGACGGCCTCACCCCGGCGGAGGCCGCGCAGGCCCTGGGCGTCACCACGACGACGGTCCGCGTCCGCCTGCACCGCGCCCGGCGTGCCCTGCGCGCCGCCGACCCCGCCCCGCGTCCCGCCCGGGACCCGCACCTGGAGGTAGCCCGATGAGCAGCAGGCCCAGCGCGTTCGAGGAGCGGCTCAAGGCCGAGCTGATGGCGATCGCCGCGGAGCAGCCGCCCGCGGCCGCCCCGGTCCGGTCGCCGGCCAGGCGCTACCGGATGCCGCTCGCCCTCGGCGCGGTGGCGGCGGCGGTCGCGGGGCTGGTGGCCCTGCCGGTGCTCGGCGACGGCGGCGGTACGTCGCCCGCCTACGCCGTGTCCCGGAACGACGACGGCACGATCTCGGTGCACATCTACCACCCGGACGGGGTCGCCGGAACGGTCCGGGAGCTGCGGGAGCTGGGGATCACGGTGGCGGTGGTGCCGCGCAAGCCGTCGGAGCAGTGCCCGTCGAGCGTGGCCTACCCGCAGGGGCTCACTCCCGGGGAGGGCGGGGGCGTGTTCGCCGGCGCCCAGGACGAGTCCGCGCAGATGATGATCACCCCGAAGACGGTGCCGCCGGGCCACACCCTGGTGGTGAGCACGCCCGTGGACGCCTCGGACGTGCATCCGGTCGGCTTCGGAGCCGTCGAGACGTCGAAGGTGCCGTCCTGTGTGCCCGTCTACGCCGACCCCGCCGAGGCCCCCAAGCGGACCCTGAGCCCGGAGGAGGCCGCGCTGCTCAAGGACAAGCAGCGGGTCTCGCAGGAGGAGCGGGAGAAGGAGGCCCGGACGGGCGGTTCCGCCACGCCGAGCCCCTCGCCGAGCGCTCCGCGTCCGCGCAAGCCGTAGCCGCCGGTCCGCAACCGACAGCGCGCCCCCGGTCCGTTCTTCGGACCGGGGGCGCGGTGCGTTCCGGAGGGGGCGGTGGCCCCTGGGCGGCTACGCGGCTACACGGCCGATTCCGGGGCGATGCGGCTGCGTACGGCCGACTGCACGTCCTCTTCCTCCGCGGGGTCCGCCGCCAGCCGGCGCAGCCGGGGCGCCACCCGCGCGTCGGCGGTCTCGGCGTGGCGGGCCGCCACCTCGCGGGTGGTCTCCTCGCAGTCCCACAGGCATTCGACGGCGAAGCCCGCCGCGAAGGAGGGGTCGGTGCTGGCCAGGGCGCGTGCGGCCCGGCCGCGCAGGTGGGACGAGGCCGTCTCGCGGTAGATGTGGCGGAGCACCGGGGCGGCGCAGCCGATCGCGAGGCGGCCCGCTCCGTCCACCAGGGCGTAGAGCCGGCGGGTGTCCGGGCCCTCGCCGCGGACGGTGGAGCGCAGGGCCCCCAGGACCAGGCCGGCGTCCTCGGCTCCGCCCCGGGAGGCGAGGATGGCCGCGGCGGCCGCGCCCAGGGCGTCGGGGCGGTGGATCCAGCGGCGGGCCCGTTCGACGGCCTCGGGGCCGCACATGCGCTCGTAGGCGGCCACGGCGGGCTCGTCGGCGGCGGCTTCGATGAGGTCCAGGACGGCCGGGTTGTCCGGTTCGGCGAGGACCAGGTGGTGCAGGGCGGTGGCGCGGGCGGCGTCACCGGAGGCGCCGGCGGCGGCCGCGAGGATCGCGGGACGGTCCTCCGGCGCGGCCACGGCGGCGAGGCAGCGGGCGGCGGGCACGTGCAGCGGGGTGCCGCGGCGCAGCCCGTCGGCGGCCCAGTCGAAGACGGCCTGGACGCCCCAGCCGGGGCGGGGGCCGCTCGGCGTGAGCTGGCGCTGCCAGCGGTCGAAGGAGCCCTGCTGACGGGCGGCGCGCAGGCGCTCCCCGTACACGGGTGACTCCTCCCACAGGCACCAGGGCCGGGGCTCGTAGGCGTCGCGGACGGCGGCGGCCAGCCGCGCCTCGCCCTCCGCCGTGGCGGGGAAGCGGGCGATGACGGACGCGCCCAGGGAGCGCAGTCCTTCGTCGTCGTCGCGCAGGGCGAGCTCGTCCAGGGCCCAGGCCCAGTTCGCGCCGGAGGCGGCGTAGCGGCGCAGCAGCATGAGCGCGTCGTCGCGGCCGTACGAGGCGAGGTGGCCCAGGACGGACAGGGCGAGGCCCGTGCGGTGGTCCTCGTCGTCGACGAGGTCGTCGGCGCTGAAGAGGTGGTTCTCGATCTCGCCCAGGGGACCGTTGAGGTCCAGGTAGAGCCGGGCGTAGTACAAGGAGCGGTTCTCGACCTGCCAGTCCTGGCGCGGATCGCGGAGCACGCACTGGTTGAGGGCCGCGACGGCCTCCGCCCTGGGTGCCGCGAGTGCGTGCAGCGTGCCGTCGCCGCGGCCGCGCTGGAGGAGCCCGAGCAGGGTACCGCTCGGTGCTATGACTGGTTCGAACATGGGAATGGCCTCAAATCAAGCTGGGGACGCAACCGGGAATCGGGATTCACAGGGCCGCGTAACAGCATGTGAGGACGTCCGCCGTCATGTTCCGCTCGATGTAGACCATTGCCTTCTCACTCTCGTCAGTTCTTCGTGACCATGGTGGCCGGGCCGGACAGGGACACCCTTCGTGTCCTACCCGCTCCGGCCCGCCCCCCGTGCTCGCGAATCGAATCCGACGCCATGATGACCCAGCCGGTTTGTGCACCGCGACCACATTTACGGCCGCCGTGACCAACCTGTGAGGTCGGGAACCGGCCGCGCACGGCCAGATCGCAGGCGAAAGCGGACTAGTTGGCTCCGAAAAGCTCCAGCAGGTCGGCCTTGGCGAACATGCGCGCCGTGTCCACGGCGGAGGGGGTTCCGGCGTTCGGATCGGCCCCGCCGACGAGCAGCGCGCGGATCACGGCCTCCTCGCCCTTGAAGACGGCGCCGGCCAGCGGGGTCTGTCCGCGGTCGTTGGCGCGGTCGGCCTCGGCGCCGCGGGCCAGCAGGGCCGAGACGGTGGCGGCGTGGCCGTGGTAGGCCGCCAGCATGACCAGGGTGTCGCCGCGGTCGTTGGTGAGGTTCGCCGGGACCCCGGCGTCGAGGTACGCGGTGAGCGTCTCGGTCTCGCCCTGGCGGGCCAGGTCGAAGATCTTGGTGGCCAGTTCGATGACGTCCTCGTCGGGGACGTCCTGGGAACCGGAGCCGCCCTCGGTGTGCTCGCTCATCGTTCGTACCGCCTCTCACTCGCTGCTCGCGTGAAGTTTCCCCAGGCCGTGCGGGCAGGGGGGTGCACGGCGCTGCGTCCGTACGGGTGAATCGCCAGGGTAGCGCCCGGACCTGCACATGGCCGGGCCGGGCCGCGGCAATGATCACCCTTGACCCCCTGCGCGCCGGACGCGCCAGTCAGGGTGGGCCGGTCAAGTGAAAAACTCCAGGATTCACCCGTATGCACCTTTTGTCGCATTGATACTTCCTGTGAGCCTGGAAGAACTGATGGTGACTGTCCCCACCCACCAGGAGAACCTCTCATGGTCCTGTCCATCTCAGGTGTCGTCCTACTCGGCATCATCTGCTTCCTGTTCTTCAAGAAGGACGGGATGAAGCTGACGCACGCGTTCGTGTGCGCGCTCTTCGGCTTCTTCCTCGCCGGCTCCGCCATCGCCCCGAGCATCACGGCGAGCACCGCGAGCCTCGCGAGCCTGCTCGGCGGGATCAAGCTCTAGGCCGGCCGAAGCGGCAGCCACACCCAGCCCCACCCGAAGTACCCGAAGCACCCACAACTCCAGGAGACGCCCGTGGCCCGGCGCCCACTCCCCCGCATCCTCAGCAGCGGCACCGCGTCGCTGTCCCGGGGCCGCGACTTCGCTCGCACGGCCGCCGACAGCGCCACGGACGTCCTCCATCCGCTCCTCACCATCGGACGCGGCCTGCGCATCCTGGCCTCGGCCGGGCGGCGCAAATGGTCCGAAACCCCCAAGGACAAGCGTGGTCCCGCGCTGTTCCTGGGAGCCGCCTGCGTCCTCGTGGTCGCGCTCGTCCCCTACGGCCCGCTCCTCGCCCTGATCACCCTCATGGCGGCGGCGGCCTGGCAGGGACGCGACCGCACCCCGGTGAAGACCGGGCCCAGCGAGGCCGAGACCGAACGGCTCGGCTCCCTCTACGAAGCCCTCGTGCCGTACTTCTCCATCCCGGAGGACCCGAACCCCCTCTTCGCACACGGCGGGGACTGGGACAAGGCCTTCAGCGGCTACGAGTTCGACGAGGCGGGCCGCGTCACCCGGCTCCACATCCGCTACCCGGCCTACTTCACCGATGGCGAGGCCGCCTCACGGGCCCGGATCGAGGCACTGCTGCACGCCAAGTCCGGGCGCGGACGGGAGTATCTCTTCGACTGGGACGAGGAGGGCAACCAGCTCGACCTGAGCGTGCTGGCGGCGCTGCCGACGGGCATCGCCGCCCAGCCTTTCGTGACCTCCCCCGGCGAGACCGTCCTCGGCTTCACCGACGCCGGCAGCGTGCAGCGCACCCTGCCCGTGCTGGAGGGCGACGATCCCCGGGACGTGCCGCCGGTGATCTGGCGCACCGGGCCCCGCTCCACCGAGCCCCACCTGCTGGCCGTCGGCCAGCCCGGCAGCGGCACCTCCACCCTGCTGCGGTCCATCGCCCTGCAGGCCCTGCGGCACGGGGGCGACGTACTGATCGTCGAGGGCGGCGGCAGCGGCGAGTACTCCTGCCTGTCCGGCCGCAAGGGCGTCCTCGCCGTGGAATGCGGGCCGAGCGGGGCGCTGGCCACCCTGGAATGGGCCGCGCAGGAGACCGAGCGGCGCCTCATCGCCACCCATCGGTCCCGCGAGGCGGGCCGGCCCGCGCCCGAGGACACCCGGCGCCCGCTGTGGATCCTGCTGGACCAGCCGAGCGTGCTGGCGCACCTCGTGGTCGCCGAGGGGGGACCCGATCCGCTGGCCCAGCTCCAGGTGCCGTTGCGGCACGGGCGGGCCGCGCACGTCACGGTGGTGGTGGCCGAGCAGTTCGACCACCTGGAGCTGCTGAACGATGCCGTCTGGCAGCACACCCGGGCCCGGGTCGTCCTCGGGCCCGCCGCGATCCAGCAGATCGCCGACGTGCTGGGGCTGCCGCCGCACACCACGCCGACGGCGCTGGTGCCGCCGGGGCGGGGGTACGCGCGGCTCGGGACGGGTCCGGTGCACCGGCTGCAGGTGCCGGCCACGCCGGACCCGTACGACGACGCCACGCATCCGGGGTTCAGGCAGGCGGTACTGGAGCTGCTGCCGGAACGGCTGGCGCCTGGCGTGGGCGGCGGGCCGGGGCCGGGGCCCGGGCAGGTCACGCCGGCCAAGCCGCTCCAAGGGCAGCCGCCCGCGCAGGGCTCGGCCATCGACGCCTCGGAGATTCCGGAGGTACCGGCCGAGACGCCGTGACCCCGGCGGCGGCTGGGCTGAGCACCTGTGCCGGGGACGGGGCCGGGGTGGGGTGCCGTCCGGGACTCATGATTTATGGCGCCCGGTGCCAGTCGGCTCGCACGGGCTCGGTTCGCGCCACAAATCACGTTTTACGTCCCGGACAACACCCCACCCCGTCCCCGTCCCCGGCGGGCTCGGTGTTACGCCACGAACGTGCGCGGAGGTTCCGACGTGCTGCCCGCGGCGCCCGTGCCGACCAAGGCGGCCGCCGAGGCCAGGCGGGCGGCGGCTTCCTCGGCCACCGGGCCGCCCACCGTGAAGGGGAGGCGGACGTAGCCCTCGAAGGCCCCGTCCACGCCGAAGCGGGGGCCCGAGGGGACCCGTACGCCGACCCGCTCGCCCACCTCGGCCAGCCGGGAGCCGGAGAGCCCGCCCGCGCGGGCCCACAGGGTGAGGCCGCCCTGCGGGACCTGGAACTCCCAGTCCGGCAGCTGCCTGCGCACCGCCGCCACGAGCGCGTCGCGGTTCTCCCGGGCCTGGTCGCGGCGGATCCCGACGGCTTCCTGCCAGCCGCCGGTCCGCATCAGCCAGTTCACCGCGAGCTGTTCGAGCACGGGGGTGCCCAGGTCGGCGTAGGCGCGGGCGGCGACCAGGCTGCGGATGACGTCGGGGGCCGCACGGACCCAGCCGATCCGCATGCCCGCCCAGAAGGCCTTGCTGGCGGAGCCGACGGTGATCACCGTGCTGCCGGCCGGGTCGAAGGAGCAGACCGGGCGGGGCATCTCCAGATCCGGGTCCAGCTTGAGCTCCAGCATGGTCTCGTCGGCGACCAGGACGGTGCCCGCGGAGCGGGCGGCCTCGACCATCGCGCGGCGCTGGTCCTCGGAGGCGAGGGCCCCGGTGGGGTTGTGGAAGTCGGCCACGACGTAGGCGAGGCGCGGGGCGGAGTCCCGCAGGACCTGGCGCCAGACGTCCATGTCCCAGCCCGCCAGCCCGTCGGCCATGGCCACGGGTACGAGGCGGACCCCGGCGGCGCGCATGAGCTGGAGGATGTTGGCGTAGGACGGGGATTCGACGGCGATCCGCTCCCCGCGCCCCGCGAAGAGGCTGCAGATGGCGTCGATGGCGCCCATCGCCCCGGTGGTGACCATGATCTGCTCGGGCATCGTGGGGATGCCCTGCTCGGTGTAGCGGTCGGCGAGCATCCGGCGCAGCGCGGGCAGGCCGGCCGGGTAGTCCCCGTGGGTGTGCGCGTACGGGGGCAGTTCCTCCAGGGCGCCCTGGACCGCCTTGGTGAGCCACGGCTCGGGGGCGGGCAGGGCGGCGCAGCCGAGGTCGATCATGGAGCCCAGGGATTCCGGGGGCAGCGGTTCCAGTCCGCGGGCGGGGAGCGGGTTCCCCGCGGGTACGGAGGTCCAGCTGCCCGAGCCGCGGCGGGACTCCAGGAAGCCCTCGCCGCGCAGGGCCTCGTAGGCGGCGGCGACGGTGGTGCGGCTGAGGGAGAGGGCGACGGCCAGCTCCCGCTCGGCGGGGAGCCGGGCGGCGACGGGGATGCGGCCCTCCAGGACGAGGAGGCGGATCCCGTCGGCGAGGGTGCGGTACGCCGGCAGCTTGCGGGAGCCGGGCGCGGCGGCGCGGTCCTGCTGGGAGGTGATGAGGCGGGCCAGCTGTGCGGCACCGACCGCTGAGGTCCATTCGGCCATGGCGTCCGGTCCACCTTCATCGAATTGGCCTCGACGGGGTGCGTCGGGGGCCTGGATTGGATTGATGTCTGGGGACACAGACTGTCACGGACCAGTCCACCCGCACCAGGGGGCGTCGGCGCCCGCTGCGGACGGCCGGCCGCGGTCGTCCGCCGTTCACCCGCCGGACCGCGGCGCGGGGGATACTGCCGCCGTGACACACGTACGCCTTCGCCATCCGTATCTGGACCACCCGGCTCCGATCCCCTTCGCACACCGGGGAGGAGCCGCGGACGGACTGGAGAACACCGCCGCCGCCTTCCGCCGGGCCGCCGAGGCCGGCTACCGGTACTTCGAGACCGATGTGCACGCCACGGCCGACGGGAAGCTCGTCGCCTTCCACGACTCCACGCTCGACCGGGTCACCGACGCACAGGGCCGGATCTCCGAGCTGCCCTGGAAGCGGATCCGCGAGGCCCGGGTGGGCGGCACCGAGCCCCTCGCCCTCTTCGAGGAGCTGCTGGAGGAGTTCCCGGACGCCCGCTGGAACATCGACGTCAAGGCCGAGTCGGCGCTCCACCCGCTGGTCAACCTGATCGCCAGGACCGGGGTCTGGGACCGGGTCTGCGTGGGCTCCTTCTCCGAGAGCCGGGTGGCCCGGGCCCAGAAGATCGCCGGGCCGCGGCTGGCGACCTCGTACGGGGTGCTGGGGGTGCTCGGCCTACGGCTGCGCTCGTACGCGATCCCCGCCGCGCTGCGCGTGGGGGCGGTGGCGGCCCAGGTTCCGGAGACCCAGGCGGGCATCCGCGTGGTCGACCGTCGCTTCGTGCGGACCGCGCACGAGCGGGGTCTCCAGGTGCACGTCTGGACCGTGAACGAACCGGAACGTATGGAGGCTCTCCTCGACCTGGGTGTCGATGGCATCATGACCGACCGGATCGACATCTTGCGCACGGTGCTGGACCGTCGCGGCGCCTGGGCCTGACGTGCCCGCACGGGCCGCCGCACGGCTGCGGCGGCCCGTGCGGTACGGGGACGAGCGAGGGGGCACCGATGAGTGCGCAGACGACCGACGAAGCGGAACCGGGGGCGGAGGACGGCAGAGCCGCGGCGGCCGCGCGCAAGCGCGAGCAGCGGGGCTGGTACTTCTACGACTTCGCCGTCTCGGTGTACTCGGCGAGCGTGCTCACCGTGTTCCTCGGGCCGTATCTCACCTCGGTGGCCAAGGCCGCGGCCGACGCCGAGGGCTTCGTGCACCCGCTGGGCATCCCGGTGCGGGCCGGATCCTTCTTCGCCTACGCGGTCTCGGCCTCGGTGATCCTGGCCGTGTTGCTCATGCCGCTCGTGGGGGCGGTCGCGGACCGGACCGGGCGCAAGAAGCCGATGCTCGCGGTGGCCGCCTACACGGGGGCCGCGGCGACGGCGGGGATGTTCTTCCTGGGCGGTGAGCGCTACCTGCTGGGCGGGCTGCTGCTGATCGTGGCCAATGCCGCGCTGTCCGTGTCGATGGTGCTCTACAACGCCTATCTGCCGCAGATCTCCACACCGGACGAGCGGGACACCGTGTCCTCGCGGGGCTGGGCCTTCGGGTACACCGCGGGCTCGCTGATGCTCGTGGCCAACCTGGTGCTCTACATGGGCCACGACTCCTTCGGCCTCTCCGAGGGCATGGCGGTACGGATCTGCCTGGCCTCGGCGGGTCTGTGGTGGGGGGCCTTCGCGCTGATCCCGCTGCGCAGGCTGCGGGACCGTGCCGTGGTCCGGGAGCCGGGGGCGGGTCCGGCCGTCAGCGGCTGGAAGCAGCTCGTCGCCACGCTGAAGGACATGCGGCGCTACCCGCTGACCCTGTCGTTCCTCCTGGCGTACCTGATCTACAACGACGGCGTGCAGACGGTGATCTCCCAGGCCTCCATCTACGGCTCGGAGGAGCTGGAGCTGGAGCAGTCCACCCTGATCGGGGCGGTGCTGCTGGTGCAGGTCCTGGCGGTGGGGGGCGCGCTGGGGATGGGGCGGCTGGCCCGGATCTACGGTGCCAAGCGGACGATCCTGGGCTCGTTGGCCGCGTGGGCGGTGACGCTGGCGGTCGGATACTTCCTGCCGGCCCGGACCCCGGTGTGGTTCTTCGCACTCGCCGCGATGATCGGACTGGTGCTGGGCGGCAGCCAGGCGCTGTCGCGCTCGCTGTTCTCGCACCTGGTGCCGGCGGGCAAGGAGGCCGAGTACTTCTCGGCGTACGAGATGAGCGACCGCGGGCTGAGCTGGGTGGGGCCGCTGGTCTTCGGCCTGACGTACCAGCTCACGGGCAGCTACCGGGACGCGATCATCTCGCTGGTGGTCTTCTTCGCACTGGGTTTCGTGCTCCTGGCGCGAGTGCCGGTGCGGCGCGCGGTGGAGGCGGCAGGCAATCCTGTACCCGAGCGGATCTGAGAGCGGATCCGCGAGTGCGCCCGGCCCGGATCCGCGAACGAATTCCGAACGAATTTAGACGTTGAAGCAAAGGGCCGGTAGTGTACGCCTTTGGCCTGCCAGGCGGACCGTTACTGCGCGCTTAAGAAGTGTAGACGTTGGGTGACATCTGCTGCCAGATGTGACAAAACGGGCATTGGTGGGTACAACAAGGGGCGGCACGACGGGCGACGCATGACCCGGAGCGGGAATCTATACCGCCGACCGGACGTTGACCGGATGACGACGACAGCGACACCTGTCCTGTGGGCGACAAGCCCGGGAGGCACGATTCATGAGTGAGCGAGCTCTCCGCGGTACGCGCCTCGTGGTTACCAGCTACGAGACGGACCGCGGCATCGATCTGGCCCCGCGCCAGGCGGTGGAGTACGCATGCCAGAACGGACATCGATTTGAGATGCCGTTCTCGGTTGAGGCAGAAATTCCGCCGGAGTGGGAGTGCAAGGCGTGCGGCGCCATGGCACTCCTGGTGGACGGGGACGGGCCCGAAGAGAAGAAGGGCAAGCCTGCGCGAACGCACTGGGACATGCTCATGGAGCGACGCACCCGCGAGGAGCTGGAGGAAGTGCTTGCCGAGAGGCTGGCGGTCCTTCGTTCCGGCGCCATGAACATTGCCGTGCATCCGCGGGACAGCCGCAAGTCCGCCTGACAGCCGGACGAGATTCAAAGCCGAGGGGCCCCGCCACACAGTGTGGCGGGGCCCCTCGGCTGTTGTGTTCTTCGTGCTTCTTCGTGCGGGGCGTCTCGCGCGTCCGCGCGGCGTTCTACGGGGCCAGCGGCGGGCGGTACGCCGTGTCCGGGCCCTGCGGCCCCTGAGGCCGGTCCTCGCGGATGACCTCGCCCTGGACGACCTTGCCGTCGGGGTAGTGGATGCGGGCCTGCTGGAAGGCGTCGCCGAAGGTGCCGGCGGGAGCCGAGGCCATCTTGCGCTCCAGCGAGCGGGCCGCGCGGCGGCCGATCCAGGACCGGACCGGCGGGAGGAGGAGGAACAGGCCCGCCACGTCGGAGATCAGCCCCGGCATCATCAGGAGCAGGCCGGCCAGCATGGTGAGGCCGTTGCCCTGGCCCTGGCCCGGCTGCTGCGGGGTGGGCGCAACGCCCTGCTGGGCCTGCTGGAAGGTGTCGGTCAGATTCTTGAAGGCACGTCGCCCGGCGCGCTTGATGACCACCGCGCCCAGGACCATCCCGCCCGCGAGCAGCGCGGCCACGGTGAGCCCGCCGCCCACGCCGGCGACCAGGCTGAGCAGCCAGATCTCCAGGATCAGCCAGGCGGCGACCGCCAGGGGAAGGAAGGTACGGGCGGGCGAGCGCCGCCGGGGGGCCGTCGAAGTGGGAACGCCGGTCGTCATACCCCCAGTGTGCCCGGACCGGCGTAAGAGCGGCCTCAGCCGAAGGTACCGGGCCACCCCTAGGGGGCGGCCGGGCACATCGGGCCGGGTGGCTGCGGCGGTCAGGCCTTGCCGTCGCCCCTGGCTTCGCCCTTGCCGTCGCCCTTGTGCGGGCCCTTGCCGGGGAGCAGCTTGGCCGCCTGGGCCTTGAGGCCCCACTGGGTGACCCGCCACAGGGCCTCCACCACGATGTCCTTGCTCATCTTGCTGTCGCCGAACTCACGCTCGACGAAGGTGATGGGCACCTCCACCACCCGGAAGCCCTTCTGCACCGCCCTGCGGGCCAGGTCGACCTGGAAGCAGTAGCCCGCGGAGGCCACCTCGTCCAGGCCCAGGCCCTCCAGGGTCTCGCGGCGGAAGGCCCGGTAGCCCCCGGTCACGTCGCGGATCGGGACGTCCAGCATCAGCCGGGAGTACGTGGAACCGCCGCGCGAGAGGATCTCCCGGCTCTTGGGCCAGTTGACCACCCGCCCGCCCGGCACCCAGCGGGAGCCCAGCACCAGGTCCGCACCGGCCAGCGCGGTGAGCAGGCGCGGCAGCTCCTCCGGCTGGTGGGAGCCGTCGGCGTCCATTTCCACGATCACGCCGTAGCCGGCCTCCAGGCCCCACACGAAGCCCGCCAGGTAGGCGGCGCCGAGCCCCTCCTTGCCCTTGCGGTGCAGGACGTGGACGTGGTCGTCGCCCACCGCCAGCTCGTCGGCGAGCTTGCCCGTGCCGTCGGGGCTGTTGTCGTCCGCGACCAGGATGTGGGCCTCGGGCACCGCCGCCCGGACGCGGCCGACGATCAGCCCGATGTTCTCCGCCTCGTTGTAGGTCGGAATGATCACCAGGGCCGTTCCGAGCGGTCCGTAGGTCCGCTGTCCGCCGTCGCTCACTGAGTCCCCTTTTGTGCTTCTGCACATCCTGTACGTCTGGTCGCAGAGAACGACTCTAGAACAGTGGTCGGGGCCCACGGTCCTTCGGGCCGATCGGACTCCCGCTGGCTGCGGGCCGCCACGACCGTTGTCTACTGGACCGCCGGGCCCCGACCTGGGGCCACCGTCCCCCAACGACCGCTGGGGGTGCCCCCACCGGCGAAACCTTCCCTCGCCCCCGAGGCGCGGGCGCGCTGAGCAGACGGATCCGTCCGGCACGGACGTCCTGTGGTGGACCCGGCCGAACCTATCCGGGTCCGGGCGCCCGCACCGAACCGAGGCCCGCCGGATCACCCCTGTGGGCGTACGAATACCTCCCGCCCGCCGACGACCGTCGCGAGGCATACGGGAAGCTCGGCGCCGGGGGTCAGGTCGGGCAGCCCGGGGGTGCCCGAGCGGGGGTCCGTGGACCAGCGCGCGACCCGGTCGTCGGGGGTCTGGACGACCAGTTCGGCGGTCTGCCAGACCGCGTAATCGGCCGGTGCGCCCGGGACGAGGACACCCGCGTCGTCACGGCCCAGCGCCCGCCAGCCGCCCCGGGTGTGGGCCGTGAAGGCGGCCCGCACGGAGATGCGGTGCTCGGGCGTCCGGTGGAAGGCGGCCGCCCGGACGGTGCCCCACGGGTCGAGCGGGGTGACGGGCGCGTCCGAGCCGAAGGCCAGCGGGACACCGGCCTTGAGCATGGCCGCGTACGGGTTCAGGGTGCGGGCGCGCTCGGCTCCGAGCCGGTCGGCGTACATGCCGTCCTCGCCGCCCCAGGCCGCGTCGAAGGCGGGCTGCACGGAGGCGGTGAGGCCCAGCTCCGCGAAGGCGGCGATGGTGGCCGGGGTCATCATCTCGGTGTGCTCCACCCGGTGCCGGGCGGCCCGGACGCGCGCCAGGCCGACCTGCTCGGCGGCCGCCCGGACCCCCTCCACGACGGCGGTGATCGCGGCGTCCCCGATGGCGTGGAAGCCGGCCTGGAGGCCCGCCTCCGTACAGGCGGCCACGTGTTCGGCGACCGCCCGGGCGTCGAGGTAGCCGGTGCCGGTGTGCGAGGCGTCCGCGTACGGGGCGTGCAGGCAGGCGGTGTGCGAACCGAGGGCGCCGTCGACGAACAGGTCACCGGCGGCTCCCACCGCCCCGAGAGCCTTGGCCTGGTCGAGGTCCCGGTCGGCCCAGTAGCCGAAGACCCGCGGTCCGGGCCGTTCGGCGGCCAGGTCCAGCAGGGCCGTGAAGTCCTCGGCGGAGGAGATGTCCGGCCCGCCGCACTCGTGGACGGAGCCGATCCCGAGGGACGCGGCCCGGTCGAGGGCGGCCCGCTGCGCCTCGGCGCGCTGGGCGGGGGTGACGGCGGCGAGGGCGGCCCGGCGTACGGCGTGGTGGTCGTCGCGGGTCAGCGGCTCGTCGCCGTCGGGCCGCACCCCGGGGACGAGGTCGAGCAGGGCGGTGGTGACCACCGCCGAGTGGACGTCGATGCGGCTGAGGTAGAGCGGGCGACCGGCGGCGGCCTCGTCGAGCTCGGCGCGGCGCGGGGCGCGGCGCTCGGGCCAGCGGGCGGCGTCCCAGCCGTGCCCGAGGAGCACCCGGTCGGCGGGACGGCTCGCGGCGTACGCGCGTACGAGGTCCAGCGCGGCGGCCAGCGACCGGGCTCCGGTCAGGTCCAGCCCGGTGAGGGCGAGGCCCGCGGAGGTGGTGTGGACGTGGGCGTCGGTGAATGCGGGCGTGACGAGCGCCCCGTCGAGGTCGACGACCTCGTCCACGCCCTGCGCGAAGGCGTCGGCCGCGCCCTCGGAGCCGACCCAGGCGATGTGCCCGCGCTCGACCACCATCGCCGTGGCGAAGGGGTCGGCGGGGCTGTGGACCTCGCCGCCGCGGAGGAGGACGGTGCGGGTGCCTCCGGCGGCGTCGGCGGAGTTGGCGGTGCGGTCTGTCATGGGGAACAGTCTCGCCCCTCGGACGGGCGGGGGCGGACGCGGGTGCGGCTCAAGGATCGGGGCTCCGCCCCGGACCCCGCGGCTCGAACGCCGGCGGGGCTACACCCGGGGCGGGCGGGCCTCGTACGGGGTGGACAGGACCACCGTCGTGCGCGTCGAGACGTGCGCGAGGGCGCGGAGCCGGCCGAGGAGGTCCTCCAGCTCCAGCGGGGTGGCCACGCGGACCTTGAGGATGTAGTTCTCGTCGCCCGCGACGCTGTGGCAGGCCTCGATCTCGGGGACTCCCGCCAGCCGGTCGGCGATGTCGTCCGGGGCGCTCGGGTCGAAAGGCTTGACCGAGATGAAGGCCGTAAGCGGAAGGCCGACGGCCTCGGGGTCGACCACGGCCGCATAGCCGCGGATCACACCGCGCTGTTCCAGCCGGCGTACTCGCTGATGGACTGCCGATGTGGACAGTCCCGTGGCCTTGCCCAGATCCGTGTAGCTCATCCGCCCGTCCCGCACGAGCAGATCCACGATCTGGCGGTCCAGCTCCTCCATTGCGCTCATAGCCGCACAACCTAAGGCCCAAGGGCGCTCCAGGCCCAGCGCTGTCCACCCACTGGTGGCATCTGCGGCGGGCATGTGACCAAGGCCACAGGGGTATGCAGGCGTACGGAGTGCTGTTGTGGTTACTCGTGCCGCGCGGCGGGAAGTGCTTGGTGTGGCCGAGGCCGAAGAACCTGCCCGCCCGGCCCACCCAAGGGGGAGTACATCCATGCTGAACACCAAGCGCGCCGGTCGCACCGAACCGGAGCCCCTGGAACTTCTCGATTCCGGGGACGGCGGCTACCTCGAAGACACTGAATACCTCGACGACAGCGAGGGCTTCGAGATCCACCACGCCGTCTGCCCCGACTGCGGCCAGTCGATCGCCCTCGTCGCCGACGAGGAGTTCCTGCCGCAGCACGCGCTCTGCCTGACCCCGTGGAACCCGTTCGGGCTCACGGTGTGCGCGGGCACCGGGCGGCCCGCCACCGACGCGCTGCCGACCGTCGGGATGTTCCAGCCGGCGGAGGCGCAGGAGCTGGAGCCCGTGGTCCACCTGAGCCTGCCCCAGGGCCTCGACTGGCGGACGCAGCCCTTCTCGCACGTCGGCGGTCCGGGCTCGCGTCCGGTCCGCATGGTGAGCCCCGAGCTGCCGCAGACGCGACAGCAGCACGCGCAGGCGGCCTGACGGGCCGTCGCCGTCGGGGCCCCTTTCCGCAGTTACCAGTACGTTCCCTGCACCATGGCGGCCAGGCTGGCATGGTGCAGGATCAGGCTGTCGGGATCCGCCGGGATCTCGACCTCGCCGAAGTGCGCCTGCCGGTAGGCGATGCGCAGCATCACGATCCCGTGCCGCAGGGCGGCGTACAGGGTGTGGAACTCCATGTCCCGCGGGGTGTGGCCGGTGAGTTCGGCGTACCGCCGCTCCAGGTCCTCGCGCCGCAGGAAGTCCGGCAGGCCGGGCTGTCCGAAGCCCACCGTGAGGTCCTGGAAGAACCGGTGGAGGTAGACCGTCCAGCCGAGGTCCACCTCGCGCGGGGCGTAGGCCGCCATCTCCCAGTCGAGGACGGCCACCGGCGTGAAGCCGTCGTAGATGACGTTGCCGATGCGGGCGTCGCCCCAGTTGAGGACCGCCTGCCCCTCGTCCGCGGGCCACAGCTCCTCCAGGCGGTCGAAGGCCCGCTCGATGAGCGGGGAGGGGGCCAGTCCGGCAACCACCCAGGAGTAGTAGGCGCGTTGGGCGTCCACGTGCCGGCGCAAGGGGGTGCCCTCGCCCTCGCCGAGCAGGAACTCCGCCTCCTTTCCGGGGAACTGGTCGTGCAGCCGGGCCAGCAGGGAGATGCTCGCCTCCTGCAGTCCGGCGCGCTCGGCGTCGGTGGCGGCGTGCAGCCAGTTGCCCTCGTAGGTGTAGGGCATGACGTCGGGCGGCACCCGGCCCTCGGCGCGGGCCATCACGAAGAAGGGCGCGCCGAGCGGCTCCGGATCCTCCTCCAGCCACTGCACGCGCGGGACGGGCAGGTCCGTGTACTGGGCCACCAGGCTCATCACGCGGTGCTGGCGCGGCATGTCGTACGTCGGGAAGACGGTGTAGGCGGCCGGATCGGCGGCGAGCCGCAGCGCGCAGGCACGGATCGGGGCGTCGGGGTGCTCCATGTCGAAGAGCAGGGTCTCGCTGGACATGCCGTTGGACCCGGGGACGGACACGTTGGTGACCTTGGCGCCGGGGAGCCGGGTGTCCAGCCAGGCGGCGAGGCGCCGGCCGAGCTCTTCGGGCTCGCGGGTGGAGGTGCGCGGACGTGGTGCTGTGGCCATGGGTACCCCTTTCCTACGGGAACTGCCTGGTGGGAGCGGAGCGCCTACGGGGCGACGGAGGAGTAGTCGGCGAAGCCGCTCGGGTCGTGCCGGCCGAAGCTGCCGTGTTCGAAGATGCCGTGGCCGGTCTGCCCGTCGAGGGTGAAGCGGGCCGAGTGATCGGTGACCCCGAAGGCGGCCATGGGGTGGGCGGCGGGGTCGGAGAGGTCGTAGACGCGGCGGTCGGTCCAGCCGCGCCCCTGCCAGGTGCCGTGCTGCCAGTCGGTGGCGGGCGGGTAGCCGGCGCCGACGGCGAGGGGGGAGGAGCCCAGAATCTCCACGCCGAGTTCGAGGGGCTTGCGGGCCGGGTCGGTGAGGTGGACGACGGCGGTCTCGGGGTGCCGGGTGCCGGGCCGGTAGCGGATCTCGGTGTGCGGCCAGCCGAGCTGGACGTCGTGCCGGCCGCTGCCCTCGGGGAACACCTGGACGGCCTCGCTCAGCGTGCGGTGCCCGTCGGCGTCCTCCTGGGCGATGACCATGAGGAACCGGTCCGCGAAGCGGACGGGGATCCAGAGCCAGTGGAAGCCCTCGGGGCGGTGTTCCTCGGCGGCCCGGCCGCCGTCCTCGCCGGGGATCGGCCGGACGCCCCAACTGCGGTCGCGGGTGCCGGTCCACTCCCCCGGCGTGAGGGTGAAGTCCTCGCCCTTGGCGCGGATGGTGCCGGTGACCTGGCCGGCCTGCACGAACCGGCGGCCCTCCAGCATGAGCCGGTCGCCGCGCCGCTGGACGTGGTGGGGCTCCCACACGGCCGGGAACTCGGCGGTCCAGGTGACGTCGTACGAGAGCCCGTCCGGGTCGTCGGGGTCGGCGGCGCAGCGCAGGGTGAGCTGCTTGAGCGGAACGTCGACGGTGATGCTGAGCGGGCCGACGGAGAGGTTCATCCGGTCGTCGGTGAGGGCGTCGGAGGCGCGGACGGCGAGCAGTTCGTCGCCGACGCGCAGGGTGGCGTAGGCGTCGATGACCCCGGCGTTGGGGTAGACCCCGAGGCCGAGGATGAGGACGGCGCGGCCCGCGTGGTCGAAGACGTGGAAGATGCAGCGGTCGTAGGCGTTGCGGTCCCCGCTGACGAGGTGCTTCATCGACAGGGGGGCCTGGTGGATGGGGTACTCGTCAAGGCCGATGGGCCGGTCGGCGGACATGGCGAACCTCCTGGACGCGGGGGCACGGGGCGCGAGCGTCGCGCGGACGCGGGAGCGCGTGGGCGCGGGCGCGCGTCGGCACGAACGCGCGCGCGGGCGCGCGGGCTGAACCGGGGCGGCTCAGGCGGATATGACGGTACGTCAGAAACAGCTCCCGGGGCCAGGGTTCTGGCACGACCTGACAGGTCGGCAGGATGCGTCGGGGGGGTGGGGTGGGGGGTGGCGCTTCGGCCGGGCGGGACGACGGCGGGGGTCGGGACCGGGGAGGGCCTACTCCCACTCGGGCAGGCCTGCCCGCGGGTCGGGACCGGGGGCGGGGACGGCCTGCGGGCGAGCCGGCCGGCAAGGCGGCGCCGGGGACGGAGATCCCTGAGGCGGGGGCGAGATGTGGGGTCGGTGGCTTCGGGGGTCGGGACCCAGCTACCCGGCCCCGCCTGGCGGTCTTCCGTCCCCGTCCCCGCCCCACCCCATAGACCCCGCCCAGCCGGCCCCCCGCCCCCCACCCCCGGGTACCCCTCGAACGGATCCCCGGGGCGTCGAGGCGGTTACCCGTGGGTGTGGTGTCGCGTTGCCCCGGCATGACCACGGTTGAGACTTCCACGCCACGGACGGGGCGTCGTCGGCGGCAGACGCCGCCCGGTTACGAAGAATCGGTTCAGCATGGGGGACGGCAGCGGTATCCCGACCCGCCCATCTACAGTGCGCTGATCGCCCGCTGGGCCGAGGACGGCCGGACCGTGCCGGGGCGGCGCGATCCGGAGTGGTCCCGGATCGCCTCCTCCCCCATCTGGCCGAACGGGCCGCTCTTCGGGAGCTGAGCCCTCAGAGCGCCAGCAGCCCCGCCGCCGTCCCGCGGAAGCCGCACTCGGCGTAGAAGGGCTCGAGGTGCGGCTCGTAGTCCACGTGCAGCCACCGCGCGCCGCGCTCCCGCGCCGCCCCGGCCGCCGCGCGCACCAGCCGTACGCCCAGTCCGCGCCTCCGCTCATCGGGGTGCACGGTGGTGTCCAGGACGAAGGCGTGCACCCCGCCGTCCCAGGCCACGTTGACGTAGCCCACCAGGCGGCCGTCCCTGCGGGCGGCGACCCAGGCCAGGCTGCGCTCCAGGACGGGCCGGAAGGACACGGGCACGTGCCCCGGCCAGGCTTCGGCGAACAGTTCGTTCAGTTCCGCGTCCATCAGGGCCGGGCGCACCTCCAGGTGCATCTACCGCGTCTCCGGACCCGCCAGATGGCGGGCGATGACCATGCGCTGGATCTGGTTGGTGCCCTCCACGATCTGGAGCACCTTGGCCTCCCGCATCAGGCGCTCCACGGGGAAGTCCGCGGTGTAGCCGTAGCCGCCCAGCACCTGGACCGCGTCCGTGGTGACGGCCATGGCGGCGTCGGTGCAGAACAGCTTGGCCATCGCCGCCTGCCGGGAGAAGGGCTTGCCCGCGTCCCGCAGCCGCGCCGCCGCGAGGTAGAGCGCCCGGCCCGCCTCGATCTTGGTGGCCATGTCGGCCAGCATGAAGCGCAGCCCCTGGAAGTCGGCGATCGGGTGTCCGAACTGCTTGCGGTCCAGGGCGTAGGTCAGCGCCTCGTCGAGCGCGGCCTGGGCGACGCCGATGGCGCAGGCGGCGATGCCGAGCCGGCCCGCGTCCAGTGCGGCCAGGGCGATGGTGAAGCCCTGCCCCTCCTCGCCGATGCGGCGCGCGTCCGGCACCCGTACGCCGTCGAAGTGCAGCTGGGCGGTGGGAGAGCCCTTCATGCCCATCTTCTTCTCGGGCACGGCGGCGGTCAGGCCCTCCGCGTCGCCGGGGACCAGGAAGGCGGTGATGCCCTTGGCCCCCTCGCCGCCGGTGCGGGCCAGGACGGTGTAGAAGTCGGCGACTCCGCCGTGGGTGATCCACGCCTTGGTGCCGGTGATGATCCAGTCGTCGCCCTCGCGCACCGCCTTGGTCGTGAGCGAGGCGGCGTCGGAGCCGGCGGCCGGCTCCGAGAGGCAGTAGGCGCCGAGCAGGCCGCCGCCGAGCATGGCGGGCAGGTGGGCGCCCTGCTGCTCCTTGGTGCCGTAGCCGGCGAGGCCGTGGCAGGCCAGGGAGTGCACGCTGACGCCGAGGCCGACGGTCAGGCGGGCCGCGGCCAGCTCTTCCAGGACCTGGAGGTAGACCTCGTACGGCTGCTCGCCGCCGCCGAACTCGCCGGCGTACGGGAGGCCGAGCAGGCCCGCCTCGGAGAGCAGGGTGAAGACCTCGCGGGGGAACCGTCCGGAGTCCTCCTCCTCGGCGGCTCGGGGGCGGATCTCCCGCTGCGCGATCTCTCGTACGAGCGCGAGGAGGTCCCGGGACTCCTCGGTGGGCAGCTGTCGGTCCACCGGCTGCGGGGCGCGGTCTGTCATGGCGGCGCTCTCCTCCCTCGTCGGGCACGGCGGCGACGCGTGAGGTGTGGTACGCGCCACCGGGTCTCGGTGCTCTTACAACCGATGTTGCCCTTCCGGATCACGAAAGGGCTGTTCAGCGGCTGCGGCGGGTCGAGTATGCACGATCAGGGGCTTCCCGTCACCGGGGCAAGATCATCTCGCGGGCGGTCCACCTCCTCGGGGGCGGGCGGAGCGGGACACTCCGGGACGAACTCCTCGATGACCGTGAGCGTCGCGCGCAGCTGCCGTACGAGCAGGGCGCCCAGCTCGACGCGTCCGGGCTGGCCGGCGGGGTCCGCGGCGAGGCCGCCGATCCACTCCAGGGCGATCCCCTCGACCGAGGAGAGCCAGCCGACCAGGGCGAGCCGGGCGACGGCCGGGAGGGTGCGGCGGCCGTAGGCGCCTTCGGCGATGGTGGCGACCAGTTCCTCGCGGACGGCGTCGCGGATGGCGAGCACCTCGGAGTCGGATCCGACACCGCCGGTGACGATGGTGCGGTAGGCGGCGTGGTGGTGCTCGGCGTAGTGGAGGTAGCCGTCGATGGTGCGCCGGACCCGTTCGGCGTTGGGGAGGTCGGTCTCCCCGCCGGCGCGGGCGACGAGCTCGGACACGGAGTCTTCGACGATGGCGAGGTAGTAGCCGCGCTTGCTCTTGAAGTAGTAGTAGATCAGCCCCTTGGCGACGCCCGCGTGCTTGGCGATGTCGTCCATGGAGAGGGCGTCGTACGAGGTGTCGGCGAACAACTTGCGTCCGGTCGCTATGAGTTCGGCCCTGCGGACCTGCGAACGCTCGGTCGTACCGCGCTGTTGACTATTATTCAAATTCAGCCCTAGCCTCGAACTGCCACAAGATGCCTGAAGTATGGCAGCACTTCCCCTGCGCACCGGACGACGTACGGGAGGAAGACCATGAGCAGCGACAGCACGCGCAAGGGCACGGGACGGCCCGCCGAGGGGCGGGTCCACTGGAAGAAGACGGCCGTCGTCGCGATGCCCGCGGTCGTCGCGGTCGGGGCGATGGCCATGGTCATGGCGCAGGGCGCGCTCGCCGCCTCCTTCGCCGTCTCGGGGACCAGTTTCCAGGTCTCCTCCTCAAAGCTGACCAGCAAGGGACTGGCCTCCTACGTGCAGACGGACCGCTCCGTCGACGGCAAGGGGCATCCCGTCGCGCTGCTCGGCATCGGCGAGGCCACGCTCTCGGACATCTGCCAGGCCGCCGAGGTGGGCACCCCGCTCGGGACCGTGGTCTTCAAACTGACGGCCGGCGGCCCGGCCGGGCAGGTCACGGCCAGCAACCTGGTGATCGACGGCGAGGACCTCGACGGCGACGCCACCTTCGGCACCGCGCAGATCGGCCGGGACGCCTCGACCCTGGACGAGGTCGGCGGGGTCAAGGGCGAGCCGGGTAAGTTCGGCCTCCAGGCCGGGGACATCGAGGTGGTGGGCGTGAAGTCCCACGCCTGGTCCGCGACCGGCGGCAACTTCAAGCTCAAGGGCATGAAGCTCAACGTCAGCCTGGACGGCAAGAAGTGCTTCTAGGCATCCGGCGGGGATGGCTGGAACGGCGCCTCCCGCTTCCGGAGCACCGGCGGCGGCTGCGCGCCTGGCGCCGGACCCGGCCGTTCTGGGGCGGGCTGCTGCTGGTGCTGGGCGGGACCGAGCTGCTGCTCGTCCCGCTCTCCCCGCTGACGGTGCTGGTCAGCCTGGGTCTGGGCGGCATCGCGGCCATCGGGATCGGCGTCGCGCTGATCCTGGCGGGGCTGTTCCTGTGGTTCCTGCCGCAGGCCCGGGCGTACGTCTCCCTGCACGCGCTGCTGCTGTCGGTGCTGTCCTTCGTGGCGACCAACCTGGGCGGGTTCCTGGTCGGGATGCTGCTCGGCATCGCGGGGAGTTCGCTGGCCTTCGGCTGGACCCCGCTGCCGGACGAGGAGGCGGGCGAGGAGGGACCGTACATCCCGAGGCTGGACGGCAGCGGTCCGCGGACGCTGGCCGCCGCGCTGCCCGTGGTGCTGCTGGCCGCGCTGGCGACGGGCGCGCCGCAGGCGAGGGCCGCCGCCCCGCGCGCCGCCGCCCCGGAGGCGAAGGCCGCGCCCGCGGCGGGGCCGCCGATGGCCGCGCGTACTCCCCCGACCGTCACCACCTCGCTGTTCGCGCCGCAGGGCTTCGCGTTCGCGGGCGTGACGCACGTGCCGACGGTGGACGGGCCGCTCAAGGTGCTGGTGCTGAAGATGCGCGCGGCCTCGCTGCGCGACTACCGGCTGCGCACGCGCGACGGCGCCGACGAGTACGGGCTCGCCGCCACCTCCCTCGACCTGCGGGGCGATGTCACCTTGTACCTCACGAGGTTCAGCGGCTGCATCGAGGGGCTGCTGTGCGTCACCTTCAGTCCGGACGGGCTGCCCGCTCCCCCGGTGATCCCGCCGTTCGTCTTCATGACCCAGGTCCGTGCCGAGCAGGCGCTCGTCACCTCCGATGTGATCGTCACCGACGGACTGCGGCTGGAGGCCTCGTGATCCCGGTGCAGGCGGCGCCGCTGTGGGCCTACGGGATCGGTGCGACCTTCGCGGTGGCGGCCGGGCGCCAGCTCCAGTGGTGGGAGCGCTCGGTCCGGGGCGAGGCCCCTCCCTTTTGGGCACGTCGTACGAGGAGCCGCGCGGCCAATCCGTACCTGGCGCTGACCGTGCTGTACGCGGCCCTACTGCTCGCCCCGACCGGGATGTACCTGCTGTGGCAGAACCCCGCCTGGGCCACGATGCACGTGGCGCGGGACCACGGCGGGGTCTGGGCGGGCTTCGCGCTGTTCCACACCGGTTCGGTGGTGGTGGGCGCGCTGCTCGGTTTCCTGGCGGCGCGGCTGTTCGTGCTGGTGGGAGCCGGGTACTGGGGGTATCTGCAGGCGGTCGCCGGGTACTTCCTGCTGTTCTTCACCCTGGTCCACGGGTGGGACGGCAGCGGGTACCGGCGGCTGCTGAGCGCCGATCCGCGGGCCTACGCCGGCTGGTCCGCGGACAGCGTGGTCAACCACTGCCTGGACTTCGCGACCTCGGGGACCTTCCTGGCCCTCCTGGTCTTCGGCACGGCCGTGATCGGCACGATGCTGCTGGCCGAGATCGGCTGGCTGGTGGAGGGCTGGCGGCTGCCGGGTGCGGCGGCGGACCTCAAGGTGCCCCGGGCGCTCGCGGTGGTGATCGCGGGGGCGGGGGTGTACGCGCTGCCGCTCGGCGGGGCGCTGGGCGCGAGTGCGCTCGTACGGCTGCTGGGGTGGTGGCCGGGCCTGGCCGTGTTCGCGGGGGCGGCCGGGCTGGTGCTGCTCCCCGCGCGCTCACCCGTGCGCAGGCTGTACGGGCTGGTGGGGATCCCGGACCGGCACTGGCGGGTGGAGCCCGAGGAGGCCGCTGCTGCGGCCTCCGGGACTAGAGCCAGCCGACCTGGGTGACGAACATGGCCACGACGACCACGAGGGTCCAGCCGAGGACGTGCTCCAGCCAGGAGGAGTCCTTGGGGCCCCCGGTGCGGACGAGGTCCCGGGCGCGGGTGGTCAGGGCGGCGCTGTTGGCTGTCATGCCGTCCAATGTGCCAGCGTTCGCGGCTTTCGCGGTAGAGACGATGGTCACTGGTGGCGCGCGTCACGCCGCCGGGCCCCGACCGCACCCTCCGTCGCGGGAGGAGCGGTCGGGGCCCGGCGGCCGGGTTCGTTGTCGTCGTCAGACGCGGGTTTCGCGCTGGCGGCCGGCCATCGCCGCCATGGCGAGGCCGAGGCACAGGGCGACCGCGCCGGTGATCACGTTGCTGACCACCGTGCGGGTCGTGTCCATCTCTCCGGCGATGGCCCACGGGGCGATGATCGTCCACGCGCCGAGTGCGACGGCCGTCCAGGCCATCGCGTGGGTGCGTTCGTAGGCGGACCCGAGACCGCCCATGCACAGGCAGAACGCCAGGCCGGCGATCAGGTTGTTGATGGCCAGCGGGGTCAGGACGCTGAACCCGGCGATCCATGGCGAAGCGGCCAGGTACAGGCCCGTGATCAGGGCCAGTGCCTCGACGGCCTGCGCGGCAGGGGTGCTGGTCACCCGCTCGAACCGAGTGCGCATCTCGGCAAGGTCCGGGTGGTGCTCGATGCTGCTGGGATGAGTGGTCATGGCGGGCTGCCTCCTATGAGAAGCCTTATATGCCCTTTATGCCCATATTCCGCCGGTTAAGCCGTTCGAACCAGCCGAGCTTTCTCAGAGCACACCGACCGCCGTCAGCGCCGCGATCCGGGCCGCTCCCGGGGTGGCCGGGGCGTACAGGTAGCAGATGCCTCCGGTGCCCGAGACGACCTTGCCGGCCGCGTTGTGGCGCTTGGTCCGCAGCCAGTTGGTCTCAAATTCGCGCCGCTTGTAGACCCGGCGGACGGACGGGTTGTCGGGCGAATGGGGGTCGTTGGCGATGACGTCCCCGGCGGCCGTGAAGCCGATGACGGTCATCAGGTGGCCCGCGGTGCCGTAGCCCGCGCCCGTGAGCTCCTCGGTGCGGAAGGACTGCGAGGTGATGGCCGGGATGCCGGCCCGGATCAGCAGCTCCAGGTCGGTGAGGGAGGTGAGCCGGGTGACGACTCCGGCGAGCCCGGGGTAGGTGGCGGCGTAGGCGGCGTTGAAGGGCCAGTTGCCGCAGCCCTTGTAGGCGGCGTCGTAGGTGGAGCGGGCGGCGTGGCACACCTGCGGGTCGGAGTACTTCGGATTGACCCAGGTCAGGGACGAGGAGCCGGCGCGGCCGCCCCAGAACTCGATGATCATCTGCGAGGAGGTGGGGCTGCACCAGGCCTCGCCCCCGTTGTCGTACTCGGGATAGCGGCCGGCGTGGACCTCCTGCGAGTACCGCGGCACCTTCAACTCGTGCCCCCGGCCTGAGGGGGCGGAGGCCGCCACGGTGAACCGGTCCGGGACGTCGGATGCCATCGCTCCGGCCAGCCAGACGGTGGGGCCGCGGTCGGCGCCGGGCTTGCGGTGGAGGGTCAGGCGCAGCTGCCAGTGGGTGAGGCGCAGGCCGCTCGCGGGGGCGTCGACGGCCAGGGTGTCGGTCCAGACGGTGGACCGGCCGTCGGTCTGGCCGTCCACGGAGGTGCGGCGGATGTCGCCCTCGCCGGAGGCCCAGCGGCCCATGACGTACCAGGGGGTGGCGGTGCCGTCGGTGTAGGTGCCGCGCAGTTCGGTCTGGATCCAGGTGCCGGCGGGGGTGCGGGCGTTCCAGGAGGCGATGGCCTCGGTGGCGGGCACGGTGGAGCGGTGCACCGGGGAGGTCCAGGCGGCGTACTCCCAGGTGCTCTTCTTCCCGGTGTGCGGGTCGGTGTACTCGGTGCGGCCGGCCGCCGTCCCGATCTCCAGGCCGGGGCGGGCGCCGCCCACGGCGGTGGTGCCCTGGTGGGTGCCGGCCCGCCAGTGGTCGCGGGAGAACCAGAAGCGGTTGTCGACGGTCCGGCCGGGGCCGCGGGGGGCGGGCGGGACGGCCGCGGAGGCGCTGCCGCCGGAGACGGAGGCGGCGGTCGCCGCGGTGGCGGCCGCGAGTGCGGCGACGAGTACGGCCCTGCGCGGAGTGGGTGCGGTCATCGCGGGCTTCCCCCAGGGGTGGGTCGGTGCCGGTGCTTGCCGGCCTCACCCTTCCAGTTCCCGGCCGCCGGAGGCCGAAGCCGGGGGCCCGTGTCGGGCATGACGACCGGTCCAGCCGCAGGGGACGTACAGGGGATGCCGGGCGGATCGGATCCCGACCCGCCGGGCACCCCCTAGGCTGGGCCGCGTGGAGCCACACCGGTCACTTGAGTCACTCGCGCGGGAGCTCGCGGCGCTGCCGCCCTCCCTCGGACCCGTTCGCCTGATCGGGATCGACGGGCACGCCGGATCCGGGAAGAGCACCTTCGCCGGGCGGCTCGCGGAGGCGCTCGGGGACGCCCCGGTGCTGCACCTGGACGACGTGGCCACCCACGGGGAACTCTTCGACTGGGAGCGGCGGCTGCGCGCACAGGTGCTGGAGCCGCTGGCCGCGGGACGGCCCGCGCACTGGGCCCCGTACGACTGGGTGGAGCGCCGCTTCGGGCCTGCGCGGGTGCTGGAGCCGGCGCCGGTGCTGCTCGTCGAGGGGGTCGGGGCCGGCCGGCGGGCGCTGCGCCCGCATCTGGCGCGGCTGCTGTGGATGGAGACGCCGCGCGCGCAGTCCTGGGGGCGCGGGCGCGACCGGGACGGGCGTGAACTTTCCGATTTCTGGGACGGATGGGAGCGCGCGGAGCTCGCGCACTTCTCGAACGACCCTTCGCGCCCCTTCGCCGACACGCTGGTACGCCAGAGCGGTACGGGATACGAGTGGTCTTCCGGGGCGGATGCGGCCTCGGGAACACCCGCTTCCGTCACCGAGGGTGACGAACTCCCCCGGGCCTGAGCGGCCGCGGAAATCCGGCTCCGTCGGGCCTCCACCGACCCGCTTGACCTGGGGCCCGCAGCGGCCTTACGTTCTCAATGCGCGGCCTTCAGCGGCCGCCGCGGACACGAAGCCCCCGATTGTTCCCCCGTGATCGGGGGCTTCGTTCTGCCCGCGGACCCCCTCCGCACCCCCGTCACACGAGGCGAATCGCCTCCGTTCCTTCACCCTGAGTCACCGCGTGCGCCCGGGGCGCACACGCGAACCGGGCCCGCCGCGCCCTACGTAAGGTGCGAAACCGCAGGTACGATGCAGCCCTGATTTCAGCGACGCCGGCCGGGGGCACCGGGCAACTCGCGCGCTCGAAGCGGGGGTTGCCGCGCACCACGGGGGCAGGCTTGTGGGGGACGTGATGGATTTCGGCACGCCGGGCAGCACACACGCCCCGGCCGAGCTCGCCTGGCTCCGCGGAGTCGACGCCTGCACCATGGGCGCCTATCCGCAGGCCGAGGAGGAGTTCCGGGCCGCCGTACGACTCGATCCCGCGATGGCCGACGCCTGGCTGGGCCTGCACGCGCTCCGGGTCGACACCACCAACGCGTTATTGCGCATGTACGCCCACCGGGACCGCTTCGGCGAACAGCGGGCCCGGCACCGGCGGACGCTGAACTCCTGGTACTGGCTGGGCTGGTGGGTGCAGCCGGTGCTGGAGAGCCGGCGGGACCTGCTGCTGGCGCACGCCTCGCACTGGCTGGACGGCCGCCACGTGCCCGAGCTGGACCAGGCGCTGGCCGCGCTGCCGCCGGTGGACACCGACCCGCAGGTCCGGTTCCTGCACGCCTGCCGGGCCTACCTGGTCAAGGACTGGGAGCAGCTGGTCCGGCACACCGAGCCGCTGGTGGACGATCCGCTGCTGGGCATCGAGGCGGGCCTGTTCGGCGGGATGGCCCGGGTGCGCCTCGAGATGTACGGGCAGGCGGAGCCGCTGCTGTCGGCGGCGCTGATGCGCTGCCGCAGCGAGCAGCCGCAGCGCAAGGAGCTGCGGTACTGGCTGGCGCGGGCGCACGAGGGCACCGGGCGCAGCGCGGCGGCGCTGCCGCTGTACCGGGCGGTGCACCGGGTGGATCCCGCGTTCATGGACACGGCGGCCCGGCTGACGGCGATCGAGGACGGGGACGACACCGACGGCATGGCCGACATGGCGGGCATGGCGGGGTACTCCGGGTACGGCACGTACGGCGGGCACGGCCCGTCCCCCGCCGGCGGGAACTTCGCGGCGCTGGCGCTGGGCGGCGGGCCCGTCCAGGACATCGCGGCGGACGGCCAGGCGGAGTCCGACCCGCTGACCTCGCCGCCGCCCTCCTCCGGCCGGGTCGAGGGGGCACGCCGCAAGGTGGCCGTCCCGCCGCAGGGCGCGCCGGAGGGGCTGCCGGCGGGGCCGGCCGATCCCGACGCGCTCGCCGAGGCGCTGGCGGAGCTGGAGCGGATGGTGGGCCTGGAGCCCGTCAAACGGCAGGTGAAGGCACTGTCCGCGCAGCTGCACATGGCGCGGCTGAGGGCGGGTCAGGGACTGCCGGTGCAGCCGCCGAAACGCCACTTCGTCTTCTCGGGGCCCTCGGGAACGGGCAAGACGACGGTGGCGCGGATCCTGGGACGGGTCTTCTACGCGCTGGGGCTGCTGGGCGGGGACCATCTGGTGGAGGCCCAGCGGGCGGACCTGGTGGGCGAGTTCCTCGGCCAGACCGCGGTGAAGGCGAACGAGCTGATCGATTCGGCGATCGGCGGGGTGCTGTTCGTGGACGAGGCGTACTCGCTGTCGAACTCGGGCTACAGCAAGGGCGACGCGTACGGCGACGAGGCGCTCCAGGTGCTCCTGAAACGGGCCGAGGACAACCGGGACCACCTGGTGGTGATCCTGGCCGGGTATTCGGCCGGGATGGACCGGCTGCTGGCGGCCAATCCGGGGCTGTCCTCCCGGTTCACCACGCGGGTGGACTTCCCCAGCTACCGGCCGCTGGAGCTGACCGCGATCGGCGGGGTGCTGGCGGACGCGAACGGGGACCGGTGGGACGAGGAGGCGCTGGAGGAGCTGCGGAGCATCAGCGGGCACGTGGTGGAGCAGGGGTGGATCGACGAGCTGGGGAACGGGCGGTTCCTGCGGACGCTGTACGAGAAGAGCTGCGCGTACCGGGATCTTCGGCTGTCGGGGTTCGCCGGGGAACCCTCGCGGGACGACCTGGCCACGCTGCGGCTGGCGGACCTGATGCAGGCCTATGGCGAGGTCCTGTCGGGGCGGGGCCCCCAGGAACGGCCGGAGCCGCCGCCGCTGTAGCGGGGTCCGGCCGCTGCGCGGGGCCTCCTGGGGCTCCGCCCCAGACCCCGCGCCTCAAACGCCGGCGGGGCTGGATTTGGCTCCTGCCGCCTGCTTGGTGCGGCTGGATTGCCC